>NZ_JBSPUD010000016.1:0-111587 GCF_056861525.1 Stenotrophomonas sp. 82F1
GCGGCATGGGTAGGCAGGACCGTTGGCGCCATGGATGGCGCCATCGAGCCCCCATGGATGGGTTTACGGCGTGTCCTGCCTACCCATGCCGCCCCGCCACCCACGGAATGCCTGCTTCTGCTGTTGCCGTTGCTTTGGCCTCTGCGGGTGCAGGGCGCAGCCCTGCCAAAAAACACAAAAAAAAACAGCAGGCCGAGGCCTGCTGTTTCGGTGTAATGGTGCGCCCGGAGAGATTCGAACTCCCGACCGCCTGGTTCGTAGCCAGGTACTCTATCCAACTGAGCTACGGGCGCCAATTACATAAACTTGTTGTGTTGATCGTGTGTGGTGCGCCCGGAGAGATTCGAACTCCCGACCGCCTGGTTCGTAGCCAGGTACTCTATCCAACTGAGCTACGGGCGCGCGGTACACAATCAACTTACTTCTCTATTTTACTGCACTTCCAGCGGCGGATGCTGAAGGTCTGTCGAGTGGTGCGCCCGGAGAGATTCGAACTCCCGACCGCCTGGTTCGTAGCCAGGTACTCTATCCAACTGAGCTACGGGCGCCCTGCGACAGGAGCGGAATTATGCGGATGTCGGCGCGAGTCGTCAACGCTTTTGTGAAAATTTTCACCCAACTGAATGGAAAACGCCTCTGCGACAGCCTCCGGGTGTTTCATCCACGCAAAGTGGTCAGCTCGCGTACCCAGCTCCTGCGCAGAAAGCACGCGCAGCTGTGAGGCGACATTCGGCAGTTTCGCCAGCAGCGCCTGCATCGATCCGATAGGCGCCAGCCAATCGTTTTCCATCAGCACCGCCTGCGCACTGCCATGCACACGCGTCATCTGGGCGTCCAGATCCTCGCCCATGCCCGCAGCCGCGTAGTGATTGTTCAGCCCTACGCGCGCCCAGTCGGCGATCAGCCCGCGTGCTTCGGTGCCGCCGAAACCGAGCCGGCGCCCGTGCAGCACGCCCTGGCGTCGCGCGATCCACGGCAGGAAGCGATAGATCAGGGGCAGCAGCCAGCCGCGTGGTGGTGGGAACGTACGCCAGAACGGGGTGCCGCTGGCGGCCAACCACAATCGATCGAACGCCTGCGGCTGGCGCCCGGCGTGTACGCAGGCCAGCTGGCCGCCCAGGCTGTGACCACCAATGATCCATGGCAGCACGTCCTGCGCGTTGTCGTCAGCGGCGAGCAGCGCCTGACTGGCCGGCAGGTCGTGGTCGAGAATCTGTTTGTAGCCCCAATCCTGGGCGCGCGACGGGCGCAGCGAACTGCTGCCATTGCCGCGCCATTCGTGCAGGTAGACCGCCACGCCCCGGGCGGCCAGTGCCTGCGCCAGCGGCAGGTAATGGCGTGCGGCCACGCCCAGCGCTGGCAGCCACAACAACCGCGCCAGTGGCTGTGCAGGCACGCAGGCGATGACCTCGTAACGGTGGCCATCGCCGCTGTCCACGGCGAGTGCGCGTGGCGAATCGCTCATGCGTGCGGTGCCGCGCCGAAGTGGTCGAGCACCAGCACCTCACTGCGGCCGGGCGCATAGCCCTGCTGCAGACCGCGCGCCACGTAATCGATGCCGGCTTCGCAGGCATTGGCCAGGCTCAGCCCGTTGCACAGCTGCGCGGCAATGGCCGAGGCCAGCGTGCAGCCTGTGCCGTGCGCATCCAAGGGCAGGCGGGCATGGATGAACTCTTCGCTGCTGACGCCATCGAAGTAACGGTCGACCACGCGGTTGCCCTCATGCAGGTGGCCGCCCTTCAGCAGTACCGCACCGGCACCCAGATCAAGAAGTGAGGCGGCGGCCTGCTCTGCGTCGTTGCCATTGGCGATGCTGCGGCCGACCAGCAATTCCGCTTCCGGTGCGTTGGGGGTGACCAGGGTGGCCAATGGCAGCAACCGTTCGCGCATTGCCTGCAGCGCGCTGTCCTCCAGCAGGCGGGCGCCGCTGGTGGCGACCATCACCGGGTCCAGCACCACGTGCGGTGGTCGATGGCGTTCCAGTGCATCGGCCACGGCGTGGATCACCTCGGCGTTGGCCAGCATGCCCAGCTTCACTGCGTGGATATCGAAGTCGTCGAAGCAGCCCTCGATCTGCGCACGCAGGAAGTCGACCGGCGGCACGTGCACGGCGCTGACGCCGCGGGTGTTCTGCGCGGTCAGTGCGGCGATCACCGACAGGCCATGCACGCGATGCGCGGCGAAGGCCTTCAGGTCGGCCTGGATGCCGGCGCCGCCGCCGGAATCGGAGCCGGCGATGGTCAGGGCGGAAGCGGGGGTGGTCGGGCTCATGCGGTGATTGTGCCGTGGTGCCCAGTGTGGGGGTAGTGCCGGCCGGGTTGCACCCGGCACCCGCAGAAGCAACAGCAACACCCGGAGCAACGGCGGCATCTCGTGGGATGCGGGGCGGTGTGGGCCTGCAGGACACGCCGTAAACCCGTCCATGGGGGCTCGATGGCGCCATCCATGGCGCCAACGGTCCTGCAGCCCCACACCGCCCCGCCTCTGACGGCTTCCTGCAGTAGATCCACGCCATGCGTGGATATCGCGGAAATGATCGGAGGGACAACGTAGATCCACGCCATGCGTGGATGACGCCATGCTCAGCGCCGCCAGCGTGCCCACTGCTGGTAGAACACATAGCCGAGGCCGGTCAGTCCGGTCAGCAGGGCAGGGGCGAGCAGGGCGTCGTACTGCCAGCGCACGAACAACCAGGCGCCGATGACGCCGCCTGCGAGGAAGCCGCTGATGATCAGGCCGCTCAGGGTCAGGCGCCGTACCTGCAGCGGCAGTCCGCGCAGCAGGTGGCCGAGGCCGATGCCGAGATCGGTGAACATGCCGCTGAGATGGGTGGTGCGTACGACGGCGCCACTGAACGTGGTGGCCATCGCATTCTGCAGTCCGCAGGCCATCGCGGCTGCCAGCGCGCCCCATATCTGATGCTGCTTGAACAGCGGAATGGCCACCAGCAGCAACAGTGATTCCAGCGCCAGCGCGACGCCGTAGCGGCGGCCCAGCTGCAGTGCGCTGTCCTGGATCAGCAGCCCGCTGACCATCGCGCCCAGTGAGAACGCGATCAGCAGACCCCACAGGTGGCCGACCGCGCGCCAATCCCCCTGCGCCAGCGCCATGCCGAGCTGGCTGGTGCTGCCGGTCATGTGGCTGACCGCCTGGTGTTCGAAACCCAGGAAGCCGACCACATTGACCATGCCGGCCACGCACGACAGCGCGACCGCACCGATCCAGACCCAGGTGGGCAGGCGGATTCCCATGGCGGGCCCTCAGGGCCCGCCGAAGCCGCCGTTGAACTGCAGCTCGTTGAAGGTGCCGCTGGCCGGATCGAAGACCGCGCCCCAGAACTGCGCGCCACCATCGCAGACCCGCACCGCTTCGCGGGCGGGCCGTAGACGGTTGTCTTCAGGCAGATGGAACGCGTTGATGTAGATCACCCGCTTTCCGTCCAGCTCGATGCCGACGTACTGGCGATCGAAATCCATGACGTGCGGCACCTGCGTTTCCAGCGATGCCAGCTTCGCTTCCAGCTGGTCCACCTGCTGCCGGCTCGGTGCCCAGTAGCCGCTGACCCGCCCGGCCTCGCGGCCGGGGCTGGGGCGCGAGCAGGTGTCGAGCACCTGCGCGGCGATGATCGGGCGGGTGACCACCCAGGACTGGCCACTGCGTTCGGTGGTCGGCACGCTGGCCGGTCCCTGCGTGGTCGCGCAGGCACCGAGCAGCGTGGTAATGGCGACCGCCATCGATGGCAGCAGCAGACGGGTGCAACGGTTCACAACACCTCCGACGCGTAATCGGCCAGCCGCGAGCGTTCACCGCGACGCAGCGTGATGTGCGCGCTGTGCGGCCAGTTCTTGAAGCGGTCCACCGCATAGGTCAGGCCCGACGTGGTCTCAGTCAGGTACGGGGTATCGATCTGTTCGACGTTGCCCAGGCAGACGATCTTGGTGCCGGGGCCGGCACGGGTGATCAACGTCTTCATCTGCTTGGGCGTCAGGTTCTGCGCCTCGTCCAGGATCAGGTAACGCGACAGGAACGTACGGCCGCGCATGAAGTTCATCGAACGGATCTTGATGCGGCTGGCGAGCAGGTCGTTGGTCGCCTGGCGGCCCCAGGTGCCGCCTTCCTGGTTGTGCGTCAGTACTTCCAGGTTGTCGGTCAGCGCGCCCATCCACGGCGTCATCTTCTCTTCCTCGGTACCGGGCAGGAAGCCGATGTCCTCGCCGACGCTGACCGTAGCGCGGGTCATGATGATCTCGCGGTAGCGCTGCTGGTCCATCGTCTGCGCCAGACCGGCGGCCAGCGCCAGCAGGGTCTTGCCGGTGCCGGCGGTGCCGAGCAGGGTGACGAAGTCGATTTCCGGGTCCATCAGTGCGTTGAGCGCGAAGTTCTGTTCGCGGTTGCGCGCGCTGATGCCCCACACGGCGTGGCTGCCATGGCGGAAGTCATCGACCAGCGACAGCACCACCTTGCCATCGCCGACGATCTTGCTGACACGCAGTTCGACTTCATCTTCGCCCGGCAGGTAGACGTACTGGTTCGGGTACCACTCCTCGCCATCCTGCGCCTGGATTTCGTAATGCGTGCGGCCCTTGTCGCTCCAGCTGCGCAGGTCGTCGCCGTGGCGCTTCCAGAAGTCTTCCGGCAGCTCGGTGGCGCCGGTGTAGAGCAGGCTGAAATCGTCCAGCGCACGGTCGTTCTCGTAGTCTTCGGACACGATGCCGGCGATGGCCGCCTTGATCCGCAGGTTGATGTCCTTGGAGACGAACACCACCGGGATTTCAGGCGTTTCTTCCTTCAGCGCCAGGATCGCGCCGAGGATGGCGTTGTCCGGGATGACCTTGCCAAAGCTCTTGCCCGCGTCGAAATGACTGGTCTGGAAGCGCAGCTTGCCCACGCTCTGTTTGCCGCGCAGCTGCAGGCCCTGCGGCCGCTGCAGCGGAATGCCCTCGGCCAGGTTGTCCAGGCCCGAAGCCTGCACCAGCTCGTTGAGGAAGCGGCTGACCTGGCGCGCATTGCGGCTCGCTTCGGTCGTGCCCTTCTTGCCGTTGTCCAGCTCCTCGATCACCTGCATGGGCAGGTAGACATCGTGCTCCTCGAATTTGAACAGCGCGGTGGGATCGTGCATCAGCACGTTGGTATCCAGCACGTAGATGCGCTTGCCTCGGGTCATCATCGGTTCCTGGTTACGGACAGGGAAAAACCACCACGACCTGCTGCAGGGCAGGGTGGTGGCAGACAAAGTGGGCGATGGGACTCACTTGGACGGATGGGCCTTCAGTTCGGCAAGCACGGCGTCGGCATGGCCGGCGACCTTGACCTTGCGCCATGACTGCACGATGCGACTGTCGGGGGAAATCAGGAAGGTGCTGCGCTCGATGCCACGTACCTGCTTGCCGTACATGTTCTTCATCTTGATGACGTCGAAGGCGGTGCACAGCGCTTCGTCGGCATCACTGACCAGCGGGAACGCGAAGCCCTGCTTGGCACAGAAGTTGTCGTGGGACTTCACCGAGTCGCGGGAGACGCCAAGCACGACCGCACCCGCCTTCCTGAAGTCGGGCAGCAGTGCGTTGAAGTCGATGCCCTCGGTGGTGCAGCCCGGGGTGCTGTCCTTGGGGTAGAAGTACAGCACCAGCCACTGGCCGGCGTAATCGCCGAGGGTGGCGTGGGCGCCGCCGGACAGCGCCAGCGGCAGGGAGAGGGTGGTGCTGTCCAGGGTATCGCCGTTGTTCATGAGGTCCTTCTGTCGAGCCTGGGTTCTTTCTACGACAATTGCATGAAACGCCACGCGCCCGTGAGGAGCGCGCGAAAAATTCAGGGTTTCAATCAGAACTTCATCGGGTCCATGATCGCGTCCAGGTTCAAGTGGTCGCAGAACTCGAGGAAATCATCGCGCAGGGCAGCGATGTGCATGTTGGCCGGCACGCCGATCGTGACCTGTGCGCTGAACATTTCCGCACCGGTCTGCATGGCGCGGTAGCGCGTGCTCTGCAGGGTCTCGATGGTGATGCCCTGGCGATCGAAGAAATCGGCCAGCTGGAACAGGATGCCCGGCTTGTCGGCAGCGATCACCTCGACGATGTACGGCAGCAGGTTGGACTGCGCCTGCTTGGCTTCGGTGCGATACCAGACCAGCTTCAGGCCTTCCTCGCGTTCGAGCCGGGTCAGCATCGCTTCCAGCTTGGCGACCGAATCCCAGGAGCCGGTGGCCAGTGCGGTCACCGAGACATCACGGCCCACGGTGGCCAGACGTGCATCCACCAGATTGCACCCGCTGTCGGCGATGCGGCGGGTGACGGACAACAGGGGGGACTCCGGATGCGTCGTATAGGCGTTGATCAGGAGGTGGTTTTCGCTCGGCGCTGGGCGCGGGGTGGTGTCGGTCAAGGCGATTCCGGGTAATGCATGCGTTAGTCTGAATGCCCGCCAGAGGCGGGGATCCACCGGTGTCCAGCATACTTGCCCGTGCTTTCGCGCCGCAAGTAACATTCAGATCGCCCCCGGCCTTTCGTGGCGGGCGTTTTCCCTCCCCAGCCAAGAGCAGCACGTCCTTGTCCCTTTCCGGCCTCATCACCGCGCTGGCGACCCCCTTCCGGGCCGACGGTGCACTCGACCCCGACGGTTGGCAGCGCCTGCTGCACCTGCAGCTGGAGGGCGGCGTCCAAGGCGTTGTCGTTGCCGGCTCCACCGGCGAGGCAGCCACCCTGTCCGATGCGGAGTACGACCAGCTGCTGGCCAGCGCGGTCGAGCGCATCGCCGGCCGCGTTCCGGTCCTGGCCGGCACCGGCCTGTCCGGCACCGCCAAGACCATCGAGCAGACCCGCCGCGCCGCCGCGCTCGGTGCCACCCACGCTCTCGTGGTCACACCGCCGTACGTGCGGCCAACCCAGGCCGGCCTGATCGCGCATTACCGCGCGGTCGCCGACCAGGCGGGATTGCCGGTGGTGCTGTACAACGTGCCCGGCCGTACCGGTTGCGACATGCTGCCGGAGACCGTGGCCGAGCTCGCCAGCCATCCGAACATCGTCGGCATCAAGGAAGCGGTGGGTGATACCGGCCGCGTGCGCGCGTTGCTGGACCTGCGCAGCGCGACCTTCGCCGTGCTCACCGGCGATGACGGCACTGCCGCACGTTCGATCCAGGCCGGCATGGACGGCCTGATCTCGGTTGGCTCCAACGTGCTGCCCGGCGCCTACCGCCGGATGTGCGACCTGGCCGCTGCCCGCGACCATGAAGCCGTCGAATCCTGGGATGCGCGCTTGCAGCCGTTCCATGACTTCTGCGGTATCGAATCCAACCCGATTCCGGTCAAGGCGCTGTTGCGTCGGATCGGCATCGGTCACGATCTGCGCCTGCCGCTGCTGCCGCTTTCGGCAGCACACACGCCTGCCGCCGACCATCTCGCCGGCGATATCGCCGCCCTCGAAGCCCTTTCCAGCCACTGACCTTCCGTCTTGGTCTGATCCAGGAGATTCACATGCGCCAATCCGTTTCCGCCGTCCGCGTGCTGTCCTACGCCCTGCTTGCTGTAGCTGTCGCCGCCGGCACCACCGGTTGTTTCAAGCGTGGCGTCAAGGGTGACTATGCCCTGGCCCCGGAAGTGCGTCCGCTGGAAGTGCCGCCGGACCTGAACCTGCCGGCAGGCGCCGGCAACAACCAGGTGCCGACCCTGAGCTCGGCGACCAAGCCTGCCACGCCGGCCGCCGCCGCTCCG
Source organism: Stenotrophomonas sp. 82F1 (assembly GCF_056861525.1). NCBI lineage: Bacteria > Pseudomonadati > Pseudomonadota > Gammaproteobacteria > Lysobacterales > Lysobacteraceae > Stenotrophomonas > Stenotrophomonas sp. 82F1. The sequence continues at coordinate 7,709 of NZ_JBSPUD010000016.1, forward strand.
GCCGTCAGCGCCACCGGCTTCACCGTTGCCGGCAGCAAGGATGATGCCTTCGCCAAGGTCGGTACCGCGCTGGAAGGCGTGGAAGGCCTGACCATCGCTACCCGCGCGCAGCTGCTGGGCTCGTACGACGTGGCCTACGAAGGCAGCAACTTCCTGGTCCGCGTGGTCGCCGTCGACGCCGGTGCCTACATCTCCGCGGTCGACCCGCGTGGCCTGCCGGCTACCGCCGCAGCGCCGGTGAAGCTGATTGCCGCGCTGAAGGCGAAGCTGGCCCCGTAATGGCCGGTAGCGCCGGGCCATGCCCGGCGAGCGCGCAGCGCGGTCCAAGGTTCCGCCGGGCATGGCCCGGCGCTACCGGAAGCAAAAAAGGGCGCCCATGGCGCCCTTTTTTCTGCCGTTGGTGGCGCCTCAGCGCTCCAGCAGCTTCAGCTTGTCCGGCTTGCCATCCCACTCACCGGCGTCGGCCGGCGGGTCCTTGCGCACGGTCAGTACCGGCCACGCCTTCGCCAGCTCGGCGTTGAGGGCGACGAAGCCTTCCTGGCCCGCGGGCACATCGTCTTCCGGGAAGATCGCGTTGACCGGGCACTCGGGTTCGCAGAGGGTGCAGTCAATGCACTCGTCCGGGTCGATCACCAGGAAGTTCGGGCCTTCGTGGAAGCAATCCACGGGGCACACTTCCACGCAATCGGTGTGTTTGCACTTGATGCAGTTTTCGGTGACGACAAAGGGCATGGGTAGGGGGCGGATCGCTTACTGAACCTGCCAATTCTAGAACAGGTTGGCCCCCGGTGTCGGTTGCCGTGTGAAAGTGGGGCAGATTGGCGCCCCTAATGCCCATTTGGCGGCATGCCCGCCCTGTGCGACGCTGCCAAGGCCGCCGGCCCGCTTCGGTCGGCCCCCTTCCTTGCAGGATCCTTCATGTCGCCAGTCCAGCCCGGTGCCGCCTCCAATGGCGGTGAGAACACGGCCTTCATCGTCCTGATCAGCTGCGCCGCCACCCTCGGCGGTTTCCTGTTCGGTTTCGACAGTGGCGTCATCAATGGCACCGTCGACGGACTGCGCCAGGCCTTCAACTCCAGCGAGGCCGCGCTCGGCTTCGAGGTCGCCTCGATGCTGCTGGGGTGTGCGATCGGCGCGTTCGCGGCCGGCTGGCTGGGTGACCGGCTGGGACGTCGCGGTGTGCTGATCGTGGCGGCCGTGATGTTTCTGGTGTCGGCGCTGGGCGCCGGCGCCGCACATGCGTCCTGGTTGTTCGTCTGTGCACGCGTGCTCGGTGGATTCGCCGTGGGTGCGGCCAGCGTGATGTCACCGGCCTACATCGCCGAAGTCGCGTCGGCGCGCTATCGCGGCCGGCTGGCGACGGTGCAGCAGATGGCGATCATCTGCGGCCTGTTCGCGGCGTTCCTCAGCAACTATCTTCTGGCCCGGGCCGCGGGTGCCTCGACCGAGCCGCTCTGGCTGGGGCAGGAGGCGTGGCGCTGGATGTTCTGGATGCAGGCGTTGCCGTCGCTGCTGTTCCTGCTGCTGTTGCTGGTGATCCCGGAGAGCCCGCGTTTCCTGGTGATGAAGGGCCGCCAGGCGCAGGCGAGGGCGGTGCTTGGCCGGTTGTACGGGGAGCGTGCCGCGGTGAACAAGCAGGCCGAGATCGAAGCGAGCCTGGCCCAGGACCAGCACAAGCCGCGATTTGGTGACCTGCTCAGCAAGGCCACCGGCAAGCTGCGTCCCATCGTCTGGGTCGGCATCGGCCTGGCGATGTTCCAGCAGCTGGTCGGCATCAATGTGGTGTTCTACTACGGCGCCGTGCTGTGGCAGGCGGTGGGTTTCTCGGAAAGCGATGCGCTGCTGATCAACGTGTTGTCCGGTGCGCTGAGCATCGGCGCCTGCCTGCTGACGGTGCTGCTGATCGATCGCATCGGCCGCAGGCCGCTGCTGTGGGTCGGTTCGGTCGGCATGTCGGTGGCGCTGGTGCTGATGGTGGTCGCCTTCGCCAGTGGCAGCCTGGCCGATGGTCGCCTGCAGCTGTCCGACGGCATGGGCCGGCTGGCGCTGGTGGCGGCCAACGTCTACGTGGTGTTCTTCAACATGTCCTGGGGCCCGGTGATGTGGGTCATGTTGGGCGAGATGTTCCCGAACCAGATCCGCGGCCCGGCGTTGGCTGTGGCTGGTGCGGCGCAGTGGACGTCGAATTTCGCGATCACCGTGACCTTCCCGATGCTGCTGGCCGGCATCGGCCTGGCCGGTGCGTACGGCATCTACACCGTTGCCGCGATCCTCTCGATCATCTTCGTCATCCGCTACGTGCGCGAGACCAAGGGCAAGGAACTGGAGCAGATGGAAGGCTGACGGCTCGGCCTGGGTTTCAGCGCCTCCCTGTTCCGAGGGGAGGCGGCAGGCCAGCCGCTCCAGGACACGCCGTAAACCCATCCATGGGGGCTCGATGGCGCCTTGCTCGCGTGCGCGGTCCTGCGCACTCGGCAAGACCGGGGCTGGGCGTCCTGCCCAGCCCGTCCGGCGCATGCGCCGAACCCATGGCGCCAACGGTCCTGGATCGGCTGGCCTGCCGCCTCTCGACAGATCGCGGATAGCGGACGCAGGCAAGCGCGTCGGGGTTGAATTTGCTTCGGAGGAGCGAGGCTGTTCTTGCCGCCGTCGCAGGAAACCATCCAGAGACGGTGGGGTCACCCAGGGCAGGACCGTTGGCGCCATGGATGGCGCCATCGAGCCCCCATGGATGGGTTCGCGGCGTGTCCTGCCCTGGGTGGCCCCACCGGCTCAAGCCGGTAGCAGGGAGGCGCTCAAGCGACCAGCCCAGTCGGCGACACGAACACGGAAAACAGAAAAGCCCGCACAAGGCGGGCTTTTTCGGTTCCTGCTGCGGCGACTGGTGCTCCCTAGGGGACTCGAACCCCTGTTTTAGCCTTGAGAGGGCCACGTCCTAACCACTAGACGAAGGGAGCAGTGTGTCGCTGCCGGTGCAGGAGCGCTAGTATATGCACCTCGATGCCATTGGGCAATCCCGAAACTTCAACCGGAAGCGCCAACATCATTTCCTCTGCTACATCACCGTTCAGCCTGCGCGTCATCCCGCGCGACCAGCACACGATCTCCCGCAAGGACATCAGCCCGAACGCTTTGCGCGTGCTTTATCGACTGCGCGATGCCGGCTTCGGCGCCTACCTTGTCGGCGGCGCGGTGCGCGATCTGCTGGTCAATGGCCAACCCAAGGATTTCGACGTGGCCACCGATGCCACGCCCGAACAGGTCAAGCAGTTGTTCCGCAACTGCCGCCTGATCGGCCGCCGTTTCCGCCTGGCCCATGTTGTGTTCGGCCGCGAGATCATCGAAGTCGCCACGTTCCGTGCCAACATCGATGACGGCAGCGGCGACCGCGAGATGGAAAACGGCATGCTCGTGCGCGACAACGTGTACGGCAGCATCGAAGACGACGCCATCCGCCGCGACTTCACCTGCAATGCCCTGTACTACGCCATCGAGGACTTCTCGGTGCGTGACTACACCGGCGGCTTCGAAGACGTGCAGGCACGCCTGATGAAGCTGATCGGCGACCCGGTGCAGCGCTACCAGGAAGATCCGGTGCGCATGCTGCGTGCGGTCCGTCTGGCGGCCAAGCTCGGCTTCCAGATCGAAGAGGGCACCGCCGCACCGATCCCGCAGCTGGCCGGCCTGCTCAACGAAGCCGCACCGGCGCGCCTGTTCGAGGAAGTCCTCAAGCTGTTCCTGTCCGGGCACGGCGTGGCCAGCTTCGAAGGGCTGGAACGCTATGGCCTGTTCGACGTGCTGTTCCCGGAAAGCGCCAAGGCGCTGAAGTCGAACCGCACCGGTGCGCTGCGCCGCATGCTGGTCGAGGGCCTGGCCAACACCGATGCACGCGTGGCCAATGACGAGCCCGTGTCGCCGGCGTTCCTGTTCGCACTGTTGCTGTGGCCGGCCTATTGCCGCGCGCAGGCAACCCTGCTCAAGCAGGGCGTGGCACCGGAAGAGGCGCAGCGTCGCGCCGCCGACCGCGTCACCGTGCAGCAGTTGAGCACTATCGCATTGCCGCGCCGTTTCTCGCTGCCGATGCAGGAGATCTGGCTGCTGCAGGCGCGCTTCAGTTCGCGTCAGCGCAAGCGCGTGATGCGCACGCTCAGCCACCCCCGTTTCCGTGCCGCCTTCGATTTCCTGGCCCTGCGCCAGGTGGCATCGGCAGAGCACGAAGCCGACGTCGCGTTCTGGCGCGAAGCGCAGGCGCAGTCCGGGCATGAGCTGGATTCGTCGCTGGATTCGCTGCACAGCGAAGCCGGCGATGAGGAGGCTGGGGCACCGCGCAAGCGTCGTCGCCGTCGTCGTCGTCCTGATGGCGCCGCTGCCGGTGCCGCCGAGTAATCGATGACCGCTGCCTGGATCGGGCTGGGCGCCAATCTTGGCGACGCAGCCCACACCGTCCGCGCGGCCATCGCCGCGCTGGGCGAACTGCCCGGAACCCGTCTGACGCTGGCGTCGCGGTTGTACGCGACGCCGGCATGGGGCAACGAGGACCAGCCGCCCTTCGTCAACGCAGTGGCCTCGGTCGACACCGATCTGTCCGCTGTCGCGCTGCTGCAGGCCATGCTCGCGCTGGAGCAGCGCTTCGGCCGCGTACGCGACCCTGCCGTGCACTGGGGGCCGCGTGCGCTGGATCTGGACCTGCTGCTGTTCGGCGAGCAGGTGCTGGACCTCCCCGAGCTGAAAGTGCCGCATCCCTACCTGCATGAGCGTGCGTTCGTGTTGGTGCCGTTGGCCGAAATCGCCGCCGATCTGGCCATTCCCGGCCATGGCCGCGTGCGGGATGCAGTGATGCGGGTGGATGCCTGCGGGATCGCGCCGTTAGGGTGATAATGCCCGGGTTATCTCCCCCGGTTATCAGCACATGAGCACCCACGCAGACAGCAAGCCCTGGACCGTTCCCGCCCTGGCCGAGGCCAAGCGCAATGGCCAGAAGCTGGTCATGTTGACCGCCTACGACGCAGGCTTCGCCCGCACCTTCGATGCCAATGGCGTCGACCTGATCCTGATCGGCGATTCGCTGGGCATGGTCGTGCAGGGTCACGATTCGACCCTGCCGGTGACCGTGGCCGACATGGTCTACCACACCCGCGCGGTCGCCCGCGTGCTGCAGCGTGCGCTGCTGATCGCCGACCTGCCGTTCGGTGCCGATGCCACCCCGGAACGCGCGCTGGATGCTTCGCTGCAGCTGCTGCAGGCAGGCGCGGAGATGGTCAAGATCGAAGGTGCCGGCTTCAAGGTCGACATCATCCGTTACCTGGTCGAGCGCGAGATCCCGGTCTGCTCGCACCTGGGCCTGACCCCGCAGTCGGTGCTGCGCCTGGGTGGCTTCAAGATCCAGGGCCGTGGCGATGCCGCGCGGCAGCTGGTGGACGACGCCAAGGCCGTTGCCGAGGCGGGCGCCAGCATCATTGTCCTGGAATGCGTGCCGACCCCGGTTGCCGCTGCCGTCACCGCTGCCGTTCCCGTGCCGACCGTCGGCATCGGTGCCGGTCCGCAGTGCGATGGCCAGGTGCTGGTGCTGCACGACTTCCTCGGCCTGGACAGCGGCCATCGCCGTCCGAAGTTCGTCAAGGACTTCCTGGCCGAAGGCGGCTCGGTGGCCGGCGCCACCCGCGCCTACGCCGATGCCGTGCGCGATGGCAGCTTCCCCGACGAAGAGCACGCGTACGCCCAATGATCCAGACCTTCAACGAACTCGGTGCACTGCGCGCGCAGATCGCGCAGTGGAAGGGCGAGGGCCTGCGCGTGGCGCTGGTGCCGACCATGGGCAACCTGCATGGCGGGCACCACGCGCTGATCACGCTGGCAAAGCAGTACGCCGACAAGGTGGTGGCCAGCATCTTCGTCAACCCGACGCAGTTCGGGCCGAACGAGGATTTCAGCCGCTATCCGCGCACCCCCGAAGCCGATGTGGCTGGGCTGGAGCAGGTGGGCTGCGATGCGGTGTGGCTGCCCAGCGTCGAAGCGATGTACCCGCTGGGCGTGGACAAGACCACGCAGATGCATGCGCCCGGTGTCAGTGAAGTGCTGGAAGGCGCCAGCCGCCCGGGCCATTTCGATGGCGTCTGCACGGTGGTGGCGCGACTGTTCCTGCAGGTGCAGCCGGACGTGGCCGTATTCGGTCGCAAGGACTACCAGCAGCTGGCAGTCATCAAGCAGATGGTGGCCGAGCTGTCGTTCCCGATCCAGATCGTCGGTGCCGAGATCGTGCGCGATGACGATGGCCTGGCCAAGAGCTCGCGCAACCAGTACCTCAGCGCCGAGCAGCGCCCGTTGGCGACCACCCTTCATCGCACCCTGCTGGGCATGCGCGAAGGCTACGTGGCCGGGCAGACGCGCACGCAGATCGAGGCCGAAGCCACGGCTGCGCTGCAGGCGGCCGGCTTCCAGGTGGATTACGCGGTGCTGCGCACCCCGGAACTGGCCGAACCGACCTTTGATGGCGGTGGCCGCGTGGCCCTGATCGCCGCCCGCCTGGGCACCACCCGGTTGATCGACAACCTGGAGTTCTGAGCCGCATGCGGCTCAGGGGCGCCCGCAGCGGGCGCCTCTCACCTTCCCATGGACGGGAGACCGGAAATGAATACCCCCACTACTACTACCGGCCGTCTTGCCCGGGCCTCGATCCTGGCGGTACTGGCCGCCGGCATGGTGCCTGCCCAGCTGATGGGCGGCCTGTTGTTTGCGCTCGACTTCGCGCGTACGCCCGTACCGGCACTCACCGGCGGTGCGCTGATGTTCGTGCTGGGCGTGTGCAACGCCATCGCGGTGTTGCTGCCGATGGCGCTGATCCTGCAGTCCCAGCGGCGTCTGCGCCGGACCGCCTTTCTGCTCGTGGGGTTCGGTCTGGGCGCGCTGGCCATGGCGACCTGTGCCTGGCCGGGCGCGGACAATGGTCCGCTGCTGCAGCGCCTGCGCTATGTCGATACCTTCGACGTGATCAGCTACGGCCTGTCGGTGCTGGCCGCGGGCGGCTTCGGCCTGGTCGCCGGGCTGACCTTCCATACGGTGTTCGGCCTGTCGCTGTACGGCGCCTGCGGGCATGCCCCGGCAGCGCTACCGGTCGAGGGCGCCTGAACGGTCTTCAGCGTCCCGTCGCAGCCCCCTGATGACGGCCAAGCGGGTGCTAGAATCCGCTCTTTCCTTTGCCGTTGCAGCGCCCCCATGCACCTGTCCCTGCTCAAGACCAAGATCCACCGCGCCACCGTCACCCATTCCGAGCTGAACTACGAAGGCTCGATCGCCATCGATGACAATCTGCTGGCTGCCACTGGCATCCGTGAATTCGAGCAGGTGCACATCTGGGACGTGACCAACGGTGCGCGCTTCTCGACCTACGCGATCCGCGCCGAAGCCGGCAGCGGCGTCGTCTCGCTCAATGGTGGCGCCGCGCGCCACGTGCAGGTCGGTGACATCATCATTATTGCCGCCTTCGCCAGCATGACCGAGCAGGAAGCCGACAGCTTCAAGCCGAAGCTGGTGTACGTGGATGGCAACAACCAGATCTCCCACACCAACGACACGATCCCGACCCAGGCCGCATGACAACGAACAACGGATTCGACTCGCTGCATTCCCACGCCCAGCGCCTGAAGGGCGCAAGCATTCCCGGCCTGCTCGCCGCCGAACCCGGCCGTGTGCAGGACCTGGCGCTGCGGGTCGGTCCGTTGTATGTCAACTTCGCCCGGCAGAAATACGATGCCGCGGCGTTGCAGGCGCTGTTGGCGCTGGCTGCCGAACGTGATGTCGGCGGCGCGATCACGCGCCTGTTCCGTGGCGAGCAGGTCAACCTGACCGAAGGCCGCGCCGCGCTGCATACCGCGCTGCGCGGTGATGTGGTCGATGCACCGGTGGCGGCCGAGGCCTATGCCACCGCGCGCGGCATCCGCCAGCGCATGGGCGTGCTGGTGCGCGCGCTGGAAGGCAGTGGCGTGACCGATGTGGTCAGTGTCGGCATCGGCGGTTCCGATCTCGGTCCGCGCCTGGTCGCCGACGCGTTGCGTCCGGTCACGGGTGCACGCCTGCGCGTGCATTTCGTGTCGAACGTGGACGGCGCTGCCATGCAGCGCACGCTGGCCACGCTGGATCCGGCGAAGACCGCCGGCATCCTGATCTCCAAGACCTTCGGTACCCAGGAAACCCTGCTCAACGGCCAGATCCTGCATGATTGGCTGGGTGGCAGTGACCGTCTGTATGCGGTCAGCGCCAATCCGGAACGCGCCGCCAAGGCTTTCGCCATTGCCGCCGAACGCGTGCTGCCGATGTGGGACTGGGTGGGTGGCCGCTATTCGCTGTGGTCGGCCGTCGGTTTCCCGATCGCACTGGCCATCGGCTTCGTGCGCTTCGAGCAATTGCTGGAAGGTGCCGCGCAGATGGATGCGCATGCGCTGGACGCGCCGCTGGAGCGCAACCTGCCGGTGCTGCACGGCCTGACCGATATCTGGAACCGTAATCTGCTGGGCTCTGCCACGCACGCGGTGATGACCTACGACCAGCGCCTGGCGCTGCTGCCGGCCTACCTGCAGCAGCTGGTGATGGAAAGCCTGGGCAAGCGCGTGCAGCGCGATGGCCGGCCGGTCACCACCGACACCGTGCCGGTGTGGTGGGGCGGTGCCGGCACCGACGTGCAGCACAGCTTCTTCCAGGCCTTGCATCAGGGCACCAGCATCATTCCGGCCGATTTCATCGGCTGCGTGCACAACGACGATCCGTATACGGTCAACCATCAGGCGTTGATGGCCAACCTGCTGGCGCAGACCGAAGCACTGGCCAACGGCCAGGGCAGCGACGATCCGCACCGCGATTACCCGGGCGGCCGCCCGAGCACGATGATCCTGCTCGACGCGCTCACCCCGCAGGCGCTGGGCGCCTTGATCGCGATGTACGAACACGCGGTATACGTGCAGTCGGTGATCTGGAACATCAACGCCTTCGACCAGTTCGGCGTCGAGCTGGGCAAGCAGCTGGCTAGCGGCCTGCTGCCCGCTCTGCAGGGTGAGGATGTCGAGGTCAACGACCCGCTGACCCGTGAGCTGCTGGCCCAGCTGAAAGGCTGACGCGGGCGGGGAATGCCGCCGGGCATGGCCCGGCGCTACCCTTCGTTACCCCGGTAGCGCCGGGCCATGCCCGGCGGATACGACGCCGCGTTACCGGCTCGGATCGCGCTCCGGGCTCGGCCGCTTGGCCAGCTTGCGCTGCAGCGAACGCCGGTGCATGCCGAGCAGGCGCGCGGCCGCCGATACGTTGCCGCCGGTTTCATGCATCGCCTGCTGGATGTGTTCCCACTGCAGGCGGCTGATCGGGGTCATCGCATCGGGCACTTCCATCTCGCCGTCATCGGCGGGGCCATCGTCTTCCTCGCCTAGTGCGCGCAGGATCATCGGCACCGTCGAAGGCTTGGGCAGGTAGTCGTCGGCGCCGAGCTTGATCGCCTCCACCGCGGTGGCGATGCTGGCATAGCCGGTCACCAGCAGGATCCGCATGTCCGCACGCAGCGCGCGCAGCGGCTGGATCAGCGCCAGGCCGGAATCGCTGCCCAGCTTCAGATCGATCAGCGCGAACGCCGGCGGATGCTGGCGGGCCAGTGCCAGCGCGCTGGCGGCATCCTGTGCGGTCTGCGTCTCCAGCCCCTTGCGGGCCAGGCTGCGCTGCAGCGTGCGCAGGTAGAGTTCGTCGTCGTCGACCAGCAGGCCAAGGGTGGAAGCAGTCATGGTCATTCCTCGCGGGGGGCCAACGGCAGGCGGAAGCCGACGCGGCTACCGGCCCCTTGGGCCGGGCGCATCCACATCTCGCCGTCCAGGCGTTCGATGGTGGCATGGGACAGGGCAAGACCGACGCCCATGCCTTCACTCTTGCTGCTGCCGAACAGCTTGCCGGGCAGCACGGCGGCGCGGGCATCGAAGCCATGGCCGTAGTCGCGCACTTCGCCGATCAGGTCCTCGCCTTCGATGCGCAGGCTGAGGTCGACGCGCGGACGGCCAGCCTGCTCGCCGGCATCGGCCGCGTTGTTCAGCAGCACCATCAGCAGGTGGCCAACGCCCGGGTCCAACGGCAGGCGCAGCGGTGCGTCGTCGTTGCGGTGCAGGTCGATGGTCGGGCGCACCAGCCGCCACTGCTCCAGCACCTGCTGGGCCGTGGAGTGGGCGCGCCCGGGGCGGTCGTTGGAGGCCGGCGCGGCCAGGGCCAGCACGCGCTCACGGCACTGCACCAGCAACTCGCGCAGGGTCTCCATGTCCTCGCGCACTTCCGGCTCTTCGCTGCGCTCGGCCACGTCGTCGGCAAGCAGGGTCATCGTCGCCAGCGGCGTGTTCAGTTCGTGCGCCACCGAGGCCGCATGCGTGGCCAGGGCGACGATGCCTTCGTTGCGCGCGAAGCGTTCGCGCAGCGCCGACAGTTCCAGCTCGCGCTCGCGCAGGGCGATCGCCAGCCGGGTGGAGAAGATCAGCACCACCGCAGCGGACAGCAGGAAGGTGGCGATCACGCCCCAGCGATTGAGGTCCAGTGCGTTGAAGTAGCCGGCCGGCAGCGGTTGCCCGAACAGTCCGCTGGCGGCATAGCCCAGCAGGCAGGCGCTGGCCACGGCCAGGGCCCAGCGCAGGGGCAGGGCGAAGGCGGCCAGGGCGATCAGGATCAGGAACAGCGAGCCGAACGGATTGGCGATACCGCCGCTCCAGCTGACCATCCAGGTGAGGATGATCACGTCCACCAGGATGTGGCCGAAGGCGGTCAGCGGCGCGGTATCGGCCGGTTCCGGGCGCAGCTGCGTATACAGGTTGAATACGGCAAGCACGGCCACGCCCGACCACAACGGCAGTTGCGGCAAGGGCAGTCCCAGCACCCAGGTGGCGACGAGGATGGTGGCCGCCTGGCCAGCCACGGCCAACCAGCGCAGGCTGCACAGGGTTCGGAGAAACGGGGCGTCGGGACCGGTCATTCGCGCCCATCGTATGCGTTCGCAGGCAAGCCTGCCTGCGACAATCGGCCGCAGCCGCACTGCCGCCTGAATGCGACACACCCGCAAGGTCGGGGCGGGCGTTAGAATGCCCGCATGCATGACGCCGTCACCCGCCCTACAGCCCCCTCCGATGCCACTGCCTGGCCCCGTCGCCTGACCCAATCGGTCCAGATCGGTGGAGTCACCGTGGGCGGTGGCAAGCCGGTTGTGGTGCAGTCGATGACCAACACCGACACCTCCGACGTGGCGTCCAGCGTGAAGCAGGTCGCCGAGCTCTGGCGCGCCGGCTCGGAAATGGTGCGCCTGACCGTCAACACGGTCGAAGCGGCGGCGGCGATCCCGCGTATCGTCGACAAGCTGGCGATGATGGGCATCGATGTCCCGCTGATCGGCGACTTCCATTACAACGGCCATCAGCTGCTGACCGCCGAACCGGCCTGTGCCGAAGCGCTGGCCAAGTACCGCATCAACCCGGGCAACGTGGGCTTCGGCAAGAAGAAGGACCTGCAGTTCGCCCAGCTGATCGAGTTCGCCATCCGCTACAACAAGCCGGTGCGCATCGGCGCCAACTGGGGATCGCTGGACCAGGCCCTGGCGGCGAAGCTGATGGACGAGAACAACCATCGCGAACAGCCCTGGGACGCCGGCCGCGTGCTGCGCGAGGCACTGATCCGTTCGGCGCTGGATTCGGCCGAGCAGGCCGTGGACATCGGCCTGCCGCGCGATCGCATCATCCTTTCGGCCAAGGTCAGCGGCGTGCAGGAACTGATCGCGGTCTACCGCGACCTGGCCCAGCGTTCGGACTTCGCCCTGCACCTGGGCCTGACCGAAGCCGGTATCGGCAGCAAGGGCATCGTCGCCTCGGCGGCGGCGCTGAGCGTGCTGCTGCAGGAAGGCATCGGCGACACCATCCGCATTTCGCTGACGCCCGAACCGGGCCAGTCGCGTACGCAGGAAGTGATCGTCGCCCAGGAACTGCTGCAGACCACCGGCCAGCGCGCGTTCACCCCGCTGGTCACGGCCTGCCCGGGCTGCGGCCGTACCACCTCGGAGTTCTTCCAGGAACTGGCCAAGGTGGTGCAGAACCACGTGCGCGAAAAGATGCCGCTGTGGAAGATCCAGCACCCGGGTGCGGAGAACATGACCCTGGCGGTGATGGGCTGCGTGGTCAACGGGCCCGGTGAGTCGCGGCATGCCAACATCGGCATCTCGCTGCCGGGTACCGGCGAAGCACCGTCGGCACCGGTGTTCGTCGATGGCGAGAAGAAGGTGACCCTGCGTGGCGAGAACATCGCCCAGGAATTCGTCGCCCTGATCGATGATTACGTTGAACGCACCTATGTCCGAAGCGCCGGGTAAGCCGACGATCCTCGCTGCGCCGGAGCCAGCCTCCGGTTTCCGCCACTGGATGGCGCGCAATGCCTGGCGGCTGCTGTTGCTGTTTGCCGGTGTGCTGCTGCCGCTGGCCGGATTCGTCGCCCTGGCCGACGAAGTGCACGAGTTCGAGTCCTTCCACTTCGATGCGCCGCTGCTGTGGCAGATGCACGGCCTGCATTCGCCGTGGCTGGACCGCATCTTCGTGCTGCTGTCGAAACTGGGTTACGAGTGGTTCCTGATCCCGGCCGACGTGCTGATTGTCGGCGCATTGGCCTGGCACCGGCGCTGGCGCGAAGCGACCTTCGTGGCCGTGAGCTTCGTCGGGTCGGCGCTGCTGAACATGGGCAGCAAGCACTTCTTCCAGCGCGACCGGCCGAGCCTGTGGGAATCGATCGCGCCGGAATCCACGTTCAGTTTCCCCAGCGGCCACGCGATGGGCTCGATGACCCTGGCGGTCACCCTGGTGCTGCTGGCCTGGAATACCCGCTGGCGCTGGCCGGTGCTGCTGCTGGCGCCGTCGTTCAGCCTGCTGGTAAGCGTTTCCCGGGTCTACCTGGGGGTGCATTACCCCTCGGACATCCTGGCCGGATGGTGTGCCGCGCTGGTTTGGGTGGTAGGGTGCTACCTGGTCATGTTCAGCCGCCGTCATCCATGGCGACGGCACGGTTCGCCGCCAGCGACGGCCAGCGAAGCGATCACGCAAGGGGAGTGACGTGGATGCCCTCCCAAGGGCGTCTACCTGAGGGACGGGTTGTTTCGTTGTAACGGGTTCTGCAGGGCAAGGGGCACGATCAGTGCGTGAAGAATGTGATGCGCAAGGCAGAACGCCGGAATTGCGCAACATCCGCGCTTGCAGTGGTCAGGTGCTCCTGCCTAGGTTGACCCGTATTGGCCGCATTCGAAGAGGTACGTGAATGACGATTCGAGTCTACCTGGTGGATGACCACGCGTTGGTCCGCACCGGGATGAAGATGATACTGTCGAGTGAAACCGACATTGAAGTGGTGGGCGAGGCCGAGACCGGCGAAGACGCGCTGCCCGCGATCCGCCAGCTGCAACCGGACGTGGTGCTGTGTGATCTGCACCTGCCCGGGGTGAGCGGAATGGAAGTGACCGAGCGCATCGTCCGTGGCCACCGCAGCACGCGGGTGGTGATCGTGTCGGTGCTGGAGGACGGTCCGCTGCCCAAGCGCCTGCTCGAAGCCGGTGCTGCCGGTTACATCGGCAAGGGCTGCGATGCGCAGGAACTGCTGCGCGCGGTGCGTGACGTGGCCGCCGGACGGCGTTACCTGGGCACGAGCATCGCGCAGAACCTGGCGTTGTCCACCGTGGAAGGCAACGGTTCGCCGTTCGACAACCTGTCGCCGCGTGAGCTGGAAGTGGCATTGCTGCTGACCCAGGGCCTGCGCCAGGAAGACATCGCGCGGCGCCTGAGCCTGAGTGCGAAGACGGTGAACACGCACAAGGCGCGGTTGTTCGAGAAGATGGGAATCCACGACAACATCGCGTTGGCGCGGATGGCCAGCCAGTATGGGTTGGTGGATCCGGCACGGCCGCTGTAAGGGTTTCGGCCAACGGCTGAGCCCCTCGCGGTTGTGCGGCGGGTTTCGGGTGGTTGGCCGGGCGGATGGGCTGCGCAGGGGACGCTGCAAGTACGTCCTTGTAAGCTCGGTCGCCGCATCCATGCGGCTCACGCCCCTGCGCAACCCATCCGCCCGGCCACGGACAGGTTCCGTGCGCCGCTACCGCGGAATGAAGAGGGAAGTGCAGGAGCGGGTCGCGCGCTGCGCGCGCTCTGGATGCTGGCCCTGTAGAGCCGAGCCCATGCTCGGCTGCTTTCCATTCCGCTGGCGTGGAGCCGAGCGTGGGCTCGGCTCTACAGCTGCGTTGGGCTCAGTGGCCGCGTACGCGCTTGACGATCTTCGCGGCCTGCGCCGCGCTTTCGCGCACCTTGTCCCACTGGCCGGCGTCGATCCAGTTGCCCGGCACCATCCACGAGCCGCCGATGCAGACCACGTTCTTCTGCTCGAGGTATTCGGCCGCCGTGTTCTCGGTGATGCCACCGGTCGGGCACAGCTTGAGGTCGGCGATCGGGCCGGCCACGCCCTTGATCATGGCCAGGCCGCCCACGGCCGTGGCCGGGAACAGCTTGCAGACACGGAAGCCGCGCGCGTAGAGCGACAGCAGCTCGGTCGGCGTCGCCGCACCCGGTACTACCGGCAGCGGTGCCGCAGCCAGCGCATCAGCCAGCACCGGCGGCGTACCCGGGGTTACCAGGAAATCCGCGCCCGCATCGATCGATTGCTGCATCTGCTCCACCGTCAGCACCGTACCGGCGCCGACCACCACATCCGGCAGCTCGCGCTTGAGCATCGCCAGCGCTTCCATCGCCACCGGCGTCCGCAGCGTCAGCTCGATCGCCGGCAATCCCCCTTCCAGCAACGCCGCACTGACCGCACGCGCCTGGTCCAGCGTATGAATCGTCACCACCGGCAGGATGCCGGCCGCATGCAGCAACTCCGCCGCCCGCACCTGATGTTGTTCGATACCCATAGCTCTGCTTCTGCCTTTGCTTTCGAATTTGATTTTCAGTGATCACTTCGCGGCGCGAGGGCGCCGGGAAACTGTCCGGAGGCGGCGGGTAGCCCCCACCAGGACCGTGAGCGGCACGGATGCCGCGACCGAGCCCCCATGGATGGGTTTACGGCGTGTCCTGGTGGGGGCTACCCGCCGCCTCAACCAGGACACTCACCGCCCACGCATACCCGCAACGCTCTTCAACCCTCAGGCGTCCTTCGCCTCATGCGGCGCCGCCGCAGCCGCAGCATCGTGCCCCAGCTCGTACTCCGCGTCGTAATCCCACGGCCCACCGTCAGCCGCCGCCGGACCGCACGAAATCGAGATCGCACCCTGATCCGCCGGACCCACCACACGCCGGTTGATCGCGAACAGGTTGCGGCCCAGGTCATTGGCGGCCGGCGCCGTATTCGGCGCGTGCGTACGCGCCGCCCATTCGGCCGCGTCCACCAGCACTTCCAGCGTGCCGGCTTCGCCATCCAGGCGGATGATGTCGCCCTCGCGTACCTTGCCCAGCGGACCACCGCGTGCGGCTTCCGGGGTCACGTGGATCGCCGCCGGAATCTTGCCGGACGCGCCGGACAGGCGACCATCGGTGACCAGCGCCACGCGCCGGCCCTGGTTCTGCAGCAGGCCGAGCAGCGGTGCCAGCGAATGCAGTTCCGGCATGCCGTTCGCACGCGGGCCCTGGTAGCGCACCACCGCCACGAAATGCTCGGGCAGCAGGCCGCCGACGTGCAGCTTGTTCAATACCTGCGGTGCATCAACCACCACGGCCGGCGCTTCGATGGTGCGGTACTGCGGCTTCACCGCCGACAGCTTGATCAGCGACTTGCCGAGGTTGCCGCGCAACAGGCGCAGGCCGCCCTGGCTCTCGAACGGGTTGTCGACACCGCGCACCACTTCTTCATCGGCGCTGCGCTCCAGGCCCGGCAGATACACCAGCTTGCCCTCGCGCAGCTGCGGTTCGAGGGCGTAGTCAGCCATGCCGCCACGGGCGACGCTGACCAGATCGCCATGCATCAGGCCGGCCTTGATCAGCTCGCCGAACACGAACGCCGGACCACCGGCAGCGGCGAAGCGGTTCACGTCGGCCTCGCCGTTCGGATAGACCCGCGCCAGCAGCGGAATCAGCTGCGACAGCTCGTCGAAGTCGTCCCAGGTCAGCACGATGCCGGCCGCGCGCGCCACCGCGATCCAGTGGATGGTGTGGTTGGTCGAGCCACCGGTAGCCATCAGCGCGATGACCGCGTTGATGATCGCGCGCTCGTCGATGATCCGGCCCAGCGGACGGAAGTCGTCGCCCAGCGCGGTGATGTCCAGTGCGCGCTCGGTGGCTTCGCGGGTCAGCGCATCGCGCAGCGCGGTGTCCGGGTTGACGAACGATGCGCCCGGCAGCTGCACGCCCATCGCTTCCAGCAATACCTGGTTGGAATTGGCGGTGCCGTAGAAGGTGCAGGTGCCCGCGCCGTGGTAGGAGGCCGATTCGGCTTCCAGCAGTTCTTCGCGGGTGGCTTCGCCGGCGGCGTAGCGCTCGCGCACTTCGGCCTTCTGCTTGTTGGGAATGCCCGGCGTCATCGGGCCGGCCGGCACGAACACGGCGGGCAGATGGCCAAAGGCGAGGGCGCCGATCAGCAGGCCCGGCACGATCTTGTCGCACACACCGAGGTACACGGTGGTATCGAACATGTCGTGGCTGAGCCCGATCGCGGTGGCCTGGGCAATCACATCACGCGAGAACAGCGACAGCTCCATGCCGCCACGGCCTTGGGTGACGCCGTCGCACATCGCTGGCACGGCACCGGCCACCTGCGCCGTAGCGCCCAGTTCGCGGGCCACTGCACGGATCTGTTCGGGATAGGTCTCGAACGGCTGGTGCGCCGACAGCATGTCGTTGTAGGCGGTGATGATGCCCAGGTTGGCCGTCACGCCGCCGCGCAGGCGACTCTTGTCGGTGCCACCGCAGGCGGCGAAACCGTGGGCGAGGTTGCCGCAGCTGAGGCGGCTGCGGAACGGGCCATCGCGCAGGGAGGCGTCGATCGCTGCCAGATAGGCGGCGCGCGAGGCGGCGCTGCGGCGGATGACGCGCTCAGTGATGGCTTGCAGTTGCGGATGGAGGCTCATTGGCTACCGGCGTTCGAGGTGGCGAGAGGCGGGCGACGGCAGGGCGCCGCCGCCGACATCAATCAGCCCAGTGGACGCGCAGGCGCGCGCCGTCCAGGTTGATCGCGTTGAGGATCGGATACTGCTGGGGGTCGTTGCTGTCCAGAGCCTGGCGCAGCACCTGCAGCTTCTGCTTGCCGCGCAGCAGCAGCAGACGCTGGCGGCACTGGGCCAGGCCACGTGGGGTCAAGGTGATGCGCAGCGGCCACTGGTTGGCACCGGGACAGCCGGTGGCATCCAGCGCGGCATACGGCAGGGTGCTTTCCAGCGCGCGGGTCAGGTCCTTCGAGCCCGGGAACAGCGAGGCGGTATGGCCGTCATTGCCCATGCCCAGTGCGACCAGGCTCGGCGCCTGGCTGTGCTGGGCCTGCAGGTTGGCGGTGTACACGCACTCGGGCAGCGGCTTGCCGATCCGCACCAGCGGATCGAAGTGCGCGCCTTCGGCACGTGTAAGCAGGTTCTCGCGCACCAGCCATGCATTGCTGTCGCGATCCTGCGGCGACAGCCAGCGCTCGTCGGCCAGGCTCACTTCAACGCGGTCCCAATGCACGTCCAGTTCGGCCAGCGCCTGGTACACAGGAGCCGGCGTGGTACCGCCGGACAACAGGATGCGTGCGCGGCCCAGCTCGGTGATGTCGTGGTTGATCGCCTGTGCCATTTCGGCAGCGACGGCTTCGATCCAGCCATCGGCATCGCCGTGGTTGATGAACTCGATGCGGTCGTCATGGAAGGTGGGGCTCATGCGGCAACTCCTGGTGCGTCACGTTCGGCGTCGGCCGCATAGGCAGCGGCGCCCAGCAGTCCGGCGTGGGGATGCATCACGGCCAGCGACGGCACCCGCGCCATGATCGAAGAGAACCGGCCCTTGTGTTCGAAGCGCTGGCGGAAACCGGAGTGCTGCAATGAATCGAGCATCTTCGGAGTCAGCCCGCCGGTCAGGAACACGCCGTCCCAGGCGCCCTGGGTCAGCACCAGATCACCGGCAATGGCGCCGAACACCGCGCAGAACACATCCACGGTACGCATCGCCTGTGGATCGCCGTGCAGGGCGCGGGCGGTCACGTCCACCGGTTGCAGTTGGCCCGGGTCGATACCCGCCATCTCGCAGATTGCGCGATGGATGTTGACCAGGCCGGGGCCGCAGATCAGCCGCTCGTTGGAGACGCGCCCGAACTGCTCGGACAGGATCTCCAGGATGCGGATCTCTTCCGGCGTTCCCGGCGGGAAGCTGACATGGCCGCCTTCGGTTTCCAGCGGGTAACAGCGGCCGTGGCGAAGGATCAGGCCGCCGACGCCGAGGCCGGTACCCGGCCCGATCACTGCGTAGTTGCGCGGCTGGCCCGGCTTGCCCGGAACCCAGGCGGCACCGCCGACCTGGACCACGTCCTCGGGCTGCAGCAGCGAGATCGCCATCGCCTGCGCGGCGAAGTCGTTGATGAGGTGCAGTTCGTTGAAACCCAGCATCGCGGCCGTGCGGCTGCGCGAGATCACCCACGGATGGTTGGTGATGCGGGCTTCGTCACCATCGACACGACCGGCGACTGCGAACACGCCACGGCCTGCGGTGGCGCCGATCTGTTCCAGATGGTGGCGCGCGGCATCACCCAGCGACGGGAACTCCGCCACTGCGTACTCGCGGATGCTCTCTTTCAGCAGCGGGGCGTCCTGCGAGGTGTCGGCAAGGGCGAAGCGGGCATTGGTGCCACCGATGTCGGCGACCAGCACGGGCTGGCTGCTGGCGCTCATTCCGACGCTCCGCTATCCGGCGCGTCCACGCCCTGCGGCAGGAAGTCGACCGCGTTGGCCGGGCCCCACTGGCCGGCAGGGTAGGGTTCCAGCGGCAGGTCGGCTGCCTTCCAGGCATCGGCGACGCTGTCGATCCAGGCCCAGGCGGCACGCACTTCGTCATCTCGCACGAACAGGGTGTGGTTGCCGTTGAAGGCGTCCAGGAACAGGCGTTCGTAGGCGATACGGCGATGCAGGCCGGTCGGTACCGACAGTTCCAGTTCCAGCGGCTGCAGTTCCAGCGCGCCCCATTCCGGGCCGGCCAGGCTGCTCATCAGGCCCAGCTCGATGTTCTCCTGCGGCTGCAGCTGGAACACCAGGCGGTTCGGTGCGGCCTGCGCACGCTGCGGGCGTTCGAACAACCAGTGCGTGACCGGCTTGAGGGTCACCACCACGCGGGTGGTGCGCTCGGGCAGGCGCTTGCCGGTGACCAGGTGGAACGGCACGCCGCTCCAGCGCCAGTTGTCGATGTGCGCGGTGACGCCGGCGAAGGTCTCCACGTCGCTGCCTTCCGGCGGCTGGTAGGCCTGTGCGGGCTGGCCGTTGATGCTGCCGGCGGTATAGCGGCCGCGCACGCTGTCACGCGCGGCGTGCTTGGCATCCAGCGGGCGCAGCGCACGCAGCACCTTGACCTTCTCATCGCGGATGCGGTCGGCTTCCAGCGACGCCGGCGGCTCCATCGCCACCATGCACAGCAGCTGCAGGATGTGGCTCTGCACCATGTCGCGCAGGGCGCCGGAGCGTGCGTAGTAGGCGTCACGGCCATCCACGCCTTCGCTTTCGGCGACCAGGATGTGCACCGATTCGATGTAGTTGCGGTTCCATACCGCTTCCAGCAGCGTGTTGCCGAAGCGCAGCGCGATCAGGTTCTGTACCGCCGCCTTGCCCAGGTAGTGGTCGAGGCGGAACACGCGGTCTTCGTCGATCCACTGGCCGATGGTGGTGATGATCTCCTCGGCGCTTTCGCTGTCGCTGCCGATCGGCTTCTCCAGCATCAGGCGTGCCGGTGCAGCCAGTGCGCCGCCCTTGGCCAGGCCTTCGCAGGTGGAGATGTACAGGCCCGGCGGGATCGCCAGGTAGCTCACGCAGCGGCGGTCGACCAGGTCGGATACCGCGGCGGCGACCGAGTCGACGTCACGCAGGTCGACCGAGCGGTAGTCGATGCGACGCAGCAGGGAGGCGATGTCCTCCTGGCTGGCCATCGGCATCGCCTGCTGCAGGCGGGGCCGCAGGATGTCATGGAAGGCTTCGGTGTCATGGCCGGACAGGGCCAGCGCACGGATGCGGAAATCCTCCGGCAGCAGGCCGTCGCCAAGCAGGCGCAGCAGCGAAGGGAACAGGTAGCGCTGGGCCAGATCACCTGTGGCACCAAACAGGAAGAGTGTGTCGTGCATCGCTCGAGTTTCAGATCCGGGTGACATCGTTGTCAATCGCTTCATGGCTGGGTTCGGGGGACATCCGCGCAACTGCCTGTCCGAGGCTCATCTGGATCGGTTTTCCGGCTTGCCGGAGCACCGTTCCAATCGAAACCACTACAGCGGCAACCCTTCGTTCGGTCGACGGTGCAGGTCGGCGCGCACCGACGTTCGGATAGTGCCACGTGAAAACGTTTACATGGCAGAATGGGCAACTGTATTCGATTGCAGTGGTCGCCGTCATGCGGCAACCGCGCAATCATCACTGCCATCGGGAGGGCCGAGGCAGTCCCAAAAGACAGCCCGGCGTCGGGCGGACTGGATGAGTGAAATGGCAAAAGTGCAGTTGCAGGGTGTGCGCAAGGTCTACGACAACGGACAGGTCGCGGTGAAGGACGCCACCTTCGAGGTGGCCGACGGCGAACTGATGGTGCTGGTGGGCCCGTCCGGGTGTGGCAAGTCGACCCTGTTGCGGATGGTGGCCGGGCTGGAAGAGATCAGCGGCGGCACGCTGACCATCGGTGATCGCGTGGTCAATGACGTGGCACCGAAGGATCGCGACATCGCGATGGTGTTCCAGAGTTACGCGCTGTACCCGCACATGACCGTGGCCGAGAACCTGGCCTTTGGCCTGAAGCTGCGCGGGCATGACAAGGCGACCATCGACAAGCGCATCAGCGAAGCTGCGCAGACGCTGGGCCTGACCGAGATGATGGACAAGCTGCCCAAGGCGATGTCCGGCGGCCAGCGCCAGCGTGTTGCACTGGGCCGTGCGCTGGTGCGCGAGCCGGCGGTGTTCCTGCTCGACGAGCCGCTGTCCAATCTTGATGCCAAGCTGCGCCACAGCGTGCGCACCGAGATCGCACAGCTGCACCGCAAGCTGGGCACCACCATGATCTACGTGACCCACGATCAGGTCGAAGCGATGACCCTGGGCCAGCGCATCGTGGTGCTGAAGGACGGTGTCATCCAGCAGATCGACACGCCGATGGCGCTGTACGACCGTCCGGCCAACCTGTTCGTGGCCGGCTTCCTCGGCAGCCCGGCGATGAACGTGCTGCGCGGTACGCTGCAGGGCGATGCCGGTGGCGTGACCGTGGTCGACGGCGACTGGCGTGCTCCGCTGGGGCAGGCGACGATCGATCCGGCGTGGCTGCAGAAGCCGATCGCGGTGGGCGTGCGTCCCGAGCACCTGCAGCCGGCAGGCAGCGAAGACACGCATGCGTTCACCGCGCGCATCGAAGGCATCGAGCCGGTCGGCAACGAGATCTTCGTCAACATGAGCAGCGGCCAGCACGCGCTGACCATGCGCGTGGCGCCGCAGTCGCTGCCGGGCGTGGGTGAGGACATCCGGGTGGCGATCCACCCGCAGGGCCTGCATTTCTTCAACCCGGAAACCGGCGAGCGGCTATAGCCCTGTAGAGCCGAGCCCACGCTCGGCTGCTTCATCGCAGTGCGGACCAACGGTCCGCACCCGCCGGAACAGGGTCTCGGGCTCGGTAGATCCACGCCATGCGTGGATGACGTACCGGATCGGCGCCTCAGCGCGCCAACCCGTCCAGCAGCGGCATCCGCTGCGCGGGCGCATCACCCACCTGCAGTTCGCTGTCGCTGGTCTCCAGCGGCAGCACGGCCAGTGCCAGATCGCCGGCCACGCTGGCCAGGGTGCCGAGCGCGGCGCCATCCTGCTGCACGCCATCGCCCGCCTGCGCCGGTGCTGCGGTATGCAGCAGCTGCACCGCGCGTTTGGCCTTGCCGAGGAAATGGGTGCGCGCGACGATTTCCTGACCGGGGTAGCAGCCCTTCTTCACGCTGTAGCCGTTGAGGCGGTCCAGGCCCAGCTGCTGCGGGGTCCACACCTCGCGCTGGCTCGCTTCCAGGCGCGGCAGCCCGTAGCGCAGATCGGCCTGGCGCCAGGCCAGAGCAAAGGCGGCGTCCCCGGCCTGGTCGCTGGCCGCGAAGGCCTCGACCGGGCCGATGCGCAGCGTGCGGGGAAGTGCGTCGCTGCCCAGGTCCAGCTCCCAGCCGTGGTTACCGGTCAGCGCGATGGCGGCGCCGGTGGCGGCTTCCGGCGCAGTAAAGGCCCCGGCCACGACGAGATCGGCATGAACCTGCAATTTTACTTTGCGGCGGAACACGAAACGCTGCAGTTGCGACGCAATCGCATCGGCATCTCCGTCGGCGAGCACCAGCAGCACATGGTCATCGGCCAGCCGCAGCAGCTGAAACACCGCCAGGGTGCGGCCTTTGGCGCTCAGCCACGCGCTCCACTGCCAGTGCAGCAGGGGCAGGGCGGTCACGTCGCTGCTGAACTGGGCATGGGCAAAAGCCGCTGCATCCACGCCCTGCAGGCTCAGCAATTGATGGCCGGGCAGGCGCGGATATGCGACGAAAGCAGGGGGAAGGTTGTCAGGCACGTGAACGAGGTCTAAAATTTGTGCGTTGCGAGACCCATCATGATAGGCCAAACAACCCCCACTCCCGACGCCGAAGCTGAAGCCCCGCTGGTTCCCCCGGTCCCTGTGCCCGTGGAACAACCAGAGGTGGAAGAGGAATTCGGTGGCCGCGGCGGACTCGATCCGGTGCGGTATGGCGATTGGGAAAAAAACGGACGCTGCATCGATTTTTGATCAGCATTGAGCCAACGCGGCCTTATGCCGCCCAGCCGAGACAACGAGCCCAGCGAATGGCGACCAGACAACGTCCCCTTTCTCCGCACCTTCAGGTGTATCGCTGGCAGATTCAGATGGCCACCTCGATCCTGCATCGAGCCACTGGCGTCTTTCTGTCTGTTGGTGCCCTCATCATCGCCGGAGGCCTGTTGGCTCTGATGATGGGGCCCGAATCCTGGAACTGCTTCACCGGCCATGCCGGGGCCTGGTATGGCCGCGTGTTCCTGTTCGCGTGGACATGGTCGTTCGCCTATCACCTGTGCAATGGCATCCGCCATATCGTGCAGGACTTCGCGATCGGATTCCGCATTGCCACCTTCATCCGCAGCAGCTGGATGTCGGTGATCGGCAGCCTGCTGATCACCCTGGCGGTGTGGGCCTATGTGATGTTCGGAGGTGCCGCGTGAGCAAGTTCCGTACCCCGCTGAAGGGCGTGCGCGGTCTCGGTTCGGCCAAGACCGGCACCGAGCACTTCGTGCATCAGCGCCTGACCGCCGCCGCACTGGTGGTGCTGGGCATCTGGTTCCTGGTGTTCGTGCTGGGCCTGCTGGGCTCGGATTACGTGACCGCCACTGCCGCGATCGCCAAGCCGTGGAACGCCGTTCCGCTGATCGGCCTGCTGATCGCCATGTTCTGGCACGCCCAGCTCGGCCTGCAGGTCGTGCTGGAGGACTACATCCACGAATCGCTGCTGGCCCTGGTGCTGCAGACCGCGGTGAAGTTCGTCGCCGTGCTCGGCATGATCGTCAGTGTGTTTGCGGTGGGCCGCATCGCCCTCGGCGTTGCCTGAGCCCAGGCGCCAAGACAGGAATCCAGACTAGATGTCCGCTTACAAGATTACCGAACACAAGTACGACATGGTCGTGGTGGGCGCCGGCGGCGCCGGCCTGCGTGCCACGTTCGGCCTGGCCGCCAAGGGCCTGCAGACCGTGTGCCTGACCAAGGTCTTCCCGACCCGGTCGCACACCGTCGCCGCCCAGGGCGGTATCTCCGCTGCGCTCGGCAACATGGGCGAGGACGACTGGCGTTACCACTTCTTCGACACCATCAAGGGTTCGGATTGGCTGGGCGACCAGGACGCCATCGAGTACATGTGCCGTGAAGCGATTCCGGCGATCATCGAGCTCGAGCACTACGGCGTGCCGTTCAGCCGCACCGCCGAAGGCAAGATCTACCAGCGTCCGTTCGGTGGCATGACCACCCAGTACGGCGAGGGCCCGGCGGCGCAGCGTACCTGCGCGGCGGCCGACCGTACCGGCCACGCGATGCTGCACACGCTGTACCAGCAGTCGCTGAAGCACGACGCACGCTTCATGATCGAGTACTTCGCACTCGACCTGATCTTCGATGACGAAGGTGCCTGCCGCGGCGTGCTGGCGTTGGACATGTCCGACGGCACGCTGCACCTGTTCCGCGCCCAGGGCGTGGTGCTGGCCACCGGCGGCTACGGCCGTGCCTACTTCAGCGCCACCTCGGCGCACACCTGCACCGGCGACGGTGGCGGGCTGGCCATGCGCGCCGGCATCGCCATGCAGGACATGGAGTTCGTGCAGTTCCATCCGACCGGCATCTACGGCGCCGGCTGCCTGATCACCGAGGGTGTCCGCGGTGAAGGCGGCATCCTGCGCAACAGCAGCGGCGAGCGCTTCATGGAGCGCTACGCACCGCACTACAAGGATCTGGCGTCGCGTGACGTGGTCAGCCGTTCGATGACCATCGAAATCCGCGAAGGCCGCGGCGTCGGCGAGCACAAGGACCACATCCTGCTCGACCTGACCCACCTCGGCCCGGGCGTGATCGACGACAAGCTGCCGGGCATCGCCGAGAGCGCCCGCATCTTCGCTGGCGTCGACGTGCACAAGCAGCCGATCCCGGTGATCCCGACCGTGCACTACAACATGGGCGGCATCCCGACCAACTACCACGGTGAAGTGGTGCGCAAGGACGGCGAGAACCCCGATGCGGTCGTGCCGGGCCTGTACGCCATCGGCGAAGCGGCCTGCGTTTCGGTGCACGGTGCCAACCGCCTGGGCTCGAACTCGCTGCTGGACCTGGTGGTGTTCGGGCGCGCGGTGGCCAATCGTTGCGCGGCGACGATCACCCCGGGCGCGGCGCACAAGACCCTGCCGGCCGACGCCTGCGACAAGGCGCTGGGCCTGCTGGACAAGCTGCGTCACGCCAACGGCGATACCCCGACGTCGGTCATCCGCGATCGCATGCAGCGCACCATGCAGGCCGACGCGGCGGTCTTCCGTACCAGCCAGACGCTGAAGGAAGGCTGCGAGAAGATGGACAAGATCTTCGACTCGTTCCAGGACGTGAAGGTCTCCGACCGTTCGTTGGTCTGGAACTCGGACCTGATCGAGACCTACGAGCTGAACAACCTGCTGCTGAACGCGGTGGCGACGATCAACTCGGCCGAGCAGCGCAAGGAAAGCCGTGGCGCACATGCGCACGAGGACTTCCCGGACCGCGACGACGTCAATTGGCAGAAGCACACCCTGGTCAGCGTGGACGAGAAGGGCAAGTGCAGCTTCGACTACCGTCCGGTGCACATGTACACGTTGACCGATGACGTGTCCGTGGTGCCGCCGAAGCCGCGCGTGTACTGATCCGACCCCGCCTAACATGCAATCCGCGCCCTCGGGCGCGGGCCGCCTGAGCCAACGAGAGCAGCCATGGCCGAGTTTTCACTCCCCAAGAATTCCAAGATCACGAAGGGCAAGCACTTCCCCGCCAAGACCGGCGGCAAGAACGTGCGCACCTTCAAGATCTACCGCTGGAGTCCGGACGACGACAGCAATCCGCGCACCGACACCTATGACGTCGATCTGGACGCCTGCGGCCCGATGGTCCTGGACGCGCTGATCAAGATCAAGAACGAGATCGACCCGACCCTGACCTTCCGCCGCTCCTGCCGCGAAGGCATCTGTGGTTCGTGCGCGATGAACATCGACGGCACCAACACCCTGGCCTGCACCCGAGCCATCTCGGACTGCGGCAAGAAGGAAGTGCCGATCTACCCGCTGCCGCACATGAACGTGGTCAAGGATCTGGTTCCGGACCTGACCCACTTCTATGCGCAGTACGCCTCGATCAAGCCGTGGATCCGCACCCAGACCCCGGCACCGCCGGACCGTGAGCGCCTGCAGTCGCCGGAAGACCGCAAGAAGCTGGACGGTCTGTACGAGTGCATCCTGTGCGCGTGCTGCTCGACCAGCTGCCCGAGCTACTGGTGGAACGGCGAGCGTTACCTGGGCCCGGCGATCCTGCTGCAGGCCTACCGCTGGATCATCGATTCGCGCGACGAGGACACCGGTGCGCGCCTGGACGATCTGGAAGATCCGTTCAAGCTGTACCGCTGCCACACCATCATGAACTGTGCCCGGACCTGCCCGAAGGGCCTGAACCCGGCACTGGCGATCGCCGAGATCAAGAAGCTGATGATGGAGCGCCGCGCCTGATACGGCCCGGCTGTACCCGGTAGAGCCACGCCACGCGTGGCTGCACCTCCCAGCAGAGCCACGCCATGCGTGGCTTTGCTGTATCTGGAGAGACACGATGGAAGAAGATGTTCTGCTGAAGAAGCTGCGTTGGCGTTGCCGGCGCGGCATGCGTGAACTGGACCAGTTGTTCGGTCGCTACCTGGACCGCGAATGGAGCAGTGCGCCGACCGAAGAGCGCGAGGTTTTCCTGTTCCTGCTCGACTGCGAGGACGATAAGTTGTGGCGCTGGTTCATGGGCTACGAGGCCTGCCCACATGCGCACGCCGTCCCCCTCATGCACAAGATCCTCGCCCTCAAGCCTTGAGTGGCGCCCCTCGCGGCTGCAGGCCAGCGCCCAGCTGGCGGTACTGTTGGCTGCGCCGTGGCTGCTGCGTGCCTCGGATCTGCCGCCGGGGCACCTCGTTCCCGTACTGATCGGGGTCTGGGTGCTGGGCCTGGCCGAGCTGGCCTGGCGCCTGCGGCGGCCCCGCGCGTTGCTGCAGTTGCCGCCCCTGCCTGAGCCGCTGCGCGTGGACGGGCAGGACATTGCCGAGCCGCGACTGGTGGTGCGCGGGCCCTGGCTGCTGCTGCAGTGGCGCGAAGGCTGGCGTCGTCGACGGCTGTTGTTCTGGCCGGATGTACTCGATCGCGGGCAGCGACGTGAACTGCGACTGGCCGTATCCGCACGCGCCGTTTCCCGTAAGCCCCGGTCGGTGGCACCATAGGCTGAATCGACTGGCGTGCCTGCATGTTCAAACCCATTCCCGTGGCCATTGGCCTGCGCTACCTGCGCGCCAAGCGCCGCAACGGCTTCATCTCCTTCATTTCGATGGCATCGATCCTGGGCATCGCGCTCGGGGTGACGGTGCTGATCACCACACTGGCGGTGATGAGCGGTTTCCAGAAGGAGATCCGCAGCCGTCTGCTGCAGATGACCGCCCACACCACCATCAGCCGCGACGGCGAGCCGATGCCGGACTGGATGCGCGTGGTCGACGTGGCCAACAAGGACCCGCGCGTTGCCGGTGCTGCGCCATACATCGAGATCCAGTCGATGATCAGTGGCCCGCGTGTGCAGGGTGCGATCATCCAGGGCATCGACCCGGCGCTGGAGCCCAAGGTATCGGTGATCGATAAGAAGGTCACCAAGGGCAGCTACGGCAGCCTGACCCCGGGCAGCTTCAACCTGCTGCTGGGCAAGGAACTGGCCGTCTGGCTGGGCGTGGACGTCGGCGACCAGGTGCTGGTGACCTTCGCGGAAGTGCAGGGCACGCCGGCCGGCGCGGTGCCGCGGATGAAGCGCTTCACCGTCAGCGGCATCTTCGAGGCCGGTTACAACGAAGTCGATCGCGGTGTGGGTTTTGCCAACATGAAAGACCTGGAGCGCGTACTGCGTTCCGATGGCGCCACCGGCGTCCGCCTGAAACTGCATGACATGGACCGCTCGCTGGAGGTGGGCGTGGACCTGGCGCAGAACCTCGGCGGCGCCTATCGGGTCAGCGACTGGACCCAGCAGAACGCCAACCTGTACCACTCGCTGCGCATGGAAAAAGTGGTGATGGGCATCCTGCTCTCGCTGATCATCGCCATGGGCGCGTTCAACCTGGTGTCCTCGCAGGTGATGCTGGTGACCGACAAGCAGGCCGACATCGCGATCCTGCGCACCCTCGGCCTGACCCCGGGCGGGGTGATGCAGGTGTTCATGGTGCAGGGCTCGCTGATCGGCATCTTCGGCACCCTCGCAGGCCTGATCGGCGGCATTACCCTGACCTTGAACCTGGAGCGCATCCTCGGCGCGATCGAAGCGGTGTTCAAGATCAAGCTGCTGCCGGAGGATGTGTACTACATCACCGGCCTGCCCACCGACATGCAGACCAGCGACATCGTGGTGATCACCCTGGTCGCGCTGTTGATGAGCTTCCTGGCCACTCTGTATCCCGCCTGGCGGGCAGCACGCACCCAGCCGGCGGAGGCCCTGCGTTATGAATAAGGTCTTCAATCGCGGCGATGAAGTGATCCGTGCCGAAGCGCTGGGCAAGACCTACGCTGAAGGGCGCATGCAGACCCCGGTGTTCGATGGCCTGGACCTGACGGTGACCGCCGGCGAGACGGTTGCGATCATCGGCGCCTCGGGTGCCGGCAAGAGCACGCTGCTGCACCTGCTGGGCGGGCTGGACACGCCCACTGCGGGCGAGGTCTACGTCACCGGCCAGCGCATGTCCGCGCTGTCGGACACCTCGCGCGGCCTGCTGCGCAACCAGGCGCTGGGTTTCGTCTATCAGTTCCACCACCTGCTGCCGGAATTCACCGCGCTGGAAAACGTGATGATGCCGGTGATGCTGGCCGGTACCGCAGTTGCGGAGGCCAGTACGCGTGCGACCGCGCTGCTGGAATCGGTCGGCCTCGGCCATCGCCTGGACCACAAGCCCGGCGAATTGTCCGGTGGCGAACGCCAGCGTGCTGCAGTGGCGCGCGCGTTGGTCAATCACCCGGCCTGCGTGCTGGGCGACGAGCCGACCGGCAACCTGGATGACCGCACGGCCGCGACCGTCTTCGAGCTGATGCTCGAGCTCAACCGTGCCCGTCACACCAGCCTGGTGCTGGTCACCCATGACCGCTCGCTGGCGCGGCGCTTGGACCGGGTGCTGGAGCTGCGCGAAGGGCGCCTGCACGCGCTGGCCCACGCCGACGTCTGAGCGGGCTGGGCCCGCTCTGGTAGATGCCGACCCTGGTCGGCTGCTCCTGCAGGCCAAGCGCCAACCAAGGTTGGCGGCTACTGTGGTTGCAAGCGACCTGGGACCGCCGACCAACGGCTGAACTGGGCTGCCGGCCGTTGCGCCGGCACCACCCCGGCGGGTGCATGATCGGCACAGTTCCCCCGTGGAGATCGCCATGAAGACCCCGTTGTTGATCGCCGGGCTGTGCCTGGCCCTGGCTGGCTGCGCAACCACCGGCCGTTTGGGCAGTGCCGAGAAGCTGGAGCTGTATCGTGCCCACGCCGGGGCACCGCAGAAGGACATGCAGTTCTTCGGCAGCCTCAACGGCTGGACCGAACTGGGCGACAGTGCGCTGGCGGTCTGGACCAAGCCCAGCGAGGCCTACCTGCTGGAGCTGAGCGGGCCGTGCCCGGATCTGTCCTACGCACCGGCGATCGGCCTGACCAGTCACATGGGCCGCGTCTCGGCACCGTTCGACAAGGTGCTGGTGCGCGACCCGACCAGCGGCCCGCGCATGCCGTGCTTCATCAAGACCATCCGCAAGCTGGACGTGAAGTCGCTGCGGGCAGAGGAAAAGCAACTGCGCCAGGCGCAGGTGCAGGAACGCGAAGAGTCCGCGAAATAGGCCGGTGGCGCCGGGCCATGCCCGGCGGATGCGGGAACGCCGGGCATGGCCCGGCGCTGCCTCCAGATCAGGCTTCCGGGGTGAAGCCGGCAGGCTTCTCGGCGTCTTTCTCGAACAGGAACTTCACCAGTTCCGTTTCCAGGAACGCGCGATGCTCCGGCTTTCGTGGCGACAGGCGGTTCTCGTTGATCAGCATGGTCTGGTGTGCCAGCCATGCGGTCCAGGCCGGCTTGCCGATGTGGTTGAACACACGTTGGCCGAGCTCACCCGGGTAAGGCACGAAGTCCAGGCCCTCGGCATCGCGTTGTTCGTACTGGCAGAAGACGGTTCGGGGCATGGCACTCACTTGTGGTTGCGGGATTTCGCGGAGGTTTGCTTCGGGGTCTTGATGGGGGTGCCATCAAGCAGCTTCCGGATGGGGGCTGGCAAGCCCAGTGCGGGCAGTTCGGCAGCGCCGACCCAGCGCAGCGTGGGTTCTTCCACGCGCAGGCCGTGCACCTGGCGTGACAATACCTGCAGATGCAGCTTGTAGTGGCTGAAGGTGTGCTGCAGCACCGGTAGTTCCTCGGCATCTTCCAGTGAACCATCGACGTGCACGTCGAACCAGTCCTGCAGCTCGCTGCCCGCATCGGCCTGCGGAAGCGTCCACAGCTGCGCCCAGATGCCGGTATCCGGCCGCTTCTGCAGCAGCACGCGCTGCTGCTTGTCGCGCAGCAGCAGGGCCACCGCCTCGCGTTCGGGCAGCACCTTGCCCGGCTTTGCTGTTGGCAGCTCGGCCGTACGGCCTTCGCGACGTGCCACGCAATCGGCCTGCAGGGGACAGATCACGCAGGCCGGTCTGGACCGGCTGCAGACCGTCGCACCGAGGTCCATCTGCGCCTGGGTGTAGTCGGCCATGCGTCCCGCCGGTACCTGCGCGACCTGCGCTTCAGCGATGGACCACAGCTGCTTTTCGACGGCGGGCAGGCCAGGAAAGCCTTCGACGCCGTGATAGCGGCTGAGCACGCGTTTGACGTTGCCGTCGAGGATCGCGAACGGGTCGTTCCAGGCCTGGCTGAGGATCGCGCCGGCGGTACTGCGGCCGATGCCGGGCAGGTCGTGCAGGGCATCGAAATCACGCGGCAGCTCGCCCCCATGCTCGCTCACGCAGCGCTTGGCGGCGGCATGCAGATTGCGCGCACGGGCGTAGTAACCCAGCCCGGCCCACTGCGCCATCACCGCGTCGTTGCTGGCGGCGGCAAGGTCGGGCAGGGTGGGGAAGTGCTGCAGGAAACGGTGGAAGTAAGGAATGACCGTTGCCACCTGGGTCTGCTGCAGCATGATCTCCGACAACCAGACCCGATACGGGCTGCGCGGATGCTGCCAGGGCAGGTCGTGGCGGCCGTGGTCGTCAAACCAGTGCAGCAGGCGGGCGACGAAGCCGTGCTCGGGGGCTGGCATGGCGCTGGCGTTCGGCTGGCGGGGCATTGGTACTCCAGGGGGCAGCCACCCATGGGGTGGCTCTACTACGGCAGCGGCGAGTCACCCAGTAGAGCCACGCCATGCGTGGCTGCACGGTGTATCAGGCGCCCAGCGCTTCGGGCAACAGGGCGTCGACGAACGCTTCCGGATCGAACACGCGCAGGTCTTCCGGGCGCTCGCCGATGCCGGCGAAACGGATCGGAATGCCGAACTCACGGGCCAGCGCGAACACCACGCCGCCCTTGGCGGTGCCGTCCAGCTTGGTCACCACCAGGCCAGTCACCTTGACTGCGGCATTGAACTGGCGCAGCTGCGAAAGCGCGTTCTGGCCGGTAGTGCCGTCGATCACCATCAGCACTTCGTGCGGCGCGTTTTCGTCGATCTTGCCGAGCACGCGGCGGATCTTGCCCAGCTCGTTCATCAGCCCGGACTGGGTGTGCAGGCGGCCGGCGGTATCGGCGATCAGTACCGACGTGCCACGGGCCTTGCCGGCCTGCAGTGCGTCGTAGGCCACCGAGGCGGCATCGGCGTTCTGCCCCTGCGCGACCACGGCCACGCCGTTGCGCTCGCCCCAGATCTGCAGCTGGGCCACGGCAGCGGCGCGGAAGGTATCGCCGGCAGCCAACATCAGGCTGTGGCCCTCGTCCTTGAAGCGCTTGGCCAGCTTGCCGATGGTGGTGGTCTTGCCGACGCCGTTGACGCCGACGGTCAGCACCACGAAGGGCTTGGCGTTGCGGTCGATGACCAGCGGCTTGGACACCGGCTGCAGGATCGCGATCAGATCGGCGCGCAGTGCCGCCAGCAGGGCGTTGGCATCGATGAATTCGCGCGCCTTCATGCGCTTGCGCAGGTCGGCGATCAGCTCGGTGGTGGCGGCAACGCCGACGTCGGCGGTCAGCAGTGCGGTCTCGATCTCGTCCAGCAGGTCGTCATCGAGCTTGGGATTGCGCGAGAACAGGCCGCCGAAGCTGCGGGCGAAAGCGCTGTTGCGCAGGCGTTCGCGCCAGCCGGGCTTGCCGGCCGGGGCGGGCGGGGCATCGACCAGCACCGGCAGGTCGGCAGCGGGGGCGGCCGGTTCCTGCGCGGGGATGACCGGGGCCAGCGGGGCAAGCACCGCAGCAGCGGCGGCCGCCTCGGCTGCGAAGTTCTCCGGTGCCAGCACGCGTTCCGGCAGGGCTTCGGCAGTGGTTTCCTGCGGCGATTCCAGCGTTGCCTGCGAGGGCGGCGCTGCTGACGTTGCGGGCGCGACGACTTCGGGCGTGGCAGCTGGCACAGGCGCATCCGCCACGGGCGGGGCTACCGGTGCGGCCGGGGCCTGCTCGGGCGGCGCGGCCGACGGGAATGCCGCCGCCAGCTCTTCAGCCGAGTAGTGCTGGGTCTTGGGCGCGTCCGCTGTGGCGGCGTCCTGGGGCTTCTTGCGGCGGAAAAAACTGAGCATTGGCAAAAGGCGCTGAAATCAGAGGGATATGCTACCACCCGGGCCTGTCTGGCCGGCGTGGACTCAAGGTCGCAGCCGCGCGGCCGTTAACCGGTGCGGAAGGCTGCGTTGGGTGGCCTGGGAGACCTCCCGATGAACGATGTGACCGGTATTGCCCTCAGCGGGATGCGTGCGGCCCAGCGGGGTGTGCAGGTGGCCGCGCACAACGTGGCCAACCTGGCGACTGCGGATGCACCGCGCCTGCAACTGCAGCGCGAAGCCGCAGCGCAGGGCGGGGTGGACTCCCGCGTGATCTCCACTGGTGACACCGACCCGTCCGCGCCGATGGGTGACCTGTTGGCTGCCAAGGCCGAGGTGGTGGCCTTTGCTGCCAACGCTGCGCTGATCCGCCGCGAGGACCAGATGCTGGGCTCGCTGCTGGACCGGCAGGCCTGATCCGACCGCATCCGGGACGCGCCTGATCCGACCGGCTCTGGTAGGTGCCAACCTTGGTTGGCACGCTTTCGCTGTCAAGCCATGCTGGGCAGCCTTTCAAGCGCCAACCAAGGTTGGCGTCTACCAGGGCAATGGCGGGGCCAACCGGGGTTGGCACCCTCCAGGCTGGGCGATCCCGGCATCGATCAGGCCGACAGCTCCAGCAGCAGCTTGTTCAGGCGGGCCACGTACGCACCCGGATCCTTCAGGCTGTCGCCAGCCGCCAGTGCAGCCTGGTCGAACAGCACCCGGCCCAGATCGTCGAAACGTGCGCCATCGGCTTCGGCGTCCAGCTTGGCGATCAGCGGGTGACCCGGGTTGATCTCCAGTACCGGCTTGCTGTCGGGTACCTTCTGGCCGCTGGCTTCCAGGATCTGGCGCATCTGCAGGCCCAGGTCCTGTTCGCCGATGGCCAGCACCGCCGGCGAGTCGGTCAGCCGGTGCGACACGCGCACTTCGGCCACGTCATCGCCGAGCACGGTCTTCAGGCGCTCGACCAGGCCCTGCTTGTCCTTTGCAGCGGCTTCCTGTTCCTGCTTGTCCGCTTCGCTTTCCAGCGCGCCCAGGTCGAGGTCGCCGCGGGCGATATCGACGAAGCCCTTGCCGTCGAAATCGGTCAGGTAGCCCATCAGCCACTCGTCGATGCGGTCGGTCAGCAGCAGGACTTCGATGCCCTTCTTGCGGAACACTTCCAGGTGCGGACTGTTGCGTACCTGGCTGTAGCTCTCGCCGGTCAGGTAGTAGATCTTGTCCTGGCCTTCGGCCATGCGGCCGATGTAGTCGGCCAGCGACACGGTCTGTGCATCGGCCTCGCCACGGGTGGAGGCGAAGCGCAGCAGGCCGGCGACCTTTTCGCGGTTGTTGTAGTCCTCGGCCGGGCCTTCCTTCAGCACCTGGCCGAATTCCTTCCAGAACGTGGCGTACTGTTCGGGCTTGTCGTTGGACAGCTTCTCCAGCATGTCCAGCGAACGCTTGGTCAGCGCGGCCTTCATCGAATCGATGACCGGGCCCGACTGCAGGATTTCGCGCGAGACGTTCAGCGACAGATCGTTGGAATCGACCACGCCCTTGATGAAGCGCAGGTACAGCGGCAGGAACTGCTCGGCCTGGTCCATCACGAACACGCGCTGCACGTACAGCTTCAGGCCCTTGGGGGCATCGCGGTGGTACAGGTCGAACGGCGCGCGGCCCGGCACGTACAGCAGCGAGGTGTATTCCAGCTTGCCTTCAACCTTGTTGTGGCTCCAGGCCAGCGGATCGCTGTGATCGTGGGCGACGTGCTTGTAGAACTCGGTGTACTCCGCATCGCTGATCTCGGTGCGCGGGCGGGTCCACAGCGCGCTGGCGCGGTTGACGGTTTCCCATTCGACGGCAGCACCTTCTTCGGCGCCTTCCTTGGGCATCTGGATCGGCAGGCCGATGTGGTCGGAGTACTTCTTGAGGATGCTGCGCAGGCGCCAGCCGTCGGCGAAGTCGTGCTCGCCATCCTTCAGGTGCAGGACGATGCGGGTGCCGCGCTCGGCCTTGTCGATGGTGGCAACGTCGAAATCGCCTTCGCCACGCGAGGTCCAGCGCACGCCTTCACTGGCGGCCAGGCCGGCACGACGCGAAGTGACTTCGACTTCGTCGGCGACGATGAAGGCGCTGTAGAAGCCGACGCCGAATTGGCCGATCAGCTGCGAATCCTTCTTCTGGTCGCCGGACAGCTGGCGCAGGAAGTCGCCGGTGCCGGACTTGGCGATGGTGCCGAGGTGGGTGATGGCATCGGCGCGGCTCATGCCGATGCCGTTGTCTTCGATGGTGATGGTGTGCGCGGCCGGATCGAAGCTGACGCGCACGCGCAGTTCGCTGTCGCCTTCCAGCAGCTCGGGCTGGGTCAGGGCTTCAAAGCGCAGCTTGTCGGCAGCGTCTGCGGCATTGGAGACCAGCTCGCGGAGGAAGATCTCCTTGTTGGAGTACAGCGAGTGGATCATCAGCTGCAGCAGCTGCTTGACTTCGGTCTGGAAGCCAAGGGTTTCGGTCTGGATCGTCTCGGTCATCAGGTAGGGCTCCATGTGCGGTGCCGCGTCAGCGCGTGCGGCCTCGCCAAGGGGTAAGGGTGATTGTCCCGAAATCAAGGGGTTGGTCGGACAGGGCGGCGCCCTGCACCCGCCGAGGCCAAAGCAACAGCAACAGCAACAGCAACAGCGGGCATTCCATGGGATGGCGGGGCGGTGTGGGTTGGCAGGACACGCCGTGAACCCTTCCCTGGGGGCTCGATGGCGCCTTGCTCGTGTGCGCTGTCCTGCGCACACGGCAAGACCGGGGTTGGGCATCCTGCCCAACCCGCCCGAGGCATGCCTCGGGCCCATGGCGCCAACGGTCCTGCCCACCCACACCGCCCCGCCTCTGACAGTTTCCCGGTGACGGTGACAACGGCTGGGCATCTGATTTCATCAATTCCTTCGATACCTGACAGATCTTCATCCACGCATGGCGTGGATCTACTGCAGATCGCAGGAAACTGTCGAAGGCGGGGTGGGTCCGGTTGAGGGGGCGTGAGCCGCATGGATGCGGCGACCGAGCTTACATGGACGTACTTGCAGCGGCCCCCTCAACCGGACCCACCCCGCCAACCCACAGGAAACCAGCTTTTGACGTTGCTTCGGCCTCTGCGGGTTCCGGGCGCCGCCCGGACGACTACAATCCCGCTCATGCTGAAATTCTCGAATACCTCCCGCCAGGGGCGCCGATGAGCGGCCGTGGTGGCAATGACGGCCAGGTCCGCATCATCGGCGGGCGCTGGCGCAATACCCGGCTGCCGGTGCCGACCCTGCCGGGCCTGCGGCCCAGCAGCGATCGCGTGCGCGAAACCCTGTTCAACTGGCTGATGCCCAAGCTGGGCGGGGCCCGCGTGCTGGACCTGTTCGCCGGCAGCGGCGCGCTTGGGCTGGAAGCCGTCTCGCGCGGTGCCGCGCATGCCACCCTGGTCGAACGCGATCCGCAGCTGGGACGCAATCTGACCGCGGCCGTATCCAAACTGCAGGCGGGCGACAACGTCACGGTCGCCCAGACCGACGCGCTGCGCTGGCTGCAGGCCGCGCCGGCGCAGCAGGCCGATCTGGTGTTCATCGACCCGCCGTTCTCCGATGGCCTGTGGCAGGACGTGCTGGCCCAGCTGCCGCGGCATCTGGCCGCCGATGCCTGGCTGTACCTCGAGTCGCCAGCCAGCCACGTGCCGGTGCTGCCCCCGGAATGGCTGCTGCACCGCGATGGCAGCACCCGCGAGGTGCGCTTTGCCCTGTACCGCCGTGCCGCTGCTACACTTTGACCTCATCTGAACATCTGCAACCGCCCATGACCGTGGCCAACCGCCGCATCGCCGTCTATCCCGGCACGTTCGACCCCATCACCAACGGTCACATCGACCTGGTGAGCCGGGCCGCGCCGCTGTTTGAAAAGGTTGTGGTGGGCGTGGCGCAGAGCCCCTCGAAGGGACCGGCACTGCCGCTGGAACAGCGCGTGCAGCTGGCGCGTGGCGCTCTGGGCCACCACAGCAACGTCGAGGTCATCGGCTTCGATACGCTGCTGGCCCATTTTGTACGTTCGGTGCAGGGCGGCGTGCTGCTGCGCGGGCTGCGCGCGGTGTCCGACTTCGAGTACGAATTCCAGATGGCGAGCATGAACCGCCACCTGATCCCGGAGGTCGAGACCCTGTTCCTGACCCCGGCCGAGCAGCACAGCTTCATCTCGTCCTCGCTGGTCCGCGAGATCGCACGCCTGGGGGGCGATGTGTCCGGCTTCGTGCCGGCCGCCGTGCTCGATGCGCTGCGCAAGGTCCGCGAAGCGAAGTCGGCGCAGTCGTAAGCCCTGCCCAGCAGTAGATCCTGTAGTACCACGCACCCCATTACGCACACCAACACGCAACATTCCGGGAGGAAACCCATGAACAACACCATGCGCGCGATGCTGATCGCCTCGTTTGCCCTGGCTTTCACCGCCTGCAAGAAGGAAGAAGCCGCTCCGGTCGACGAAGCCAAGCAGGCGCTGGTCGCCCCGGCCAAGGAAGACGACGCAGGCTGGAAGAAGTACCTGCAGGAAGTGGCCATCCAGAACATGGGCAACATCACCAACAGCCCGTTCCTGTACTACCTCTCGCCGGAAACCGACCCGGACTTCCAGGCCAAGTACGAGCGCCAGACCGAGAGCGCGACCCAGGCCGTGGCCCGTGGCGTGCAGCCGGGCAACATGCTGGCCTTCGGTTCGTCGGCCTCGGGCAAGATGGCTGACATGATCCAGGTCGTGTTCAAGGACGTCTCGCCGGATTCGATGAAGGGCGTGCGCGTCGTCTTCATCGGCCAGTCCGCCGACAACGCCCGCGTGCAGGCCGTGGTCCAGCCGACCGGTGCCGAGTACATTTTCGTCGAAGCCAAGTAAGACCGAGCCGAGGCGGTCGTGCTGCGGCACGACCCGGGCGGCGCCCTGTGATGGGCGCCGCTGATGACCTGACCGGCCCGCGCGCCCGCGCAGGCCGGTCCTTGTCCCAAGGCGCGGGCGTGGAGTATCGCCATGTCGCTGAAAATAAATGAGCTCTGCGTCAACTGTGACGTATGCGAGCCGGCCTGCCCGAACCAGGCCATCACGATGGGTGAAACCATCTACGTGATCGACCCCGCCCGCTGTACCGAGTGCGTGGGCCATTTCGACGAACCGCAGTGCGTGGTCGTCTGCCCGGTCGAATGCATCGACCCCGATCCGGACATCGTCGAAACCGAAATCGAGCTGCTGGCCAAGCTGCGCCAACTGCAGCACGATCATCCCGAACTCTATGCGGAGCCCCCATCCGAATGAAGCCGTTCGCCCGCCCCCTGTTGTTGCTCGGCCTGCTGCTGAGCCCCGTCGCCTGGGCTGATGCCCCGGTCCGCGCCGAGCGCCCTGATGGCGCGGCCATCGCCAGCGGTCACGCCCTGGCCACGCAGGCCGGTGTCGACATCCTGGCCCAAGGCGGCAACGCCTTCGACGCGGCGGTGGCGGTGTCCTCGACCCTGGCCGTGGTCGAGCCGATCAGTTCTGGACTGGGCGGCGGCGGCTTCTTCCTGCTGCATGATGCGGCGACCGGCAAGGACGTGATGCTGGACGCGCGCGAGACCGCACCGGCCGCAGCCACGCCGCAGGCCTTCCTCGACAAGAAGGGCGACCTGGACCGCGACCGCTCGGTCAACGGCCCGTGGTCGGCCGGCATTCCCGGCCTGCCGGCGGCGCTGGTCGAACTGTCGGCCAAGCACGGCAAGCTGCCGCTGGCGGCCTCGCTGCAGCCTGCGATCCGTATCGCGCGTGACGGCTTCCCGGTCTATGAGCGCATGGCCAAGGGCTATGCCTCGCGCCGCGAAGTGATGGAGCGCTATCCCGGTACGCGCGAGGTCTACCTGCGCAATGGCAAGCCGATCGCCACCGGTGACCTGTTCAACCAGCCGGAACTGGCGCAGACCCTGGAGCGTCTGGCAGCAGGCGGCTTCGATGGCTTCTACAAGGGCCAGACCGGCAAGCTGCTGCTGGCCGGCGTGAAGCAGGCCGGTGGCAAGTGGACCGCCGAGGAACTTGCCGGCTACCGCGTGAAACAGCGCGCGCCGATCGTCTTCAACTACAACGGCTGGAAGATAACCACCGCGCCGCCGCCGTCCTCCGGTGGCATCGCCCTGGCCAGCATGCTGCAGATCCTGGAAGGCTGGGACATCAAGCAGATGGATGCCGCGCACCGCACCCATCTGGTGGTCGAGTCGATGCGTCGTGCCTACCGTGACCGCACCTTCTTCCTCGGCGATCCGGATTTCGTGCAGATCCCGCAGAAGGTGCTGGCCAGCAAGGATTACGCGCAGGGCCTGCGTGCCACCATCCACCCGGAAAAGGCCACCCCCAGCGACCTGCTGTCGGGTAACCCGACGCCGCTGGAAGATGACGAGACCACCCATTTCTCGATCATCGACCGTGACGGCAACCGTGTCGGCGCCACCCAGACCGTCAACCTGCTGTACGGCTCGGGCCTGATTCCGAAGGGCACCGGTGTGCTGCTGAACAACGAGATGGACGACTTCGCGCTGAAGCCGGGCACGCCCAACGCGTTTGGCGTGATGGGTTACGCCGCCAATGCACCGAAAGCGGGCAAGCGCATGCTCAGCTCGATGACGCCGACGTTCATGGAGAACGACGACAAGGTGATCGTGCTTGGCACGCCCGGTGGCAGCCGCATCATCACCATGGTGCTGCTGGGCATCCTCGGCTACGACGCTGGCCTGGATGCGCAGCAGGTTGCCGCGCTGCCGCGCTACCACCACCAGTGGCTGCCGGATCTGATCGAAGCCGAAAGCAATGCGTTCGACGCCGCCACCATCAAGCAGCTGCAGGCGATGGGCCACAAGATCGACCTGCCGGGCGAGGTCGCTGCCGGCGGCCGTGGTTCCAGCCACGTATGGGGCAACCTGCAGACGGTGGAGTGGGACCGCAAGGCCAACAAGCTGTTTGGCGGCAGCGATCCGCGCAACCCGGTCGGCAGCGCCCAGGTCGTGCCGGCTCCCTGATCCGGCGGTAGCGCCGGGCCATGCCCGGCGGATGCAACCTGAGAACCCCGCCCGCAACGGCGGGGTTTTTCATTTTCCCGCTAGCGATTATTTAACGAGCGGCGACCGATAATTGCGCCATGAAACTATGGTCGATCCGCGGTAATACCCAGCGCCTGGATGGCGGTGCAATGTTCGGCAATGCGCCGCGTGCGTTGTGGGAGAAATGGGCAGCGCCAGACGAGCTCAATCGCATCGAGCTGGCTTGCCGCGCGTTGTTGGCGAGCCCGCTGGAAGGCAAGACGGTGCTGTTCGAAACCGGCATCGGTGCGTTTTTCGATCCGCGCATGCGCGAGCGCTATGGCGTGCAGGAAAGCCAGCATGTGCTGATCGATTCACTGCGCGAAGCCGGCTTTGAGCACGAAGACATCGACGTGGTGGTGCTCAGCCATCTGCATTTCGATCATGCCGGTGGCCTGCTGGCCGCGTGGCGCGAAGGCCGCGAACCGGAACTGCTGTTCCCCAATGCGACGTACGTGGTTGGTGCGCAGCATTGGCAGCGCGCGTTGCAGCCGCACCCGCGCGATCGTGCCAGCTTCATTCCGGAACTGCCGGGCCTGCTGCAGGCCAGTGGGCGCCTGGAAGTGGTGGACGGTGAGTACTCGAAGGTGCTCGGCCACAGCGTGCGCTTCAGTTACAGCGACGGCCACACGCCGGGGCTGATGCTGGCCGAGATCGTGGGGCAGGGCCATGCAGGCGCAGGGGCGCACGGCGGTGTGGTGTTCTGCGCCGATCTGATTCCCGGTCG
Organism: Stenotrophomonas sp. 82F1; assembly: GCF_056861525.1. Classification (NCBI taxonomy): domain Bacteria; kingdom Pseudomonadati; phylum Pseudomonadota; class Gammaproteobacteria; order Lysobacterales; family Lysobacteraceae; genus Stenotrophomonas; species Stenotrophomonas sp. 82F1. The sequence goes on from NZ_JBSPUD010000016.1 coordinate 48,241, forward strand.
TTCGTGGGTGCACGTGCCGATCACGATGGGCTACGACCGCAATGCCGAGCTGCTGATCGACGAGAAGCGGCAGTTCCTGGAAGACAAGCTGGCGCGCAACGTGCATCTGTTCTTCACCCATGATCCGCAGGTGGCGCTGGCGCAGGTCGGGCGGGATGAGAAGGGGCGTTTCGTTACGCTGCATGAGCAGGGCGAGTTGAAGGCGCGGGCGTTGGGGTGAGGTTTGCCGGCAGGGCTGCGCCCTGCACCTGCCGAAGCCGAAGCAACCGCAACAGCAACAGCGGCCAATCCGTGGGGTGGCGGGGCGGTGTCGGATGGCGGGGACGCCGCAAGTACGTCCCTGTAGGCTTGGCAGCCGCATCCATGCGGCTGACACCCCGCAATCCGACACCGCCCCGCCTTCGACAGTTTTCCGGTGGCCAGTAGATCCACGCCGTGCGTGGATGGGACTTTCTTCAGTAGATCCACGCCATGCGTGGATGGGCCTTTCTTCGCTGTTTTTACGATGCCTTGAGGCAGCTGCTCATGAAGGTCTTGCGGGCGTCGCCGGCGAGCTTCCTGGTGGCGGCGTCGGCGTTGCACTTCTTCATGCGTTCCTGCGGCGTGGTGGGGGTTGCCGGGGCGGCTGCGTGCGAGCTCAGGCATGCGCTCTGCGCGGACTTGTAGGCGTCGCCCTTCAGCCCTTTGTTCTTGGCCGAGCAGTCGGCCATGCGCTGCTGCTGCGGGGTGGCTGCGTTGGCGGCAAGCGGCAGGCTGAGCAGCAGGGCGGCGGCGAGCAGGAATGATGCTTTCATGGTGGCTCCAGGGCAGGGCGGGTGCGCGGAGCATTCGCCCGTCGCCGCAAAGCCGGCGTGAAGGTGCCTGGAGCTGGTGGAGCACTTCCTTTCGAAAGCGCTCCGACCCCGGTCGATCTCAGCCCACGCGGGTACCGAAGATGCGGTCGCCGGCATCACCCAGACCCGGCAGGATGTAGCCCTTGTCGTTGAGCTGCGCGTCGATCGCGGCGGTGTAGATCTCCACGTCCGGGTGCACGGCCTTCACTGCTTCGATGCCCTCCGGTGCGGCAACCAGGAAGATGCCCTTGATCCGGCGGGCACCGGCGCGCTTGAGCATGTCGATGGTGGCGATCAGGGTGCCGCCAGTGGCCAGCATCGGGTCGAGGATCAGCGCGTCACGCTCTTCCAGGCGGCCGGTCAGGCGCTCGAAGTAGGGCACTGGCTGCAGGGTTTCTTCATCGCGCTGCAGGCCGACCACGCTGACGCGGGCGGCCGGGATCAGCGACAGCACGCCGCTGAGCATGCCCAGGCCGGCGCGCAGGATCGGCACCACGGTGATCTTGGCGCCGGCGATGCGCTGCACAGTGACCGGGCCGGACCAGCCCGGCAGGGTGTGCGGCTCGGTTTCCAGGTCGGCGGTGGCCTCGTAGGCCAGCAGCGTGCCAAGTTCGTTGGCCAGTTCGCGGAAATCCTTGGTGCTGAGCGCGGCGTTGCGCATCAGGCCGATCTTGTGCTGCACCAGCGGGTGGCGCACTTCGACGATCTTCATGGGAGGGTCTGGCAGAAGGGGAGAGCCCCATTTTAAGCGGAATGCGCGGTGCTGCCGAGCTGGCGCCGGCAGGCCGGCTCCACCGGTGTCATGCCCATGCAACCTCGCGGACATACCGTGCTGACCCAATCTTTACACCGTTGGGGATAGCTGTGCAGAAGAAGAACACGTTGGGCCTGGCAATCAGCCTCTCGCTGCTGGTGACGGCCAGCCCGTCGCTGCTGGCAGCCGAAACTGCTGCAGGGGCCGGCGGCGGCGGCGCGGCGACCGATCTGGACCGCATCGAAGTGCGTGCGCAGCTGGAATCGCAGGTACGCGCGGTTGACCTCAAGCGCAGCAGCGACGCCATCGAAGACGCTGTGTCCTCCGACGCGCTGGGCCAGTACCCGGACAAGAACGTGGCCGAGTCGCTGCAGCGCCTGCCGGGCATCAGCGTAACCCGTGACCAGGGCGAAGGCCGTTTCGTGGTGGTGCGTGGCCTGGATGCCAACCTCAACAGCGTCAGCGTCGACGGCATCGCCATCGGCACCCCGGAAGATTCCAGCCGCGCCGCGCCGCTGGATGTGATTCCGTCCGATTCGACCGAGCGCCTGCGCGTGGTCAAGTCGCCGACCCCGGACATGCCGGGCGACGCCATCGGCGGCGCGATCCTGGTTGAATCGGCCTCGGCCTTCGATCGTGACGGCCGCAGCCTGCGCGGCAAGATCGAAGCCAGCCACCAGCAGCTGTCCGGCGAAACCAGCCCGAAGGCCGCTTTCAACTACAGCGAAGTGTTCAACGACACCTTCGGCGTGGCGCTGGGCGTGAACTACCAGAAGCGCAAGTTCGAATCGGACAACACCGAAGTGGAGTACGACGGCGAAGACGATGCCGCGCCGGGCGACGTCACCGCGATCAACCTGCAGCACCGCAAGTATGAGATCGAGCGCAAGCGCATCGGCGCCAACCTCAACCTGGACTGGCGCCCGAACGAGGACAGCAAGTACTACCTGCGTGCGCTGTACAGCCAGTTCGACGACGCCGAAACCCGCCAGCGCGTGATCTTCAATTTCGACGACGCGAAGATGGTCAAGACCGGTACCGACCAGTATCGCCTGGACGGCATGCCGAAGGATTCCATCGACAAGCGCATGCGTTACCGCACCAAGGAAGAGAACACCTTCGCGGCCAGCGTGGGCGGCGAGAACAAGTTGACCAACGCCGTGGTCGATTACAAGCTCGGCTTCACCCGGACCGAAGAGCGGGTGAACGATGAGATGGAGGCGCGCTTCAAGCTCAACGGCAAGGCGTTCAACGGCACGCTGGACCAGAGCAGCCGCCTGCCCAGCTACACCTTCGACAATCCGCAGTGGCTGGACAACGGCAACTACGCGTTCGATCGCTTCGTGATCTCGCCCAAGCAGGTGAACGACAAGGAACACAGCGCGCAGGTCAACGTGCGCTTCGACGGCGACAACAGCAGCATCAAGTTCGGCCTGCTGGGACGCTGGCGCGACCGCGACGTCAACGTCGACGAAAGCGAACTGCGTGTCGGCCCGAAGGTCGCGCTGTCGAGCTGGACCACCGGCTCGCCCGACTACCGTCATGGCACGCTGGGCGATGGCATGGATTCGGATGCCATGCGCGCGTACTGGGCGGCCAACAGCGGCCAGTTCAGCGCCCGTCCGCAGGACGTCGGTGCCAATGCGATGACGTCGCTGGAAGAGGACTACACCGCCAGTGAAGACATCTTCGCCAGCTATGCCATGGGCACGTGGGATGTCGGTGCGCTGCGCATCATCGGTGGCGTGCGCGTGGAGAACACCCGCTTCAAGGCCGAGGGCAACCAGGTCGATGTGGCTGCCAACGGCCGCAGCTACACCGTGACCCCGCGCGTGGCCAACAGCAGCTACACCAACGTACTGCCGGGCCTGCACCTGCGCTACGACGCGGCCGATGACTGGGTGCTGCGTGCTTCGGCCAACAAGACCGTTTCGCGCCCGTCCTTCGGCGATATCTCGCCGCGCGTCGGCTACAGCCGTGGCGACGAGGAAGTGCGCCTGGGCAACCCGGAGCTGGACCCGTACGAGTCGAAGAACATCGATCTGTCGGTGGAGAAGTACCTCGGCAGCAGCGGCATCGTTTCGCTCGGTCTGTTCCACAAGTCCATCGACGGCTACATCGTGCAGACCGTGCGTACCAATGATCCGGCGTACGGCGGTTTCGACGTGACCCAGCCGATCAATGGCCGCAAGGCCACGGTGCGTGGTGCGGAGCTGAACTGGCAGCAGCAGCTGGCCTTCCTGCCCGCCGGCCTGGACGGCCTGCTGGTGGGCGCCAGCGGCACCTGGCTGGATACCGACTTCGACGCCGGCATCGAGGATCGCGCCGGTGAGGACTTCACCTTGCCGCGCGCCTCCAAGCACGTGTACAGCGCACACATCGGCTATGAGAAGTACGGCCTCAGCACGCGCCTGGCGGCGGTGTACCGCAGCGAGTACCTGGACAGCATCGGCAAGGGCCGTGCGTTCGACATCTATGTGGCGCCCAACACCCAGCTCGATTTCTCGCTGGACTACAGGTTCAACGCGAACGTGAGCGTGTACTTTGAAGCGCAGAACCTGCTGGACAAGCCGTTGGAGCTGTACCAGGGCACGCGCTCGCGCACCCTGCAGCTGGAAGAGTACGGCCGCACCTACGCCGTTGGCCTGAAGGTGGCACTGTGATGGTGCGCGGCATGACCCTGATGGCCGCCTCGCTGGCCGCCGTTCTTGCCGCCGGCTGCACACCGGCAGCGGACAAGGCGCCGGCTGCGGCCGGCGCTGCGGCACCCGTCGAGCGCAAGGTGGTGACCATCGCCGAGGCGTTCCTGACCCCGATGACCCCGGCCGACAACATCGATTCGCCGGCTTCCTGGCAGGCACCGGATGGCAAGACCTGGTTGATCGCCACGGCCAAGGCCACCGACAAGCTGGTGGTCTACGACGGCAGCACTGGCCAGCACCTGCGTGACGTCGGCAGCACCGGCACCGATCTGGGCCAGTTCGATCGTCCCAATGGCATCGCAGTGATCGATGACCTGCTGTGGATCGTCGAGCGCGACAACCACCGTGTGCAGGTGCTTTCGCTGCCGGACTTCACGCCGTTGGCTACATTCGGTGCCGACGACCTGCGCAAGCCCTACGGCCTGTGGGTGGACCGCCGGGTCGATGGCTACAGCGTCTACGTCACCGACTCCTGGGACAACGGCGAGGACGCACAGGGCAAGGACATCCTGCCGCCGCTGGCCGAGCTGGACAAGCGCGTGCGCCAGTACCACGTGATCCGCGACGGTACCAAGGTCCAGGCAACGCTGTCGGCCAGCATCGGTGATACCAGCGAAGCCGGCGCGCTGCGCGTGGTCGAATCGATCTGGGGTGATCCGGCCAATGATCGCCTGCTGATCGCCGAAGAGGACGAAAGCTACGCCAGCGAATTCAAGGTCTATACCCTTGCGGGGCGCTTCACCGGCACTACCTTCGGCCGCGACGTGTTCAAGGCGCAGGCCGAAGGCGTGATGCTGCGCACCTGTGGCAAGGACGGCTGGTGGATCACCACCGAGCAGGGCAAGCAGCGCAGCGTGTTCCATCTGTTCGACCGCCATACGCTGAAGCCGGTAGGCGCGTTCCAGGGCAATACCGTGGCCAACACCGATGGCATCTGGATGATGCAGCAGCCGACGCCGCGGTTCCCGCACGGCGCTCTCTACGCGGTGCACGATGACCAGGGCGTGGTGGCCTTCGACTGGGAGAGCATTGCCAAGCAGCTGGCCCTGCCGCTGGAGTGCGGTTCGTGAGCGCGCGTTTGATGCGCTTGCTTGCGGTCGGCCTGCTGTTGGCATTGTCATCGGTGGCGATGGCGGCGGCCGAGCCCAACACCCAGGTGCCGTCGGGTAGCCGTTACTACGCAGCCGCATCGGTGCCGGACCGCATCGTCGCCTCTCCGTCGGTCGACCCCAGCCACGGCTTCGCGGTGGCCTGGCGCACCGACGGCAGCGTGCAGTCGCCGCTGCTGGAAATCGCACTGGCCGACGATTCGCCGGCCATCGAGGGCATCCGCCAGCTGCGCGCAACCACCCAGGTGCTACAGACCGAGAACGGCCTGTCGCATCATCATCGCGCCGACATTGACGGCCTGCAGCCGGACACCCTGTACGTCTATCGCGTACAGGGCAATGGCAGCTGGAGCGCGTGGAACCAGCTGCGCACGCTGGCCGCTGCCGAGCAGCCGCTGACCCTGCTGTATTTCGGCGACACCCAGAACAAGAACGTCAGCCATGTCAGCCGCGTGGTGCGGGCCGCACAGAAGGCCGCACCGGATGCGCGGATCAGCCTGTTTGCCGGTGACCTGGTCAGTGGTGGCGACAACATGGACGACAGCGAATGGGGCGAGTGGTTCGCCGCCACCAGCTGGCTGGCACAGGAGACGCTGGTGGCGCCGGCGATCGGCAACCACGAGTATTTCGAGGAATTCGAGGACACCCCGCAGGAGCGCCGCGTACTGGGCCGTCATTGGCCGGTGACCTTCGCCCTGCCGGACAACGGTGCCAATGCCGCGGCGGGTACCAGCTACTGGTTCGATGCGCAGGGCGTGCGCGTGGCCGTGGTCGACGGCACATCAGCGCTGGATCTCGGCACCGCCAAGGCGCAGGCGCAGTGGCTGGACAAGGTGCTGACCGGCAACCGGCAGCCGTGGACCATCGTGCTGCTGCACCAGCCGTTCTATTCACCGCGCGAGGGCCGCGAAAATGCTGCCCTGCGCAAGGTGCTGCTGCCGGTGGTGCGACGCCACAAGGTCGATCTGGTGCTGCAGGGGCATGACCACACCTACGGCCGTCGCGGTGAAGGGCAGGCCGCAACGCCGCAGTACGTGGTGACCGTAGCAGGGCCGAAGCAGTACCGGCTGTCGGACGAGGCGCGCAGGACGATGGAGCCAGTGGGCGAGGACACCCAGCTGTTCCAGGTGTTGCGTATCGATCCGCAGCACCTGCGCTACGAGGCGCGCACGGTTACCGGACGCCTGTACGACGCCTTCGAGCTGACGCGAGATGACAATGGCGGCAAGCAGCGGGTGGAGCACCAGGAAGGGCGGATTGCACCGCGTGATTGTGCACGTGCGCAGACCGCCAAGGGCCGCACCGACCGCTGCTGGGAGTGAGGACAGACCGATGAGCACGCGCCCGCGCATCGTTCCGATGGCCGCCATTGCCGTTGCCCTGCTGCTGATGGGCAGCGCGGTGGCTGCCGCGGATTCGGTCCTGCACCCGTTCCTGACCGCCCAGCCGAAGCAGGCGCCGCAGGAAAGAAAGACGGGCGGGTGATCAACGAAGGCATGAAGTAGATCCACGCCATGCGTGGATTGAACCTTCCCGTGCACCATCCACGCACGGCGTGGATCTACTGCAGCACGTCCGGGAACAGTTCTGCCTCGTCCGTGCCACCCAGCAGCGCCGAAACAGGCGCCGCAGGAAAGAAAGACGGGCGGGTGATCAACGAGGGCATGGAGTAGATCCACGCCATGCGTGGATTGAACCTTCCCGTGCACCATCCACGCACGGCGTGGATCTACTGCAGCGCGTCCAGGAACAGTTCTGCCTCGTCCGTGCCGCTCAGCAGCGCCGAAGCAGGCGCCGCAGGAAAGAAAGACGGGCGGGTGATCAACGAAGGCATGAAGTAGATCCACGCCATGCGTGGATTGAACCTTCCCGTGCACCATCCACGCACGGCGTGGATCTACTGCAGCGCGTCCAGGAACAGTTCTGCCTCGTCCGTGTCGCCCAGCACCGCAGCGACAGCGCGCAGCGCCGCTTCGCGATGTTCGGGACGGATCCCACCATCATCGTCATCGCTGTACAGGTCCTCATCGGCCTCGAGGTAAACGCTGCCCGCCGCCGCCAATGCGGCCATCAAGGTCGGTACGTCGGCGACGAACGTGTCGGCGTCCCAATGCCCCGCGCCATGACGGGCGAACAGCACGCGGCCGTCGTTGATGTCGAGGATGAGGGGATCGGCGCCACGGTCGGCGATCACCAGCCAGTGTGCTGGCCAGTCGCTGATCGGTTCGCCATCGATGCCGTTCCAGCGGTAGCCCGCCTGATACGCCCACAGGCGCTGCAACGGCGGCAGCCACACCTCTACGCCCGGTACGGTGATGCCGCTGGGGCCTTTGGCAGGATTGAATACCTCACCGAACGGGCCGACGCGTGCATAGAATCCGGCCAGCACGTCCGGCAACGGGAATGGTCCCTGCCACGCATCAGCGTGTTGCGGTTGCAGGGTGCCGAAGCGGGCAAACGTTGCGCGAAGATCATCCATGACGAGGGCAGGGCGGAAGCAGGACAGCACGCAGCCTAGCAGAGGCCGTCGCACGCATCGCCTTCACCGCCACTGGCTATCATGGCCGACCAGGACAGAGAGGCAGTGCACGTGTCGGTAGCGTTGGTATGGTTCCGTCGGGACCTGCGGTTGCAGGACAATCCGGCGCTGCAGGCGGCGCTGGAAGCGGGCCACGATGTGGTGCCGGTCTACATCCACGCCCCGCACGAAGAGGGCGATTGGGCGCCGGGTGCCGCGTCGAACGCCTGGCGCCACCGCTCGCTGGCAGCGCTGGATGGCGACCTGCGTGCACGCGGCTCCTCGCTGGTGCTGCGCACCGGCGACAGCCTGCCGACACTGCAGGCGCTGATTCAACAGACCGGCGCCGAGGCGGTGTACTGGAACCGCAAGTACGAGCCGGCGACGCAATCGCGCGATGCCGCCGTCAAACGCACGCTGCGCGAGCAGGGCATTGATGCGCAGAGCTGCAACGGCAGCCTGCTGTTCGAGCCTTGGGACATCGCCACCCAGCAGGGTCAGCCCTACAAGGTATTCACCCCGTACTGGCGCAACGTGCTCAGCCATTGGCGATTGCCGGCCCTGCAGGAGGCGCCGCGCAGATTGACCGCACACACGGTCGAAGGCCTGGCGCTGGACGCGCTGCAGCTGGCGCCGTCGTTGCAGTGGGACTCCGGCTTCTGGGAGCACTGGCAGCCGGGTGAGGCCGGTGCGCTCGAGGCGCTGTCCGTGTTCGAGGAGGGTGCGCTGCGCGGCTATCGCGAGCAGCGCGATCTGCCGGATCGGGTAGGTACCTCGCGGCTGTCGCCGCACCTGCATTTCGGCGAAATTGCCCCGTGGCGCATTGCCCACGTGCTGGAAGGCCTGCGCAGCGCCGCGACCGATGCCGACATCGACGGCTACCTGCGCCAGCTCGGCTGGCGTGACTTCGCCTACCACCTGCTGCACCACTTCCCGAAAACGCCCACGGACAATCTCAACCCGCGTTTCGACCGTTTCCCCTGGGCCAACCCCAGTGCCGCCCAGCTGCAGGACTGGCAGCGCGGCAACACCGGCGTGCCCATCGTCGATGCTGGCCTGCGCGAACTCTGGCATACCGGTTACATGCACAACCGGGTGCGGATGATCGTCGCCAGCTACCTGTGCAAGCACCTGCGTGCGCATTGGCTGCACGGCGCCCACTGGTTCTGGGACACGCTGGTGGATGCGGACCTGGCCAACAATACGATGGGGTGGCAGTGGGTGGCCGGTACCGGTGCCGACGCGGCTCCCTATTTCCGGGTATTCAATCCCGTTACCCAGGCCGAGAAGTTCGATCCACAAGCGAGTTACATCAGTCGTTGGGTGCCGGAGCTGGCGGCGCTGCCGGTGAAGGCGCGGTTCGCTCCCTGGCAGCACCCGCAGCTGTTGGCCGAACGCGCGCCCGGGTATCCGCGTACGCCGCTGGTGGACCTGGCGGCAGGCCGTGATGCGGCACTGGCCGCCTACCGTCAGTCGGCGGCGGGGTAAAGCGCTGGCTGAGCGGTCCAGACAGCTAGCTGAACACGTCCCTGTCGGCCGCTGCGATCATCATGCCGACATCGCGTCCGGCTGTTTATCCTCGTTGCCGCCCGCAAGCCGCCGGCCCGACCGGAAACCAAGGAGAAAACCATGATCCGCAATACCACCCGCAACGTCGCACTGGCCCTGATGAGTGCGGCCGTCCTGTCGGCCTGCGCCACCGGCGGCTCCTATGTGCAGAGTGATCCGTACGGCAACCCGACCGAGCAGCAGAACCGCACCGGCCGCAATGCCCTGATCGGTACCGCCATCGGCGTGGCCGCGGGCCTGCTGACCGGCGACAGCGCGACCGAGCGTCGCCAGCATGCGCTGATCGGCGCGGGTATCGGTGCACTCAGCGGCGCCGCCGTGGGTCAGTACCAGGATCGCCAGGAGCGCGCGCTGCGCGAGCGCACCGCCAACACCGGCATCGACGTTGAGCGCCAGGGCGACAACATCATGCTGAACCTGCCGGACGGCATCACCTTCGATTTCGGCAAGTCGGCGCTGAAGCCGCAGTTCTACGGCTCGCTCAATGGCGTTGCTGGCACCCTGCGCGATTACAACCAGACCATGATCGAAGTGGTCGGCCACACCGACAGCATCGGCAGCGACGCGGTCAACAACCGCCTGTCCAAGGAACGCGCTGATTCGGTGGCGCAGTACCTGATCGGCCAGGGTGTGCAGAGCGTGCGCATCGAGACCCTGGGCGCTGGCAAGTCCTACCCGATTGCCGACAACAGCACCGATGCCGGCCGTGCCAAGAACCGCCGCGTCGAGATCCGAGTGATTCCTCTGAAGCAATAACGCGCAGCGTTATTGCTGTTCCGGCGCAGCCGGAACCAAAATGCCGCCCTTGCAGGCGGCATTTTTTGTAGGTGCCGAGCTCGCTCGGCACGCCGATAGCGCATGTGGAAAGCCGTGCCGACCAAGGTCGGCATCTACCAGGATGGGCGCGCGGCATTGTTGTGGATTACGCCGCCGACGCCGCCACCTTCTCCAGAATCCGCTTGCCGCTGCTCGCCAGCGCCGCTTCTTCCTGTTCCTGCTGCTGCCGCGCCAGCTTCGCACCGGGGCACTGCGCCAGCATGTAGTTGGCGTCGAAGTTGAGCTTCTCCACCAGGAAATCGACGAACGCGCGCACCTTCGGCGAGACCAGGCGGCCGCCGGCGAACACGGCATTGAAATCCACTTCCGGACCGGTCCAACCGGCCAGCACGCGGCGCACCATGCCCGACTCGACGAACGGCTTGGCCATCACGTCGCCGGTCAGCAGCAGGCCTTCGCCGCACACCAGCGCACCATTCAGCGCCGACATATCGTTGGCCGTCATCAGCGGCGTCACCGGGAAGTCGCGCAGCTCGCCGCCGTTCTCGCCCAGCTGCCAGGTAAAGCGTGGCGAATTGCCTGTGTGGTACGGCTTGCGCATGGCCAGGATGCGGTGGAACTGCAGCTCTTCCGGATGCAGCGGCTCGCCGTAGCGCTCGATGTAGGCCGGGCTGGCGAACACCTGCGTGCGCAGGCTGCCAAGCTTGCGCGCCACCAGGTTGGAATCGGGCAGGGCACCCACGCGCAGGGCGAGATCGGCCTCGCCGGCGATCAGGTCCAGCTTCTCGTTGCCCATGTGCATGTCCAGGCGGATCTCCGGGTACTGCGCATGGAACTGGCCCAGCAGCGGTGCGATCCAGGTGATGCCGATCGAATAGGGCACGGTGAAGCGCAGCCACCCGCGCGGGCCGGACTGCAGCTGGCTGACCGCGCTTTCGGCTTCTTCAAGCTCGCGCGCGATGCGCTGGCAATGCTCGTGATAGATCGAGCCGGCCTCGGTGAGGCCGAGGCGGCGCGTGGTCCGGTGCAGCAGGCGCGCACCGAGGCGCGTTTCCAGTTCCTGCACCTTGCGGCTGACCGTGGTCTTGGGTAGGCCGAGCGATTTGGCAGCCGCGATGAAGCTGCCTTGCTCGACCACTTTGACGAAGATCAGCGTCTCGTTGAGATCGTGGGACATGGTCAGGAATCCTGGACGTCGGGGATGGGGCAATCGTGACAGAACGATTGGACCGGGGACGGGATGATTATTCCCCTTAATCAGGACTAATCAAGTAGGGGTTTGAGGTCTATCGTGGCGCCATTCGCTAATTGGAGCCCGTCCGCCATGAGCCTGCGCAACATTCTTGCCCGTTTCCGGATTGCCGGCCAGAACGCTCTGGACCTGGCAATGACCGTCGAATCCCGTCCCAGCTCCTTGGTTAACAAGGATTTTCGGGAGTTTACCGCACCCATGCGTCAGCAGCGTGGCGGTGCCTTGCGCCTCGCTTCGCACAAGGGTGACCGACTGCGTCGAATCGGGACTATCCCGGATTTGGGAGGAAATGTCCCGTGAATGGGATTCTGACCCCCGAAGTCCTGGTTCTCGGCGGCACCGGTGCCGTCGGCCAGGGTGTGGTCGGCGCGCTGCTGGAGGCCGGCAGCCCCGTGCTGGTGGTCGGCCGCGATCCGCGCCGCCTGGCGGCGTTACACGAGCAGTTCGCCGGTGAGCCGGGCCTGCAGACGATGCTGGGTTCGCTCAGCGACGACGGCTCGGCACGCGCGCTGGCCGAACGCGTGACGCAGCGTCCGCGTCCGCTGGCGGCGGTGATCGCGGCAATGGGCGGTCCGTACAACCGCGGTCGTGTGGTCGAGCGTGGTGGCGACGCACTGTCGGCGGCATTGCAGGCTGACCTGATGCCGCATGTGCACGCGGTGCGTCATCTGTTGCCGCTGCTGCAGGACAACGTGCATGCCCGTCGCTACGTGATGATCGGCAGCCCGGCCGGGCTGAAGCCCTGGGCCGGTTATGGCGAGACCTCGATCACCACGGCCGCGCTGCGCATGTACGCGCAGGTGGTACACCAGGAAGCGCAGGCCGTGGGCGTTCGTGCGCAGATGCTGGAAGTATGCAGCCCGGTATGCACCCCGGCCAACGCCGCCAACGCCTGCATCGAATGGCCCAGTTCGCTGCTGGTCGGTCGCCGCGTGGTGTCCCTGCTCGATGGTTGCCGCGACAACCGTGCGATCGTCCGTTGCGACAGCAGTGATGCCGAACTGCCGCGCGGCCTGCTGCACCTGGAAATACCGCCGCTGTGGCGCGACACCGCAGGCGTTGCTTGACCTCAGCCTTGGTTGAGGTCGCAGGATACGCCGCCAAAAGTTGATAGCAATTCTCAAATAGCTGTACCACCCCTCCGTACGGATGCATGCCATGACTTCCCCCAACACCACTCCACATCGTTTCCGTCATCGCCTGGCGATGGCTGGCGTGTCGATCCTCGCTGCCGCCGTTCTGGCTGCCTGCAGCGGTGGCCATGCCGAAGAAGCTGGCGCACCGCCCCCGCCGCAGGTCAGCGCTGCCCCTGTACTGCTCAAGCAGATCAGCCAGTGGGATGAATTCAGCGGTCGCGTCGAGGCCGTACAGAGCGTCGAACTGCGCCCGCGCGTGTCCGGCTACATCGACAAGGTCAATTATGTGGAAGGCGAAGAAGTGAAGAAGGGCGCCGTCCTGTTCACCATCGATGCCCGCAGCTACCAGGCCGAGTACGATCGCGCCAACGCCGAACTGGCCCGTGCCCGCACCCAGGCGGTGCTTGCCCGCAGCGAGTCCGAGCGTGCCAAGCGCCTGGCCGAGCAGCAGGCGATCTCCACCGAAACGGCCGAACAGCGTCGCGCGGCCGCCGACCAGTCCGGTGCGGCAGTGCAGGCTGCGCAGGCCGCGCTGGATGCAGCCCGCCTCAACCTTGAGTTCACCAAGGTGCGTGCGCCGATCGACGGCCGTGCCGGTCGCGCGATGGTCACCGCCGGCAACCTGGTCACCGCCGGTGACAGTGCCAGCGTGCTGACCACGCTGGTCTCGCTGGATACGGTGTTCGTCTATTTCGATGCCGACGAAAGCACCTTCCTGCGGTACGCGCAGATGGCACGCAAGGGCGAGCGCCCGAGCGAGCGCGACAGCGAGCTGCCGGTGAAGGTCGGCCTGTCCGGTGAAGATGGCTACCCGCACACGGGCAAGGTCGACTTCCTCGACAACCAGGTGACCCGCAGCACCGGCACCATCCGCGTGCGCGCGCTGCTGGACAACGCCGATCGCCAGTTCACCCCGGGCCTGTTCGCCCGCGTGCAGCTGCTCGGCAGCGGCCAGTTCCAGGCGATGCTGATCGACGACAAGGCCGTGCTGACCGACCAGGACCGCAAGTACGTCTACGTGGTCGACAAGGATGGCAAGGCCCAGCGCCGCGACATCCAGCTTGGCCGCACCGCCGAAGGCCTGCGCATTGTCGAGAAGGGTCTGGCCGCCGGTGACAAGGTGATCATCGATGGCGTGCAGAAGGTCTTCATGCCCGGTATGCCGGTGCAGGCGAAGGCGGTGGCGATGCAGCCCACCGCTGCGCCGGCGCCGGGTCGCGATGCAACTGCCGCACTGAACCACTGATCCGCGTCCCCGCTTAGCTGCCGGTGCCAGCGGCAGCCGTCACTGTCTTCGCCAGATTGGCGAGGGGCAGGGCGGCTGTTGCCCGCCGACGGCCTTTTCCAGGAATTCTTCCATGGACTTTTCCCGTTTCTTCATCGACAGGCCGATCTTCGCGGCGGTGCTGTCGATCGTGATCTTCGCCGCCGGCCTGATCTCGATTCCGATGCTGCCCATCGGTGAGTACCCCGAAGTAGTGCCGCCGTCGGTGGTCGTACGCACGGTGTATCCCGGCGCCAACCCCAAGGTGATCGCCGAAACCGTGGCCACCCCGCTGGAGGAGGCCATCAACGGCGTCGAGGGCATGATCTACCTCAAGTCGGTGGCCGGCTCTGACGGCGTGCTGCAGATGACCATCACCTTCCGCCCGGGCACCGACCCGGACGAAGCGGCGGTGAAGGTGCAGAACCGCGTCGCCCAGGCCCAGGCGCGACTGCCCGAGGACGTGCGCCGGCAAGGCGTGACCACCCAGAAGCAGTCGCCCACCTTCCTGATGGTGGTGCACCTGACCTCGCCCAACGGCAAGTACGACACCCTGTACCTGCGCAACTACGCCCGCCTGCACGTCAAGGACGCGCTGGCACGTATCCAGGGCGTGGGCGATGCGCAGATCTTCGGCGGTGGCGACTACGCCATGCGCGCCTGGCTGGACCCGGACAAGGTGGCCGCGCGCGGCCTGACCGCCAGCGATGTGGTGCGCGCCATGCGCGAGCAGAACGTGCAGGTCTCGGCCGGCCAGCTCGGCGCCGAGCCGATGCCCAACAGCCAGTTCCTGACCCTGATCAACGCCCAGGGCCGCCTGCGCAGCGAGCAGGAGTTCGGCGACATCGTGCTCAAGAGCGGCGCCGACGGTGAAGTGGTGCGGTTGTCGGACGTGGCCCGGGTTGAACTGGGTGCCGGCGACTACACCCTGCGCTCGCAGCTGGACGGCAAGAACGCGGTGGGTATCGGTATCTTCCAGGCCCCCGGCGCCAACGCGCTGGAGATCCGCGATGCGGTGATGGCCAGCATGGACGAGATGCAGAAGACCATGCCGGCCGACGTGAAGTACGAGGCGGTGTATGACACCACCATCTTCGTGCGCGACTCGATCAAGGCGGTGGTCTCGACCCTGCTGGAAGCCATCGCGCTGGTGGTGCTGGTGGTGATCCTGTTCCTGCAGACCTGGCGTGCCTCGATCATCCCGCTCATCGCAGTGCCGGTGTCGATCGTCGGTACGTTCGGCGCGCTGTACCTGCTGGGCTTCTCGATCAACACGCTGAGCCTGTTCGGCCTGGTGCTGGCGATCGGCATCGTGGTCGATGACGCGATCGTGGTGGTGGAAAACGTTGAACGCAACATCGAGGAAGGCCTGACCCCGCTGGCCGCTGCGCATCAGGCGATGCGCGAAGTGTCCGGGCCGATCATCGCCATCGCGCTGGTGCTGTGTGCAGTGTTCGTGCCGATGGCGTTTCTGTCGGGCGTCACCGGTCAGTTCTACAAGCAGTTCGCGGTCACCATCGCCATTTCCACGGTGATCTCGGCGATCAACTCGCTGACCCTGTCGCCGGCCCTGGCGGCCCGCCTGCTCAAGCCGCATGGCGCGCCGAAGGATGCCCCGACCCGCATCATCGACCGTCTGTTCGGCTGGGTGTTCCGTCCGTTCAACCGCTTCTTCAAGTCCAGCTCGGAAAAGTACGAGCGTGGCGTGTCGAAGATCCTCGGCCGTCGTGGTGCGGTGTTCGTGGTGTACGCGGTGCTGCTGGTCGGTACCGGCTTCATCTTCAAGCTGGTGCCGCCGGGCTTCATTCCGACCCAGGACAAGCTGTACCTGATTGCCGGTGTGAAGCTGCCGGAGGGGTCGTCGATCGCGCGTACCGATGAAATGCTGCGCAAGGTCGCCAAGATCGCCCAGGAAACCGACGGTGTGGCCCACACCATCTCGTTCCCGGGCCTGAACGCCCTGCAGTTCACCAACACGCCCAACACCGGTGTCGCGTTCATTCCGCTCAAGCCGTTCAGCGAGCGCCATGGCCGTACCGCCGCGCAGATCAATGCCGAGATCAACCAGAAGATCGCAGGCCTGCAGGAAGGGTTTGCCTTCGCCATGATGCCGCCGCCGATCCTTGGCCTCGGTAACGGCAACGGCTACCAGATGTTCATCCAGGACCGTGGCAACCTCGGCTATGGCGCGTTGCAGAACGCGGTGCAGTCGATGCAGGGTGCGGTTGCGCAGACCCCGGGCATGGCCTTCCCGATCACCAGCTACCAGGCCAACGTGCCGCAGCTGGATGCCGAGGTGGACCGTGTCAAGGCCAAGGCCCAGGGCGTACAGCTGACCGAGTTGTTCGACACGCTGCAGACCTACCTGGGTTCGGCCTACGTCAACGACTTCAACCAGTTCGGGCGTACCTGGCAGGTGATCGCACAGGCCGATGGCCAGTTCCGTGACAGCGTCGAGGACATCGGCAAGCTGCGCACCCGCAATGACCGTGGCGAGATGGTGCCGATCGGCTCGATGGTCACCGTCAAGGAAACCTACGGTCCGGACCCGGTGCTGCGCTTCAACGGCTACCCGGCCGCTGACCTGGCCGGTGAAGCCGACCCGCGTGTGCTGTCCTCGGCCGAAGCGATGAACAACCTCACCGCCATCGCCGCCAAGGTGCTGCCGGTGGGCATGGCGACCGAATGGACCGACCTGAGCTACCAGCAGGCGACCCAGGGCAAGGCGGCCTTCATCGTGTTCCCGGTGGCGATCATGCTGGCGTTCCTGGTGCTGGCCGCGCTGTACGAAAGCTGGTCGCTGCCGCTGGCGGTGATCCTGATCGTGCCGATGACCCTGCTGTCCGCGCTGTTCGGTGTGTGGATGACCGGCGGCGACAACAACGTGTTCGTGCAGGTCGGCCTGGTGGTGCTGATGGGCCTGGCGTGCAAGAACGCGATCCTGATCGTCGAGTTCGCCAGAGAGCTGGAGATGGGCGGCAAGGGCATCGTCGAAGCGGCACTGGAAGCCTGCCGGCTGCGTCTGCGCCCGATCGTGATGACCTCCATCGCCTTCATCGCCGGCACCGTGCCGCTGGTGCTGTCGCATGGTGCTGGCGCCGAAGTGCGCTCGGTGACCGGTATCACCGTGTTCGCCGGCATGCTGGGCGTGACCCTGTTCGGCCTGTTCCTGACCCCGGTGTTCTACGTGGCACTGCGCAAGTTCGTCACCCGCAATGGTGGTGGCCAGCTGGTGCAGCACGGCGAGCCGACCATCCACCACTGACATGGAAAACAGCGGCGCCGGCAACCACCGGCGCCCGCTTCCCCTTACCAAGGCAATGAATCCATGAACACCCATCAGAACAAGATCGCGCTGGTCACCGGCGCAACCCGCGGCATCGGCCTGGAAACCGTGCGTCAGCTGGCGCAGGCCGGCGTGCACACGCTGCTGGCCGGGCGCAAGCGCGAGACCGCCGTCGAGCTGGCACTGAAGCTGCAGGCCGAGGGCCTGCCGGTGGAGGCGCTGCAGCTGGACGTCAACGACGGCGCCAGCATCGCCGAGGCGGTCGAGCAGGTGCGCCAGCGCCATGGCCGTCTGGACATCCTGGTCAACAACGCCGGCATCATGATCGAGAACCCGGCACAGTTGCCGTCGGAGCAGTCGCTGGACACCTGGCGTCGTACCTTCGATACCAACGTGTACGCGCTGGTGGCGGTGACCCAGGCCTTCCTGCCGCTGATCAAGCAGGCCAAGTCCGGCCGCATCGTCAACGTCTCCAGCATGCTCGGCTCGCAGACGCTGCATGCCGACCCGACCTCGGGCATCTACGACTTCAAGATCCCGGCGTACAACGCGTCCAAGGCCGCGGTGAACAGCTGGACCCTGGCCCTGGCCCATGAGCTGCGCAATACGCCGATCAAGGTCAACACCGTGCACCCCGGCTACGTGAAAACCGATATGAACGGTGGCAACGGCGAGATCGAAATCGCCGAGGGCGCACGCTCCAGCGTGCAGATGTCGCTGATCGGCGAGTCCGGCGCCAGCGGCAGCTTCACTTACCTGGGCGAGGTGCTGCCATGGTGATCCGCACCCTGGCGATGGCCGTCTCCAGCCTGGTGCTGGCGGGCTGTGTCAGCGTCGGCCCCAACTACAAAGCACCGGTGCAGGAGCCCGTCATCCTGCAGGGCGCGCAGCAGCCGGTGTTCAGCACCACCTCGCCGGTGGCCAGCTGGTGGGCGCAGTTCGATGATCCGGTGCTTGAAGAACTGGTGCACGGCGCGTTGTCGGACAACCTGGACCTGCGCGTGGCTGTGGCCCGCGTCAGCCAGGCCCGTGCCGTGTTCGTCGAGAGCCGCTTCGACCAGGCACCGCACGTTACCGCCGGCGGCAGCTACGATCGCCGCAAGCAACCGGATCCGCAGCTGGGTGGGCAGCGGGTGTTCAGTGAAAGCTACCAGCTCGGCTTCGATGCGGGCTGGGAGCTGGATCTGTTCGGCCGCAAGCGCCGCGCGGCAGAGGCTGCGCGTGCCGACCTGGACGCCGAGCAGGCCAACCTTGCCGACGCGCAGGTGCTGATCGCTGCCGAAGTGGCACGCAACTACTTCGAGTTGCGTGGCACCCAGAAGCGCATCGCGGTGGCCCAGCGCACCCTGGTCAACCTGCGCGATACGCAGCGGCTGACCGAAGCACGCTGGGAACTGGGTGCCGGCAGCGAGCTGGACGTGCAGAGCAGCCGCGCACGCTTGAAGGCCATCGAAGCCGACATCCCGCTGCTGGAAGTGGCCGAGACGCAGTCGCGCAACCGGCTTGCCGTCCTGCTTGGGCAGCGCCCGGAAGTGCTGACGGCCATGCTGGCACCGCACGAAGTACCGGCGTTTGCCAAGGCATTGCCGCTGGGCGATACCCGCGAACTGCTGCGTCAGCGTGCCGACGTGCGGGTGGCCGAGCGTCGCCTGGCTGCCGCCACCGCGCGTGTCGGTGTTGCCACCGCCGATCTGTTCCCGCGGCTGTCGCTGTCTGGTTTCGTCGGCTTCCTCGGTGGCGATGCCAGTGGCCTGGTCAACGGCAACAACAAGGCCTGGTCGCTGACTCCGTCGCTGAGCTGGGCGGCATTCGACTTCGGTACGGTCAAGGCACGCCTGCGTGCCAGCAAGGCCGAGGCCGAGGGCGTGGCCGCGCAGTACGAACAGGCGGTGCTGCTGGCGCTGGAAGACACCGAAAACGCGTTGACCCGCTACTCCAAGCAGCAGGCGCGGCTGGCCATCGTGGTCGAGCAGGCGCAGGCGGCGCGACGTGCCGAATCGCTGGCGCAGATCCGCTACCGCGAGGGCTCGGAAGACTTCCTGACCCTGCTTGACGCGCAGCGCACGCAACTGGTGGCCGATGATGCACTGGCGGCCGCCGAATCGGAGGTCAACGTCAGCGTGGTGGGCGTGTACAAGGCACTGGGTGGCTGGGGCCAGTCACCACAGGCGCCGAGCGTGGCCCAGGCGCGCTGATCGGCAGGGGACGGGAGCATCAGCTTCCGTCCCTTTTTTCGCTACGGCCAGAGGTTGGCCGGGGCATCGGGGTCGCGCATGCGCACGATGCAGAAACGATGACCGGTGGGCGCTTCCATCACCCACCAGCGTTTGACGAAACCGACCCGGCGCGCACCGAGCGTTTCCAGCCGTTCGGCTTCGGCGTCGATGTCGTCGCTTTCGATATCCAGGTGCACCCGCGACGGGTGATCGACCCGCTGCACCTCCACGTTCAAGCCTGCCGGCGCACCTGTCAGGTCGGCGTACTCGGCGTCGCCTTCGCCACGGGCGGGCCCAGCCTGCAGGCCCAGCGCTGCGGCCCAGAAGCGGGCACTGTCTGCGGCAGGCGTGTCCTGGCAATCGATGATGAATCCGGCCAGTCGGCTGCGATGGGTCATGTGCCGTCTCCGCTCAATGAGGGTGCTGGCAGGGTAGCGCGTGTGCCGCCGCGCGCGTTCTCGCCGCCATGACGTTTCTGACTCTGCCGGAAGTGCCGCCCACCGTGTAACTAGTGGGGGAAACACGGGAGGACAGGACATGAGCGAACAGAAGCAATCGGCCCAACGGACGCTGCTTGGCGATCCCGGCTTGCCGGGGGCCGGGCTGTCGGTGGCCGTGGTGGTGGTGCTGGTACTGGCGGCAATGGCTGCGGTGATCGGCTTCCTGCGCCTGCCCGATTCCATGCTGGGGGTCGGCCTTGTCGGCATTGCGGTGTTCCTCGCCGTCGGCGCACGCATCTGCCAGGCGCGCGACCAGCACCAGGCGTTGTACCGCCTGCTGGGCAAGCGCCCCCCGCCGTAGCGAGGGCCGCTGCAGTGCTCAGGGCTTCGGCCAGTCCAGCTCAACCACCAGCGGGAAGTGGTCGGAGGGCAGCACGCCGTCGATGCGGCGGTCATCGGTGAGGAAGCTGCGCGCGTGGAAGCCGCGCACCAGCACCCAGTCCAGCTCGGCGGTCGCCGTGCCGGTGAAGTTGTGGAAGGTCAGGCGCGGACCCTGCGGCGACTTGACCTGGCGACGGGTGTCCTGCAGCACCCGGGTGAAGGCCTGATAGGTGCCGCCGCCGGGCTCGCTGTTGAAATCGCCGGTCAGCACCACCGGCAGATCGGAAGGCAGTGCGGCCACGCGCGTGGCGATCAGTTCGGCGCCCTTGATCCGCCGCGGTTCGTCTTCGTCGCGGTAGGGCAGGTGGGTGTTCATGAAGTAGAAGCGACGGCCATCATCCAGGCGGCGGAACACCGCCCAGGTGACCATGCGCGGGAACAGGTTGCCCCAGCTGATGCTGCCCGCAACGTCAGGTGTATCGGACAGCCAGAAGTTGCCGGACTGCTCCACCGCCAGCACCTTGCTGTCGTAGAACACGCCCATGTGCTCGTCGCCGCTGCCGCCGCGGCGGCCTTCGCCGAACCAGCGATAGTCGGGCAGCTGCTCGGCCAGGTAGTTGGCCTGTTCCAGCACCAGTTCCTGGGTACCGATCACGGCCGGGTGTGCCTGCTGGATCACCTTGACCATGGCATCGCGGCGATCTTCCCAGCGCTTGCCAGGGTCGGTATCGGCCGGCGTACGCACGTTGAAGGACATCACCTTCAGCGGCGCGGGCGAGGCTGCCCAGGTGACGGCAGGCAGTGCAAACGCCAGGAGTGCGCAGAGCGCGGACGTGCGGAAGCGTGACAACATCGTGGAATCCCTCCATTCCATGAAAGCGGTTTCATGGAGGATGCCATGGAAGCCAGGGGCGGCGGTATGCCGGAGCGGGCGATTTCCGTGCGCCCGCCGCAGCCACTGCTCCTGGATTCAGTCGCCGATCTCACCGCGCCGGCCGGCGGCCCGCACTGCCTGTGCGGTGGTCGCCACGCCCAGCCGCTGGCGTGCCCTGCGCAGGTGGTTTTCCACGGTGCGCGCGGACAGACCAAGGGTGGCAGCGATGTCGGCCTGGCGACGACCGGCGGCAACCCAGCGCAGGACCTCGCGCTCGCGCGCGCTGAGTGTGCCGGCAGGCACGACCGCCGGGGCGACAGAAAGCCGATGCGCCGCACGGAAGGCGGCGGTGCCGATCAGCTCCAGCAGCAACCGTGCCGATGGAGATGCGTCGATCGTGCGCCCGCCCCAGCTGACCGCCCCTTCCAGGCCGGTTGCACCGAACACCGGCACCTGCAGGCCGTGCAGTCCTTCGCCCCGCGGTTGCCGCACGACTTGGTAGCGCTCGCCGCGCACGCCTTGCTGCTTGCTCCAGAGGAAGGGCGCATCGCTGTCCAGCACATGGCGATTGACCGGGCACGCATGCAGGTAGTGCGCCATGTCAGTGCTGGCGGCCTCACCGAACCAATCGCCATCGATCCAGTACAGGCGCTGCGCGCCGCGTTCCAGATCGGTGCCGGTGGCGAACATCAGCGTGCGGTCATAGCCCAGCGGCGCGCCGGTGCTGCGCAGCAACGCGCCGACCGCCGCCAGCGAACGCGCGCGCTCCAGCACCAGCAATGACGGCACCACGCTGTCCATGTCGATCAGCGCGTGGCCAGCGCATCCAGCAGGGTGCGCGCGGCCAGCTTGCCCAGCGCATTGCCCGCCAGCGGGCTGTCGCCGGTCAGCAGCAGACGGTCCTGCATCACGCTGCCGTCGATGCCCTCGTTGACGATCTGCACGCCCTGCTGGGCCAGACGCTCACCGAAGAACCAGGGCAGTTGACCGGGCATGTAGCCGATATCCGGGGTCTGCCGATCCATTGCATCGGGGAAGGCGCAGATCCGATGGCCACGGAACAATGAACCGCCATCGGCTTCATCCACGCCCGCCGCCAGCAGCGCGGCCGGGCCGTGGCAGAGGGTGATGATGTGGCGCTGATGGTCCATCGCCCACTGCAGGGTGGCCTTCACCGCGCGACTCTCGGGCAGGCCGATCAAGGCGCCGTGACCGCCGGGGATGAACACCGCGGCATAGTCCGAGCCGGCATCGAGCGCGGCCGCCACGTCGTCCAGCTGCAGAGGCTGGCGGAAGCGCGATTCGTAGCGCTCGTACAGTCCGCCGATCTCGCGGTCCTCGCCTGGGAACGCCCACCACTCGAACTTCACCGGGTTGCCCGACAGCGTGGCCACGTCGATCCCGAAACCGGCCTTGTGCAGGTGATACATCGGCAGCAGCGTCTCCACCGGATGGTTGCCGGTCGAGAACAGATGGCCGTTGGCGGTCGGCAGATAGCGTTCGTCGGCGGCGATCATCAGCACCTTCCAGCGTCCGTCACGGCGGGCATCGGGATAGTCCGCGCCGGACAGATCGGTGGTTGCCGAAGTGAACTGGGACAGCGAGTACGGCGACGGGAAAAACGCATCGCGCTCGGCCGGATCGGGGCTGGGCTGGCGGCTGGGCTCTGAGGTGTTCATGTGGACCTCCTGCGGAAGAGAGTGGTCAGCTTAGCCAGAGCGATGCGTACGCACGATGAGGGATTTCCCCCAATGCGATCAGGCAGGCTGCGCTTGCTGAACCCGCTGATAGGCGTCGTCCAGCAGTGCCAGGAAGGCCTGTCGCTGTGCGGCATCAAGCACCACCGCGCGCTCGAATGCATCCACGCTCGCACTCCAGTCCACCAGTGTGTCGTCGTTGTAGAGGGCCTGATGCCGTTCCCATGCCCCGCCCGCCTTCAGGTACAGCCACTTGTCGAACAGGTGCAGCGAGCTGCCGTTGTCCAGTTGCAGGGGGCGGGTGGTCCTGGTGTGGGCCAGCAGGCTGCGCAGTGCAGGTGAATCGTGAAGCTGGCCTGCCCAGACGTGGTTGCCGAGATGTTGATCGGCAAAGCGCAGGATCGATTGGTGATCGTCCTCCAGCCCGGCCTCGTAGAGTGCCTGCGGCACCCGCAGGTGTCGGCGATCGAACAACCACTTCAGTACCAGCGTTGCCGCCTGCGGGGTGGTGTTGTGTTCATTGCCAGGGTCGAAATCATGATGGCCGATGAACTCGCGGTCCTCGCGCAGATTGAGCTGGATGGTGTCCACGCGCTGCCTGCGCTTGCAGAACCAGAGCTTGATTTCCACGTCCCCGGTCAGCGGCTTTTCAAAGTAGACCGTATCGCCGAATTCTTTCATCAGGCCGTTGAAATACGCCAGGCAGTCCTGGAGTGTGGCTGCAGGCTGCACGTATCCGTCCCAGAAGCCTTCGGGCTTTGGCGGATTGCCCTTGGGCCGGCGACTGAACAGGGTGGCGGACTTGAAGTGGCTCAGCAGGCTGCCACGCGCTCCGCTGGTGGGCGGATAGAAGCGATCGTTGATGATGTCGAAGGCAAAGTAGAACTCCATGTCGTGGAGCTTGTCCTTGACTGACTTCTGCCCTTGGTTCGCGCTGATCGTGGCCGGCGGCTTGCCGATACCGTGCTGTGCGAACCATGCCTGCAGATGAGCATCCGAGCCTTTGCTGCCGAGCAGTTCGACCAGTGTTGAGATATGCATTCCATTGCCTCGTTGTTGGTGGCCCGGTCGGAAAAGCGCGGGCCAGGGTTGCTGGATTTCGTGTGCTACTTCGCCGGCAGAGGATGGACCTCCATGTCCTCATGCAGGATGCGGCGAAGCTCGACGATGGCGGGCGTAGCTTCCTGCACGCTGTGACCGGACACGATCACCTTTTCCGAAACGGCATGTGGCAGGTGCGAACTCCAGTACGGCACCAGTCCATCGTCGGTCTTTTCCAGCGGACCTTCGGCCTGGGTGCGCGCGATGATCGAGTGGTAACGCACCTTCGGCGATATCGGTAGATCGGCCACGGCCTTGACGAAGGCATCGTCCTTGTCCAGGTTCTGGATGCTGTTCATCTGGTAGCCGTGCTTGTCGTCGTTGCGCTCGACCTTGCCGTCGTTTGCAAACGTTGCGACATCCTCCAGCACGGTCAGCGGCAGGCGCACGAAGCGGCCCAGCCAGCGTCCCAGGCGCGTGCCGGCGACATCGGTGCCGCGATGCGGGGTAGCGATGAACACCACCCGCGAGATTTCCGGCTCCGGCTTGAATGTCAGCACCGGTGCGCCCTTCGTACGCAGCAGTTCGCGCTGCGCCGGGGTCATCTGCGCGGTCGCCAACAGGGTATCGACCAGATGGTCGCCGGAGGAGGACACCATCAGCCGCGAAATCACCCCGCCCATGCTGTGGGCGACCACCACCATGTCGTGCGAGGCGAGCGCCTGGCCGCTCGGGTCGAAGTGCCGCAGCGTGTCGTGCAGGATCCGCCGGATCTCATCGTGGCTGAGCGCGATCGGCATGTTGGTCGGGTAGTAGAACTGCCAGATCTGGAAATCGCCGCGGATCTCATCGTCGCGCATCAGTTCGTTGGCCACGTTCACCCACGCTTCCGGGCTGCTGGCCAAGCCATGGATCATCAGCAGCACGCGGCGGTTCGGATCGTACGGCTGCATCATGAACAGGTGCGGTTTTTCGATGCCGCCCTTGCCACCGAACAATGTACGCAGCGATTGCCGGCTGAAGTTGGAGCGGGCCAGCCACAGCGCGTAGCCGGCGGTGAAGTTCGCCGCCAGCGGCACCTGCTCGCCATGCAGTTCCACCACCGCCACCTGGTAGGGGTCGTGGATCTCCAGTTCCGGCTCGTCGTCGTGCAGCACTTCCCACAGGTTCTTTCCCGAGAAGCGCAGCAGCACAGTCATCGACGGCGACGGCATCTCGCTCCAGTCGCGCTCGGTCGCCGGTGCGGTGCCTGCAGCGGCCGCCGCCAGTCCTGTGCTGGCCGGGTCGGCCATCACCGCCACGAGCTCGGCACCGAAGCCATCGCGTCGATGCACGCTGCGCAGGGTGCCGGTGAAGGACATCGATGCAGCCGGTACCAGTTCGATCGGTTCGCGCGTGTCCGCTGCCGCGCCGTCATCGGCAGGCGCCAGCACGAAGGTCCAGCGGCCCAGCTGGAACCGCCCGTTGTCGTTGCGTACCTGCTTGCTCGAGTAGGCCTCGAACAGCAGCACGGCGGATTCCTGCACGGCCAGGTTGTAGTAGTCGCGTACCTGGGTCTGGCGGTCTTCGAAGCCACGCTGGTTGGCGGTGCGTTCGGTGAAGAACAGATACGCATAGGACTGCCGTGCGATCTGCATCCACGCATCCAGGCGCGGTTGCAAGGTCGGGTCGGGCTGGGCAGCCGCGGCCTTGCTGCGCGCCACCGACGCCGATTCGCGCTTCGGCGCCGGCATCGTCATCGCGTACTGCACCCACAGCTCGGCCAGCGACGAGCGCTTGTCTTCCTCGCGGACGACGATGCTGGCCTCCATCGCCTCGATGCACGGCAGCCCCGGCTTGGCGCAGGCGCCTTCGTCCAGGCCTGCCACGCGCAGGGTCTCGGTGGTGGCCGCGCTGAGCTTGCCGCTGGTGAGGATGTCACCGCGCTTGAGCGCGATGTATTGGCCCGGCGTGACCGTGCCCACCTGCACCGATGGGCCGAACTGGCGCAGCGTCGCGCACCCGCTCAGCGTGAGCAGGGCAATGAGGATGAAGGTGGTGTGGCCGATGAAGCCGATGCCTGTTCTTGCCATGTGGACTCCCTGCGCTGGCGCCACTCTAGCGGCAGGCGTGTCAACGCGGAAGCAGGGCTCAGCTGGGTCATTGCGGGCCGACGTGTGGGGCCAGCGTCGGCGTGTGACACTGGTTCGGACATCCGACGCCGGGACGACCGATGCGATTGCTGGAAACCCGTATTCCCCCACCTCTTTTAATGCTGCTGTGCGGTCTGCTCGGTCTCGGCATCAGCCGCTGGCTGCCCGCAGCGGAATTGCCAACGCCGTGGTGGGTCGCGGTGGCAGTCATGATCGTTGGGCTGCTGATGAACCTGTTGCCCAAGTTGGCCTTCCAGCGCGCGGGTACCACGGTCAATCCGATGCAGCCGGCGTCATCCACGGCTCTGATCACCAGAGGGGTCTATCGTTATACGCGCAACCCCATGTATCTGGGGCAAGCCGCGTTCCTGCTCGGAGGCATGCTGTATCTGCAGAACCTCTTGGCACTCGCAGTGGTGCCGTTGTTTGTCCTGTACATCACGCGCTTTCAGATCCATCCGGAAGAGCGCGTTCTTGGCGAGCGTTTCGGCGCCCAGTACAACGCGTACCGGCAGCAGGCCCGGCGTTGGTTGTAGCGCCCGGGCCGGCTCTTCAGTTGATCATCGGTCCGGTCACGGATGGATCTGGCAGGTCACTGAGGCCGAATAGCCCTCGTAGTCGTCAGCGGCCCCCACATGCAAGGTGTGCGTGGCATCAACCTTCTTGAGGTAGGAGGGCGCTTCGGTCTCGGCCTCCTCGTTGACCGTCGTCACACCCCAGGATCGGGCCAAACGCTGGTGATCGACACCCTTCAGATACACATGCAGGCTCTTGTAGGGCTTGGAAATGCTCACGTCCGCGCTGGCCACGGTGCCTCCGAACAACGCCACCGGCTTGTCCTTCGGCTCGAACACGCTGCCGGGATCGCGGGTCAGTCCGGCGGCATGGAATGCCTGCTCCACCTGTGCTTCGGTGAAATCGGAGCCGGCCTTGCAGGCCAGCAGAGCTTCCAGTGCAGCGGTGCTGGAAGCAGGAGGTGCGGCAACAGCGGCGGTCGATACGGCCAGGCCCAGCAGCAGGGCGATCAGCGGGGTGTTCATTGCAGATCCTTCTGTGTGTCGAGGAAGAGCGTGGGCGCTGGAACGGAGTCCGGCAGACAGCCGGAAGTGTGGGGCAGGGCGGCGTTGTCGGCTAGGCCCCCTCGTTAGGCTGCCAGGAGGTTCCCCGATCAAGGGCATCCAAGGCCAGTTGCGCCCAGTTGCGCACCTCCTCCAGCGGATGCTGCAGCTCAGCCCGCAGGGTCGGGATGACGGTGCTGTCGCCTGATTCGCCGAGCAGTTCCAGCAGTTTTCCGCGCGAGTGACCATCGTGCACGGTCGGCAGGCGGGCTAGCAGGTGCGGTACTGCAATGGCCGCGGCCGGTCGAAGACCCCAGTAGGCGTCTTCGAAGGTTGCCGGGTCCTGATCCAGGATCTGGTCGAGCCAGCAAACAACGTCGATTCTCTCGAGATCCATGGCAGTTCCTCTTGGGGCCAAGGATTACACCATCTGCACGCCAGAGGCGTCGGTTTCCACCGTGATCATTTCCACCAGCGCCCATAGACCGTTGATCATCACGCCGATCAGGAGCCAGCCCAACAGCAGCGTGATCAGTAGTTGGCAGATCGCACGTCCGTGGTAGCCGGCGTAGAAGTTGTGGGCACCGAAAATGCCCAGGAACAGGGCGAGGAGGATGTAGATTGCCCGGTTCCTTGCGATCGGCAGGGATTGCGATACCGGTGCCGCATAGACGGTGTCGATCGGTCGCTGAATGGCCGGCGGGGCGCCTGCATCGCAGAGTGGGCAGGTCGTCGTATCGCTGCGTGCCTTGCAACTGCATTCGGAGCTGTTCATCAACGCCACGGTGCTTCTCCCTGTCGAGGCGGCAGTTCTGGACCTGATGTAGCCAACAAAAAAGCCAGACCCCAATCGACGGGAGATCTGGCTTTTCGTGCCCCGAAGGGCGGTACAAATGGTGGAGGTGGGCGGAATTGAACCGCCGTCCGAAGGCACTCCATCCCCAGCACTACATGCTTAGCTCACCGTTGAATCTCATCCCGGGACAGCACGGCGTGCAAAGCGCATCCAAGGACCAGCCTGTTGTGTTCTTGTGCCGGACTGACAGGCAGCCGCCCAGCGCGATTCCATGATAATGACTCTACGCTGCGAGCATGGACACAAGCAGTTTCGAGGCTCCGCCTAAGTCGGCAGAAGGTCACGCACCGCAGTTTTTAGGCTGCGAGGGCGACCGGAGCGTAGTTGTCGTCGTTGGCAACTAGAGTTTTGCAGCTGGATTTACGAGGAAAGCTACCCCCTCGGCATGCGCCAGGCGACTTCACAACCCCCGTCGAAACCAATGCACCCCCGGTTTCTTCAAGTACTGCAAGGTACAAGGCCTATTCCGTGTTGCCACGATCAGTACCTGCCTAACACTGCACATGCTACGCCAAAAAGCCTGAACAGTCACCCGGCCCGCCCAGCCGTTCCCACGTCAATCCGCAACATGTTGTAGAGCTTCCGTCATAGCGGATTGCTAACGTCGTTGGCACGAATTTGCGACACACTGGCCACGACCATTCGAGCCAGCACAGAGACGGAGACGGCCGGTGACCGAAGCAATGCAACAACGCAGCCTGCGTCAGCTGGTTGGCCCGGTAGGGGCCGATTACCAGCGGCGGGCACTGCCGCCCGGCTGGGTCTGGGCGGTGCTGGCGGTGTTGTTGACTGCAACCTGGGCAACCGAGTTGCCGGCCACGGCGGCAGCCGCGCTGATCGCCAGTGCGGTGGTGGTGCATTGGCCTCGGCGTGGCCGCTTCCATTGGCTGGGCTGGCGGCTGCCGGCCCTGGCGGTACTGGCCGCACTCCTGTGGGGTCCGGATGTGCTGTCACAGTGGTTCGAACATGGCCTGGCCCTGACCCTGATGTCGCTGGCAAGCCTGAGCATTGGCGTGCACGTGTGGCAGTCGCGGCAGTTGGCCCGGCAGCTGCAGGCCTCCGCCGATGCGCTGGATGATGCCCAGTTGCTGGCCTTGTTGCCCGTCGACGCTGCCCGGCTGGCACAACAGTGGCGGGCCGGCGATGATCGCCATGCCCCGGAGCTGTCGGTGGTGATGCACCTGGCGGTGATGCACGCGGCGCTGTCCCCGCGCCTGCGCGGGCAGGGCCTGCTGGCGGGCTGATCAGCGTCTTGTAGAGCCGAGCCTGCGCTCGGCTGCTTCCTTGCCGAAGCCGAGCATGGCTCGGCTCTACACGAAAGCGGGCCGGCGTCCTTATGCGTCGCGGTTGCCGCGACGCATCACCCGCTGCTTCTCGATCGCCCAGTCACGGTCCTTGGCGGCATCGCGCTTGTCGTGGGTCTGCTTGCCCTTGGCCAGCGCCACTTCCAGCTTGATCTTGTTCTTGCTCCAGTACATGGCGGTGGGCACGATCGTGTAGCCATCGCGCTCGACCTTGCCGACCAGCTTGTCGATCTCGCTCCGGTGCAGCAGCAGCTTGCGCTCGCGCCGGTCGTTGGCCACCACGTGGGTGGAGGCCTGGATCAGCGGGGTGATCTGCGCACCGATCAGGAAGATCTCGCCATCCTTCACATAGGCGTAGGCGTCGACGATGTTGCCGCGGCCAGCGCGGATCGACTTCACTTCCCAGCCTTGCAGAGCCAGGCCGGCTTCGAAGCGGTCTTCGATGTGGTACTCGTGACGGGCACGCTTGTTCAACGCGATGGTCTTGTTGGCCGTCGCGCTCTTTGCTTTATCCTTGCCGGTGTTCTTGCTCATTTCCGTATTGTCTCCGATTCGGGCCCGCCCGGTCGATTGCCGAAGCGTCCTGTATTCATGCCTACTATCCGCCGCAGTGCCCTGGTCGAACATTCGGCCGCGCGCATGTTCGATCTGGTCAACGATGTCCAGGCCTATCCGCGCCGCTTCCGCTGGTGCTCCGACGCCCGCATCCTCGAGCAGGGCGAAGACCGGCTGGTCGCTCGCCTGGACCTGGGCCTGGGTTCGTTCAGTACCTGGTTCCAGACCGAAAACACCCTGCAGCGCCCGCACAGCATCGACATGCAGCTGCGCGAGGGGCCCTTCAAGCAACTGCACGGCCGCTGGGAGTTCCATGCCCTGGCTGAAGATGCCTGCAAGGTCACCCTCACTCTGGACTTCGAGCCGAGTTCACGCCTGCTGGGCCCGGCGCTGGCGATCGGCTTCCAGGGGCTGGCCGATCGCATGGTCAACGATTTCGTCCGCGTCGCCGACGAGGGCTGAACGATGATCGAGGTCGAGGTCGTGCTGGCCTGGCCACAACAGGTGCTGTCGCGCCGGCTGCAGCTGGAGGAAGGGGCGACCGTGGCTGATGCGGTGGCAGCGGCCGGGCTCGAAGGCAGTGCCGATTGTC
The DNA here is from genome assembly GCF_056861525.1 of Stenotrophomonas sp. 82F1. Taxonomy (NCBI): domain Bacteria; kingdom Pseudomonadati; phylum Pseudomonadota; class Gammaproteobacteria; order Lysobacterales; family Lysobacteraceae; genus Stenotrophomonas; species Stenotrophomonas sp. 82F1. The sequence goes on from NZ_JBSPUD010000016.1 coordinate 78,587, forward strand.
CGGCTGCTGCGGTGCATGGCGTGCTGGCGCGGCCGCAGCAGGTGCTGCTGGATGGTGATCGTGTGGAGCTGCTGCGTGTCCTGCAGGCCGACCCGAAGGACAACCGCCGGCGACGTGCGCGCGGCGGATGATCCTCAAGACCCGTCCCGAAGGACGGGCAGGGTGGCTCAGCGGCCGCCCTTCTTCTTCTTGTCCTTCGGCAGATTGCGGCCGAACTGGCGCACGGTCTGCTGGGCAAGGGCCTTGTCGTTGGCCGGGAAGTAATCGCCATCCCAACGGGTGACCACATCATTTTCGAAGTACACGACGAAATTCTTCACGTCGGTACGGCCCAGGCGGTTCACGCGCTCGGTCGAGGTGTAGTCCCAGCGCTGGGCGTGGAACGGGTCCGGCACCGAGGGGGTTCCCAGCAGGGCGTTGACCTGCTGCTTGCTCTGCCCGACCTGCAGCTTGGCCACGGCATCTTCCCGGATCAGGTTGCCCTGGTAGATGGGTTGCTTGTAGATGATGCCGCACCCGGTGGTGGACAAGGCAACGGCGGCGACCAACAGGAGATTGCGCATCGGGACTGGCGGTTGGGGAAATCAATCCGATGATACACTCCCGGCGTGCCACCGCGACCCAATCCGAGGCAGCTGGCGCTAAATCGCCAATGAACGGAGACCTATGGAAACCCACGACCTGCGTAAAGTCGGCCTGAAGGTGACCCATCCGCGGATGCGGATCCTGGCGCTGCTCGAGCAGCGCAATGCCCAGCACCACATGACCGCCGAAGACATCTACCGCCAGCTGCTGGAGCATGGCGACGAGATCGGCCTGGCCACGGTGTACCGGGTGCTGACCCAGTTCGAGGCTGCCGGCCTCGTGCTCAAGCACAATTTCGAAGGCGGCCAGGCCGTCTACGAACTCGACCGCGGCGGCCACCACGACCACATGGTCGACGTGGACAGCGGCAAGATCATCGAGTTCGAAAGCACCGAGATCGAAGAGCTGCAGCGCAAGATCGCCGCCGATCACGGCTACGAGCTGGAAGAGCACTCCCTGGTGCTGTACGTGCGCAAGAAGCGCAAGTAAGCCCCGCAGCCAGCCGATTGCGACGAAACCCCGGGCATGCCCGGGGTTTTTCGTTTGTCAGCGTAGATCCACGCCACGCGTGGATGGCGCCATCAGAACCTCCAGATCCACCGCCTCGGCCATCGCCCGGTTCCCCGCATCGCCCGGGTGCAGGTGGTCGCCGGAGTCATAGGCCGCCGCCATCCTTGAGGGATCGGCCGGATCGCGCAGGGCGGTGTCGAGCTCGATTACCGCATCAAACGGACCGTCCGTGCGCAGCCAGGCATTGAGCTGCTGGCGCAGGGCGTCCTTGCCAGGGGCGTAGTAGTCGTCGAGCGGTGTGCCGGGCAGGGCACCGGCAAACGGCGTCAGGGTCGCACCGAGGATGCGCAGGCCGCGGGCATGGGCGCGCTTGGCCAGGTCGCGGTAGCCGGCCTGCAGCTCGGCCAGGGTCGGCCGCGTCTCGTCGCGGGCAAAGGCGGTGCCCGGCCAGCTGATGTCGTTGATGCCGATCAGCACGATCACACTGGCGACGCCGGGCTGATCGAGCACATCACGCTGGAAGCGGCCCAAGGCCGATTCGCCCATGCCATCGCGCAGCAGGCGACCGCCGGAGATGCCGGCATTGACCACCGCTACACCTTCTGGTGCCAGCCGCGCGGCGAGGTGATCGGTCCAGCGCTGGTCCTGGTCGAGGCTGGCGGTGGCGCCATCGGTGATTGAATCGCCGACCACCACCACGCTGCGCGCGCTGGCCGCAGCCTCGACTTCGATGCCAGACAACAGCAGGCGGGCCGTGGTACTGCTGGCGCCGTGCAATGCAGGCAGGCGATGCTGGTCGCCCGGCGCAATCCAGCTGGTCTGCCTGCCCTCCCAATGGAAGGTCTGCAGCGGCGTGGGGTCAGGCAGGTACACGTCCACCTGTAAGGCCTGCCGATCAGCCGTGGGAAGGGAGAGCGGATCGCTCAGGCGGTCCTGCCCCGGCCCGATCACGACCCCGGGTTGGCCGTCGAAGCGCAGCGGCTGCGGTGTATCACCCGTATGTGCGGCCACGCTGGCAGCGCCGATCTTCAACGGCCGGGTGCCATAGGCATTGCTCAGCCGGACCCGCAGGCGCGGCCCGCCCAGGCTGAGGCGCGCGCTCTGCCGGAAGGTCTGGTCCTGCAGTTGGCCGGGGATGAGGGTGGGAAACAGGAAATCGCTGCCCCACACCGGCTGCGGGCTGGCTTGCCAGCTGGCGACCCAGTGCGGGGCAGGTGATGCGGCGGCGGCGCCGGACAGGGCAAGCAGGGCGGTGGCGGTCAGCTGGCTCAAGCGATTCATGGGAGTGACCCGGTGGCAGGGACGGCCATGGTGCGTCCGCGCTCACCTGTGAACTAGACTGCGCATGGACAATCATCTGTGAATCAAATTCATTGCCATGGCACGCACCGACATCAACCGATCCGGCGAACTGGAAGTGTTCGTGCGGGTGATCGAGACCGGCGGCTTTTCCGCTGCCGCCCGCAGCCTGGAGATGACGCCGTCGGCGGTCAGCAAGCTGGTTGCGCGGCTGGAACAGCGGCTGGGGACGCGCCTGCTGCAGCGTTCCACCCGCCAGCTGCAGCTGACCCCGGAGGGGTGTGCGTTCTATGAGCGCGGCCTGCGCGTGCTGGCTGATCTGGAAGAAGCCGAACGCTGCGCCAGCGCCCACGCCGAGCCGCGCGGGCGGCTGCGGGTGAATGCCAACGTGCCGTTCGGCCAGCACTTCCTGCTGCCACTGCTGCCGGAATTCCTGCAGCGGCACCCGCAGGTGGGGGTGGACCTGACCCTGACCGACGAGGTGATCGATCTGCTGGAGCAGCGTACCGACGTGGCGGTGCGGGCCGGTCCGCTGAAGAGCTCCAGCCTGGTCGCACGCCGGCTGGGGGCAACGCGGATGATGATCGTGGCGGCACCGGCCTATGCGGCACGACACGGATTGCCGGGCAATGTCGAGGCGCTGCTGGCGCACAACCGGCTGGATATCGGCCACGCACGGTCGGTGCAGGGCTGGCCGCTGTTGCAGGATGGGCAGGAGCAGCGGGTGCTGCCCAGCGGAAATGCGCGCGCCAGCAATGGCGATGCACTGCGTCAGCTGGTGCTGGGCGGGCTGGGCATGGCCCGTCTGGCCGCGTTCCAGGTGCAGGCCGACATCGCGGCAGGGCGGTTGTTGCCGGTGCTGGAGGACGCCAACCCGGGCGACCTGGAAGAGGTGCACGCCGTGTTCCTGGGGCAGGGGGGGTACCTGCCGCTGCGGGTGCGCGCGTTCCTCGATTTCCTGGTGGAAACGGTGGATCTGGCGCGACCGCTGGGGTGACATGCGCCGCGCTACCGCGCGGAAGCCGAGCATGGGCTCGGCTCTACACGTCGGTTCCGTTCGAGATTCCTGTAGAGCCGAGCCCACGCTCGGCGCCACCAGCCTCAGGCCTGCAGCAGCTTGCGCGCGGCGGCGCGAGCTTCCTTGCTCACTTCCACGCCACCGAGCATGCGCGCCAGCTCTTCCTCGCGCGCCTTGGTGTCCAGCTTCTCCACCGCGCTCTGGGTCATGCCTTCCACCGGCGCCTTGCTGACCCGGTAGTGCGCGTGACCCTTGGAGGCGACCTGCGGCAGGTGGGTCACGCACAGCACCTGACGCTTCTCGCCGAGGGCGCGCAGCTTCTGCCCGACGATATCGGCCACCGCGCCACCGATGCCGGAGTCGACTTCGTCGAACACCATGGTCGGTACCGCGTCGAGGTCGAGCGCGGCCACTTCGATGGCCAGCGAAATGCGTGACAGCTCGCCACCGGAAGCGACCTTGCGCAGCGCACGCGGTGGCTGGCCAGCATTGGCCGCCACCAGGAATTCAACGCGCTCGGCGCCCTGCGGGTCCGGCTTGCCGCTGTCCTGCGGCTCCAGTTCGATCAGGAACTGGCCGCCGCCCATGCCCAGCTCGGCGATGATGCCGGTGGTGGTGGCCGACAGCTCGGCAGCAGCGGTGCGGCGGCTGCTGGTCAGCACCGCGGCCTCGACGCGCCAAGCCGCTGCGGCCTTTTCAATCTCGCCGGCCAGCCGCTGCAGGCGCTCGTCGGCGCCACGCAGCTGTTCCACTTCGGCGTGCATGCGCTCGCGCTGCATACCCAGCTCGTCCATCGGCACGCGGTGCTTGCGGGCCAGATCGTGCAGGCGGCCCAGACGGCGCTCATTCTCCTCGAACTGGTCCGGATCGGCGTCCAGGTCGTCATGCACCCGGTCGAGCAGGGCCAGGGCTTCGTGCAGCTGGATGGAGGCGCTGTCGATCAAGGCATCGACATCGCCCAGGCGCGGGTCATGTTCGGCCACCCTGGCCAGTTCATGCCGCACCTGCTGCAGCAGATCGAGCGCCGAGTGGCCTTCGTCGCCGTTGAGCTGGTCCGAAGCTGCCTGGCAGGCGGCCAACAAGGCGCTGGCGTGCGCCTGACGGCGATGGCTGGCGCCGAGCGCGGTGATCGACTCCGGTTCCAGATCCTCACGGTCCAGTTCGCGCAGCTGGTGTTCGAGGAAGCCGATGCGGTCACTCACATCGCCCTGTTGCGACAGTGCCAGGGATTCATCGACCAGCGCCTGCCAGGTGGCGGCAGCACGGCGCACCTGGCGGCGTTCGCTTTCGTTGCGGGCATAGGCGTCCAGCAGGGCCAGCTGCGACGGACGCGTCAGCAGGGCCTGCTGCTCGTGCTGGCCATGGATCTCCACCAGCAGGCCGGCCAGGTCGGCCAGTTGCGCCAGCGTGACCGGGCGGCCGTTGATCCACGAGCGTGAGCCGCCGTCGGCGCGGATCACGCGGCGCAGCTGGCATTGGTCGTCGTCGTCCAGCTCGTTGCTGGCCAGCCACTGGCGGGCGGCCTGCAGCTGGTCCAGCGCGAACTCGGCCGACAGTTCGGCCCGGGCCGCGCCGTGGCGGACCACGCCGCTGTCGGCGCGCAGGCCGGACAGGAAGCCCAGCGCGTCGACCATCAGCGACTTGCCCGCGCCGGTCTCGCCTGAAACCACGGTCATGCCCGGCCCGAACTCCAGTTCGGTGGCGCGGACGACGGCGAAATCCTTGATTGAAAGATGTCTGAGCATGGGTAAGGGGGTGTCTGCAGCCGCGCAACGCTAGCACGCGCGGCGGGGTCGTCCAATGACTTGCCAAGGGGATGCGTCGCCATTATCTAATGTCCCTGTCTCACAGGTTGATTCCATGCACGGTTCTCCCGACCAACTTGCCCCGCGCGCGCGGCACCTGCTGCGCACGCTGATCGCGCGCTACATCCAGGACGGCGAACCCGTGGGCTCGCAGACGCTGGCGCGCGTGGCCGGCCTGGAGGTCAGCCCGGCCACCATCCGCAACATCCTTGGCGACCTGGAAGACCTGGGCCTGCTGGCCTCGCCGCACACCTCGGCGGGCCGGATTCCGACCGCGCATGGCTACCGGGTGTTCGTCGACAGCCTGCTGCAGATGCAGCCGCCGGGCGAGGGTGAACTGGCCCGGCTGCGTCAGGAGCTGGCCGGAGGCGGCAGTACCCAGGCCCTGCTCGGCAGCGCCTCGGAGCTGCTGTCGGCGATGAGTCATTTCGTTGGCGTGGTCAGCGCCCCGCGCCGCGAGCAGTTCGCCTTCCGCCAGATCGATTTCGTGGCGCTGGACGGGCGCCGGGTGCTGGCGATCCTGGTGTTTGCCGACAACGAGGTGCAGAACCGGGTGATCGAGACCCGCCAGGACTTCGCGCCGGGGCAGCTGGAGCAGGTGGCCAACTACCTCAATGCCCACTTCGCCGGGCTGCCACTGGCCGAGATCCGCACCCGCCTGCTGCTGGAGCTGCGCGACGCGCGGTCCGAGCTGGAACAGGTGCTGGCGCACAGCATCGAGCTGGCCGAGCAGGCCCTGCAGCCGCCGGCCGACGACATGCTGGTGGCCGGCCAGACCCGCCTGATGGGGGTGCAGGACCTGTCCGACCTGGAGCGCCTGCGCGAACTGTTCGAGCTGTTCTCCAGCAAGCGCGAGATCCTGCAGCTGCTGGAGCGGACCATCCAGGCCCCCGGCGTGCGCATCTTCATCGGCGAAGAAACCGGCGTGGTGCCCCTGCAGGGCGTCTCGCTGGTCACCGCGCCGTACACCGCCAATGGCCAGGTACTGGGCGTGCTGGGCGTGATCGGGCCGAAACGGATGGCCTACGACCGCATGATCCCGCTGGTCCAGGCCACCGCTGATGTGCTCGGTGCGGCCTTTTCGCCCGGCGGGCGAACTCCGGGTGCATCGGACGCTTGAAACGCAGCATCCCGCCCACACTAGGGTGGGTGGAGGCGGAGAGTGACCGCCAGGGACCCAGACATGAATCAAGATCAGCCAGACATCGCCGCCCAGCAGGCCGCCGCCGACGCAGCTGCCGCCGAGGGCGTCAACGAACAGATCGAACAGCTCCGTGCCGAAGTGGAGCAGGTCAAGGCCGAAGCGCTGCGAGAGCGCGCCGACCTGGACAACCAGCGCAAGCGCGTGGCCCGCGACATCGAGCAGGCGCGCAAGTTCGCCAACGAGAAGCTGCTGGGCGAGCTGCTGCCGGTATTCGACAGCCTCGATGCCGGCCTCAAGGCTGCCGGCGACGATGCCCATCCGCTTCGCGAAGGCCTGGAGCTGACCTACAAGCAGCTGCTGAAGGTTGCTGGTGACAACGGCCTGGTGCTGCTGGACCCGACCGGCCAGCCGTTCAACCCGGAACACCACCAGGCGATCAGCCAGGTCGCCGCCCCCGGCGCCGCCCCGGGCAGCGTGGTGACCGTGTTCCAGAAGGGTTACCTGCTCAACGAGCGCCTGCTGCGACCGGCGCTGGTGGTGGTTGCCGCCGATTGACCCCGCGCGCCGGGCCCGGCCTGGCGAGGGTGTCCGCGCCCCGGACGGGGCATCGGCACGACCGACGCTGAACGTGTTGGGCGAACGGAAACACAGCGTTCGAGGGGTGGCTTGAATGTTCCACGAGCCTCCCCCACATCCCATTCATCCACCGGCCGAACGGCCGGACTGACAAAAACAACATCCTTCAAGGAGTCTCCCCCATGGGCAAGATCATTGGTATCGACCTCGGCACCACCAACTCGTGCGTGGCGATCATGGACGGCGGCAAGGCCCGCGTCATCGAAAATTCGGAAGGCGACCGCACCACCCCGTCGATCGTCGCCTACACCAAGGACGGCGAAGTCCTGGTCGGTGCCTCGGCCAAGCGCCAGGCCGTGACCAACCCGAAGAACACCTTCTACGCGGTGAAGCGCCTGATCGGCCGCAAGTTCACCGACGCCGAAGTGCAGAAGGACATCGCGCACGTCCCGTACAGCATCCTGGCCCATGACAATGGCGATGCCTGGGTGGCCACCAGCGATGCCAAGAAGATGGCGCCGCAGGAAATCTCGGCCAAGGTGCTGGAGAAGATGAAGAAGACCGCCGAGGACTTCCTCGGTGAGAAGGTCACCGAAGCGGTCATCACCGTGCCGGCCTACTTCAACGACAGCCAGCGCCAGGCGACCAAGGACGCCGGCCGCATCGCCGGCCTGGACGTCAAGCGCATCATCAACGAGCCGACTGCGGCCGCGCTGGCCTATGGCCTGGACAAGGGCGACAACAAGGATCGCAAGATCGTTGTGTACGACCTGGGCGGCGGCACCTTCGACGTCTCGGTGATCGAGATCGCCAACGTCGACGGCGAGAAGCAGTTCGAAGTGCTGGCCACCAACGGCGACACCTTCCTGGGTGGCGAAGACTTCGACAACCGCGTCATCGAGTACCTGGTTGAAGAGTTCAACAAGGACCAGGGCATCGACCTGCGCAAGGATCCGCTGGCCCTGCAGCGCCTGAAGGATGCTGCCGAGCGCGCCAAGATCGAACTGTCCAGCGCCCAGCAGACCGAAGTGAACCTGCCGTACGTCACCGCTGACGCGTCGGGTCCGAAGCACCTGAACATCAAGCTGACCCGCGCCAAGCTGGAATCGCTGGTGGACGAGCTGATCAAGAAGTCGATCGAGCCGTGCCGCGTCGCGTTGAATGACGCCGGCCTGCGTTCGAGCGACATCAGCGAAGTGATCCTGGTCGGTGGCCAGACCCGCATGCCGAAGGTGCAGCAGGCGGTCACCGAGTTCTTCGGCAAGGAACCGCGCAAGGACGTCAACCCGGACGAAGCCGTGGCACTGGGTGCTGCGATCCAGGGCGGCGTGCTCGGCGGCGACGTCAAGGACGTGCTGCTGCTGGACGTGACCCCGCTGTCGCTGGGCATCGAAACCATGGGCGGTGTGTTCACCAAGATCATCGAAAAGAACACCACCATCCCGACCAAGGCCTCGCAGGTATTCTCCACCGCCGAGGACAACCAGTCGGCCGTGACCGTGCACGTGCTGCAGGGTGAGCGCGAACAGGCCCGCTTCAACAAGTCGCTGGCCAAGTTCGACCTGTCCGGCATCGAGCCGGCCCCGCGCGGTCTGCCGCAGGTGGAAGTGTCCTTCGACATCGACGCCAACGGCATCCTGCACGTGTCGGCCAAGGACAAGAAGACCAACAAGGAACAGAAGGTCGAGATCAAGGCCGGTTCGGGCCTGTCCGAGGAAGAAATCGCACGCATGGTCGCCGACGCGGAAGCCAACCGCGAAGAAGACAAGAAGTTCCAGGAGCTGGTGCAGGCCCGCAACCAGGCCGATGCCCTGATCCACGGCACCCGCAGCGCGATCACCGAGCACGGCAGCAAGGTCGGTGGCGAAGTGATCGGCAAGGTTGAAGCGGCCCTGGCCGATCTGGAAACCGCGATGAAGGGTGACGACAAGGCACAGATCGAAGCCAAGTCGAAGGTGCTGGAAGAAGCCGGCCAGTCGCTGTTTGCTGCCGCTTCGGCCGACCAGGGCGGTGCAGCCCCGGGTGCCGACGCCGGCAATGCGGGCAAGGCGCAGGATGACGTGGTGGACGCCGAGTTCACCGAAGTCAAGGACGACAAGAAGTCCTGATCCGGACCGACGCGGGACGCTGCTTGCCAGCGTCCCGTTGTCGTATCAGGGTCCTGACCGTCCTCTGGCGTGTCGGGGCGCCCGACGCAAGAGCGGACCTGGTTCCGCTCTTCCGCTTTGACGAATCCCGACTTTCCGGAATGCGATCCACGATATGAGCAAGCGCGATTACTACGAAGTGCTGGGCGTTGCCCGCACCGCCACCGACGAAGAACTGAAGAAGTCCTATCGTCGTTGCGCGATGAAATTCCACCCGGACCGCAACCCGGGTGATGCGGCGGCCGAAGCCTCCTTCAAGGAGTGCAAGGAAGCCTACGAAGTACTGTCCGACGGCAACAAGCGCCGCATGTACGACAGCCATGGCCACGCCGCGTTCGAACACGGCATGGGCGGTGGCGGTGGTGGTCCGGGCGGCCCGGACATGAACGATATTTTCGGTGACATCTTCGGCAACATCTTTGGTGGTGCCGGCGGCGGCGGTCCGCGCCAGGCGCGTCGCGGCGCCGACATCGGTTACGTGATGGAGCTGGACCTGGAAGAAGCGGTGCGTGGCGTCGAACGCCGCATCGAGATTCCGACCCTGGCCGAATGTGGCGACTGCGATGGCAGCGGCTCGGAAGACGGCAAGGTCGAGACCTGCAACGTCTGTCATGGGCGCGGCCAGGTGCGCATCCAGCGTGGCATCTTCGCCATGCAGCAGGCCTGCCACAACTGCGGCGGCCGTGGCCAGATCATCGCCAAGCCCTGCAAGACCTGCCACGGCAACGGCCGTGTCGAGGAAGACAAGGTGCTGTCGGTGAAGGTACCGGCAGGCGTGGATACCGGTGACCGCATCCGCCTGGCGGGTGAGGGCGAGGCCGGTCCGGCCGGTACGCCGCCGGGCGATCTGTACGTGGAAGTGCGCGTGCGTGAGCACCACATCTTCCAGCGCGACGGCGACGACCTGCACTGCGAAGTGCCGATCCGCATTTCGCAGGCCGCACTGGGCGACACCGTGCGCGTGGCGACCCTCGGTGGTGAGGCGGAAATCCGCATTCCGGCCGAGACCCAGACCGGCAAGCTGTTCCGCCTGCGCGGCAAGGGCGTGCGCTCGGTGCGCAGCCGCAGCGAAGGCGACCTGTACTGCCGCGTGGTGGTGGAGACGCCGGTCAACCTCACCAGCGACCAGCGCAAGCTGCTGGAGCAGTTCGAGGCCACCTTCAACGGCGAGGATGCGCGCAAGCATTCGCCGAAGTCGGCGACCTTCATCGACGGCGTCAAGGGCTTCTGGGATCGGATGACGTCCTGATCTGTCAACGGACATGTTGAACGACAGCGCCGGGCTCTGCCCGGCGTTTTCGTTTGCGCTGCAGTAGATCCACGCCATGCGTGGATGCCGTTCAACCGATCAACGGAAAAATGCTGCCGGCGTCTGCCCCAGCTGGCGCTTGAACATGCTGGTGAACGCACTCGGGCTGTCATAGCCCATCGCCAGCGCGACATCGATCACCTTCTCGCCGCGGGCAAGCCGTTCCATCGCGGCCAGCAGGCGCGCCTGTTGCCGCCACTGGCCGAAGGTCATGCCCAGTTCGCTGGCGAAGTGGCGCTGGATGGTTTTGACGTCGATCGCCAACGCCTGCGCCCAGTCCTGCAGGGTCGCCTCGTCGCCGGGATGCTTCTGGATGTGCTGGCAGATCCTGTGCAGGCGCGGGTCGACGGGCTCGGGCAGGTGCAACGGCAATACGTCCATGCGGTGCAGCTCATCGAGCATCAGTCGCACTACGCGGCCGTCGCGGCTGTCTTCTTCATGCGGTCCGTCGATCAGGATGGCCGCCTGCAGCAGTTCGCGCAGCAGCGGCGCCACCTGCACGGCGAAGGGCTCGGCGGGCAGCTGCGGGGCGAACGCCGGTTCGATGTACAGGCTGCGCATGTGCACCTCGGCGATGCAGTCCACCGCATGCGCCATGCCCGCCGGCATCCAGATGGCACGGGTGGAGGGCACCACCCAGCGGCCGACTTCCGACCGCACCACCATCAGTCCGGACATCGAATAAACCAGCTGGTGTCGACGGTGCTTGTGCGCCGCGATGTGGGTGCCGGCGCGGTAGTCGCGCGCGCGGCAGGTCACCGGCCGATGCACCGGCACCTCATTCCACGGCGCGGTTTCGCGGATGGGGCAGGGGGTGTCCTTTTTTGCGATAGGCCATGACCAGAACGCGGCAGAAGGGAGCGGATGGCCACCGTAGCATGCACGGCTCGCCCCCATCCTGACCGTGCGCAATGTCGACTCTGGCTTCTCCCGCCGTACCCGCCCGCCCCGTATCGCCAGGAGTGCTGGCGGCGATCTCCAGCTCGCACATGGTCAACGACATGATGCAGTCGCTGATCCTGGCCATCTATCCGGTGATCAAGGGTGGCTTCAGCCTCAGCTTTACCCAGATCGGCCTGATCACGCTGACCTACCAGCTCACCGCCTCGATCTTCCAGCCGCTGGTCGGGCTTGCCACCGACCGCCGGCCGGCGCCTTACTCCCTGCCGATCGGCATGGCCTCGACCCTGTGCGGCATGCTGCTGCTCGGCTTTGCGCCCAATTACGCAATGGTGCTGCTGGCCGCCGCGCTGGTCGGCATCGGTTCGGCCATCTTCCACCCGGAAGCCTCCCGCATCGCGCGCCTGGCCTCCGGCGGCCGTCATGGCCTGGCGCAGTCGGTGTTCCAGGTGGGCGGCAACTTCGGTACGGCGCTGGGGCCGCTGATCGCCGCAGCGGTGATCGTGCCCTACGGCCAGCATGCCGCATCGTGGTTTGCCGGTGCAGCGTTGATCGGCATTGCCCTGCTGACCTATGTCGGCCGCTGGTACTCGCTGCATCTGGGGGCTCCTCGCCCCGCAGCACAGGGTGTGATCGCCGCACGCCATCCACCGCGCACGATTGCCCGGGTGCTGGCCATCCTGCTGGTGCTGATCTTCAGCAAGTATTTCTACATGGCCAGCATCGGCAGCTATTTCACCTTCTACCTGATGCATCATTTCGGCATTCCGGTGGCGCAGGCGCAGCTGCATCTGTTCGCCTTCCTGGTGGCGTCCGCGGCGGGCGGTTTCTTTGGTGGGCCGCTGGGTGATCGTATTGGTCGCAAGCCGATCATCTGGGCCTCGATCCTGGGCGTGGCACCGTTCGCGCTGATGCTGCCGCATGCCGATCTGCTGTGGACCACGATACTCGCCGTGCTGATCGGCTTCGTGCTGTCTTCCGCGTTCTCGGCCATCGTGGTGTACGCACAGGAAATGATGCCGCACCGGATCGGCATGGTGTCCGGGTTGTTCTTCGGCTTCGCCTTCGGCATGGGCGGCCTCGGCGCGGCGGTGCTGGGTCTGTTGGCCGACAAGACCAGCATCGAATTCGTCTACCAGCTCACCGCGTTCCTGCCGTTGCTGGGCATCGTGGCGGCATGGTTGCCGTCGTCCAGGCCTGCTGCGCACTGAGGGGGTTCTTCTGCAGGGCTGCGCCCTGCACCCGCCGATGCCAGGGCAATGGCGACAGCCAAAGCAACAGCGGGCATTCCGTGGGATGGCGGGGTGGGTCCGGTTGCGGGGGACGCCGTAAATACGTCCCTGTAGGCTTGGCCGCGGCATCCATGCCGCGGACACCCCCGCAACCGGACCCACCCCGCCTTCGACAGATTTCTGCTGCTGTTGGTGGGTATCGACCTTGGCCGACACGTAGATCCACGCCATGCGTGGATGCTCTTTGATCAATTGTCGAAATATTCGATTTCGATGGAGATTCATCCACGCATGGCGTGGATCTACTGCTCGCGGGGAACTGTCGAAGGCGGGGCACTGTGGGTTTGCGGGGTGTGAGCCGCATGGATGCGGCGACCAAGCCTCCATGGACGGATTCACCGCGTCCCCGCAAACCCACAGTGCCCCGCCATCCCTCGGAGCACCGCTGTTGCTGTTGCCGTGGCTTTGGCCGTTGCCTCTGCAGGTGCAGGGCGCAGCCCTGCCGAAAACCCCCTTGGGCGTAGAATGCGGGCATGAGCGAATCCCTCGACAACCACCTGGTCCACGGCCGCCGCCAGCGGCCCGACGGCCCTTCGCCGATCGATGTCATTTCGGTCCAATCACAACTGGTCTACGGCCATGCCGGCAACAGCGCCGCGCTGCCGCCGATGCGCGCGCTTGGCGTGCGCGTGGCCTCGATCCCGACCACGCTGTTGAGCAATGCGCCGTTCTACGAGACCACCCGTGGCCGTGTGCTGCCCAGCGACTGGTTTGCCGACCTGCTGCTCGGTACGCGCGAACGTGGTCTTCCGCAGCGAGCGAAGATGCTGGTGTCCGGCTATTTCGGCAGCGCCGCCAATGGTGCCGCGTTTGCCGATTGGCTGGACGAGATCCTGCCGGCATGCCCGCAGCTGCGCTACTGCCTGGACCCGGTGATCGGCGATACCCACACCGGCCCCTACGTGGAGCCAGGCCTGGAGGCGATCTTCGCTGAACGCCTGCTGCCGCATGCCTGGCTGGTCACCCCGAATGCGTTCGAACTCGGTCGCCTGACCGGCATGCCGGCGTTGGCCGAAGCCGATGCCATCGCCGCCTCGCGTGCGCTGCTGGCGCGCGGTCCGCAATGGGTGCTGGCCCACAGCGTCGGCGGCAATCCGGGCGAGCTGGTGACGTTGGCGGTAGGTCGCGAGGAAACCTGGCGCTGGACCTCGCCGCTGCTGCCGGTCGACGTGGCCGGTACCGGCGATGTGCTGATGTCGCTGATGGTGTCCTTCCTGCTGCGCGGTGAGCCGATGCAGATGGCCATCTCGCGTGCCATCGCCGGCACCCATGCGGCGTTGGAGGCGACCCTGGCCCATGGTTTCGAGGAGTTCGATGTGATCGCGGCCGCACCGGCGGCGTTGGCCGACGGGATGCGCTTCCGCGCTGAACGGCTGGCATGAGCGGACTGCACGAGCGCACGCCGCGCACGGTCGGCATCGTCGGCAGTGCCGGCGCCTACGGGCGCTGGCTGACCCGGTTCTTCGAACAGCACATGCAGGTGCGTGTGATCGGCCACGATCCGGCCGATCCGGATTCACATGCGCCGGAGCAGTTGCTGGAACAGGCCGATGTACTGGTGTTCTCCGCACCCATCCGGCACACGTCCGCGTTGATCGCCGAGTACGCGCGCCTGTCGGCTGGCCGCGAGCAGGAACGCTTGTGGCTGGACGTAACCTCGGTGAAGGAAGCGCCGGTGCACGCGATGCTGGCCTCACGCGCCGAGGTGGTGGGCCTGCATCCGATGACGGCGCCGCCCAAGGCGCCGACGCTGAAGGGCCGGGTGATGGTGGTCTGCGAGGCTCGGCTGCAGCGGTGGCGGCCCTGGGTCGATGCGTTGTGCCAGGCGCTGCAGGCAGAGTGCGTGCGGGCCACGCCACAGCACCACGACCAGATGATGGCACTGGTGCAGGCGATGGTGCATGCGAGCCATCTGGCCCAGGCGGGTGTGCTACGCGAGTACCAGCCGCAGTTGGGCACGCTGGCGGCGATGCTGCCGTATCGGTCGGCCTCGTTCGAGCTGGATACCGCGATCATCTCGCGCATCCTGTCATTGAATCCGGCGATCTACGAGGACATCCAGTTCGGCAATCCCTATGTGGCGCCGATGCTGCAACGGTTGATCGGCCAGTTGCAGACCCTGCAGGCGCAGGTAGGGCAGGGCGACGATGCTGCGCGTGGCGCATTCCGCGAACACCTGCTGGGGGCCAACAGGACTGCCTTCGGCGATCAGGCGCTGGCCGCGGGAAACTACACCTTCGAACGCGTCGGCTATCTGCTGGCCGACTTGACCGAGCGCAACGCCCTGTCGGTGCATCTGCCTGAAGACCGCGCGGGTTCGTTACGCGAACTGCTCAACGTGTTCGAGCAGCATGGCATCAGCCTGGCCTCGATCCATTCCTCGCGCACGCCCGCCGGTGAGGTGCATTTCCGTATCGGCTTCGTGGCGGGCAGCGAGCCAGGGGCTATCGCGGCCGCCGCCGCCGAGGTGGATGCCAGCGGAATCGGCCGGGTGCTCGCATAGAACATTCATCCACAGGGCGTGTGGATGGCTTCTGCGCAAACATGTGGATAACCGGCTGCAGGCCTTGGCAGGCAAGGTTGTCAAGATGGTTGGTCAAAAAATGACCAACCTTTTTTGACGGAACCAACGGCTGAGCCAAACGTGGCTCGGCGCTGCGGCGGACCGTTAGATCGACAACCTGACCTCACCACCGCTGGTGGTGAATTCGCGGCCGTTGCGCACCAGCTGGCGGCCGTCGTCGAGTTCATAACGTGGCGTCGTCTCGGAACCATGCCCGCTGCCGCTGGCCTCGGGCTTGAACTCGATGATGATGTGGCTTTCGCCATTGCTGTCGACAGCAGGGAACTGACGGAACGACATGGTGGACCTCCCTCAGCGGTTGTTCGCTACGCTGCCAGAGTGATCCGGCCGGTGTTAGCCGGCCGTCATCAATCGATGAACTGCAGGCGTGCAAGCTCGGCATACAGGCCGCCTTCAGCCAGCAGCTGCGCATGCGTGCCCTCGGCCACGATGCGGCCATGATCCATCACCACGATGCGGTCGGCCTTCAGCACGGTCGCCAGCCGATGGGCGATGACCACTGTGGTGCGCCCGGCCATCAATCGTTCCAGCGCCTGCTGTACGCCATGCTCGCTCTGCGCGTCCAGCGCGCTGGTGGCTTCGTCGAGCAGCAGGATCGGTGCGTCCTTCAACAAGGCACGGGCGATCGCCACACGTTGTTGTTGGCCACCGGACAGGCGGGCACCGCGCTCGCCCAGTTCGCTGTCGTAACCCTGCGGCAGTGCACGCAGGAAGGCGTCGGCCTCGGCGGCACGGGCGGCCTCTTCCACTTCGGCGTCGCTGGCCTCCAGCCGGCCATAGCGGATGTTGTCGAGTGCGCTGGCGGCGAACAACGTCGGCTGCTGCGGCACCAGCGCGAGCTGTGCGCGAAGCGCGGCCGGATCGACGTCGCGCACATCGATGCCGTCCACGCAGATGCGCCCGGCGGCCGGATCGTGGAAGCGCAGGAGCATCGACAGCACCGTGCTCTTGCCGGCGCCTGAGGGGCCAACCAGGGCGACGGTTTCACCCGGTCGCACGTGCAGGTTGAAATGGTCCAGTGCAGCCTGGTCCGGTCGCTGCGGGTAGTTGAACACCACGTCGTCGAAGTGGATTTCGCCACGCAGTGGCTGCGGCAGCACACGCGGCGTGGCCGGCGCACGGATCTCGATGTCTTCCTGCAGCAGCTCGCCGATGCGGCCCATGCCGCCGGACGCGCGCTGCAGTTCGTTCCACACTTCGGCCAAGGCACCGACCGAGCCGCCGCCGATCAGTGCGTACAGCACGAACTGACCCAGCGTGCCGGCGCTGAGACGCCCGTCGATGACGTCGTGCGCGCCCAGCCACAACACGCCGACAATCGCGCCGAACACCAGCAGGATGGCACTGGCGGTGACCAGCGACTGCGCGCCGATGCGCCGACGTGCGGCGCGGATCGCATCGCCCAGCGCATGGTCGAAACGGCCGCGTTCATAGGGTTCGCGCGCATGCGCCTGCACCGTGCGCACCGCGCCCAGCGTTTCGCTGGCCAGGCTGTTGGCATCGGCGATGCGGTCCTGGCTGCTGCGGGCGACAACGCGCAGTTTGCGCGCGCCGATGATGATCGGCAGCACCGCCAGCGGAATGCCGAGCAGCGACCAGGCGGCCAGCCGTGGGCTGGTGACGAACAGCATCGCCAGGCTGCCGACCACGGTGACGCTGCTGCGCAGCGCCACGGACATGGTCGAGCCGACCACGCTGCGCAGCAGTTCGCTGTCGGCAGTCAGGCGCGACACCAGTTCGCCGCTGCGGCTGCGGTCGTGGAAGCCAGCGCCGAGCTGGATCAGGTGCGCGTAGAGGCGGCTGCGCAGATCCGCCACGACCTTCTCGCCGAGCAACGAAACAAAGTAGAAACGCGCGGCCGTCGCCAGCGCCAGCACCACAGCCACCAGCATCAGCAGCGCAAAGGCACGGTTGATCTGGCCGCCGCTGCTGAAGCCGTGGTCGATCATCTGCTTCACGGCCGGCGGCAGGCTCAGGGTCGCCGCCGAAGAAACGGCCAGGGCCAGCAGCCAGGCGCTGAACAAGCCGCTGTGGCGGCGCACGAACGGCCACAGCGTACGCAGGCTGCCCAGTCGGCGCAGCGGCGGGGTGGCCGGGTCGGAGGCCGGTGCGTCCTTGTCAGTCATCGAGGAGGTCATCTTGGATACGGATACGATCACGGGTGGCGTCGCGCAGGCGGATTTTCAATGCGTCGACCTGGTCGGCGGGCAGTTCCACCCGCAATCTCACGCCATTGGCATCGAACTGTTCATCGCGCTTTTCGGCGGCATGGGCGGGCAGGGCCGCGTGCAGTGCGCCCAGATCCTCGAATCCGGCCAGCAGCTGCAGCCGCGACATCGCGACCAGCGGCAGGCGTGGCGCGGTGCGCAGGCATTCGGCAGCGGCGCCGCCGTACGCGCGGACCAGGCCACCGGCGCCCAGCTTGATGCCGCCGAACCAGCGGGTGACCACCACCATCACCCGGTCGAATCCCTGGCCATCAATGGCGGCCAGGATCGGCCGGCCAGCGGTGCCGGCCGGTTCGCCATCGTCGCTGGAGCGATAGTCCTGGCCGTGCCGGTAGGCCCAGCAGTTGTGGGTCGCATCGGCCACGGCCACCTCCTGCAGAAAGTCCAGCGCAGCAGACGCACCCTCGATCGGCGCGGCATGCGCGATGAAGCGGCTGTGCTTGACGTCGAGGGTGTAGCTGACCGGTTGGGCGAGGGTATCGGGCATTCCCTTCATTCTACGGGCTTGCCTTCGACGTGCCTCAGTCGTCCAGCAATGGCCGCACATCCTTTGGCAGTCGCGCCTCGGGATAGGTCTGCAGGTAGCGCTCCAGGCTCGCCCTGGCCAGGTCGCGCTGGCCGGAATCGCGACGCTCGCGGATCTTCTGCAGCCATTGCCGGCGGGGCAGCCCGGCATCGGCCTGCACTTCGGCCTGTACGGCCTCCGCGCTGAGGCCTGCATCGCTGGCGCGGCGCATGACGCCCGGTGCGGTTCGGCCGGCCGCGTCCTGCTTGGCCGCGGTGAGTGCGATGCGGTCTTCGGCCGTGGCCTGTGCGGAAGACATTGATTCCGCCGTCGCCGCCGTGGACTTGCGCGCCCTCATCGCCGCGGCAGGAGCCGCAGGTGCGGATGCAGGCGCAGGCACCGAATAGGCTTCCGGTGCGGCTGGCGCTGCCGCGGGCATCGCAGGCGCGACGAACGCTGTGTCGGCGGTGGGCGCAGGTGGCGGTGCCGGCGCCATCATCGGAGCAGGTGCCTGTCGGGGCATGGCGGGCGCGGGTTTCGGCACGTCTGCGATGGCCGCCGCCGAAGCAGGTGCTGCCTCAGCGGGCGCAGGTGCAGGTGCTGCTGCCGGTGCCGGTGCCGGTGCCGCTGCCGGTGTCGTCTCGGCGGCGGCGACATCGGCGGCTGCGCTGTCGGAGGCCATGCCTTCGGCGCTCGCATCGGCTGCCATTTCATGTGCAGCCGGCGCGGTGGCAACCGCCTCCGCAGGGGCCGACGGCGGTTCTGGACGCATCTGCCAGGCAATGCCGACGGCGAACACCGTCGATGCGGCTACGCCGAATACGGCCGGCCAGCGGCGGCGCGGGCGCAGCGTGCGCGGTGCCGCCGGCAGCGGAGTCGCCTCAGGGGCCGGCGCCTCCACGGCCGCGCGCGCGGCGGCCAGGATCGCCGCGTCCAGCGCCGGCGGAGGGCTCTGTTCGGCGCGGCGCCCCAGCAGGCGTGCCAGCTCGCGTTCTTCCGGCGTCAGTGCATCGTCTCGGTTCATGCGTTCAGTCCCGCACGCAGCTTGTCCATCGCATAGCGCAGCCGCGATTTCACGGTTTCCCGGCCAACGCCGGTGATCTGGCCGATCTCCTCCAGGCTCAGTTCCTGTTCCAGCCGCAGCTGCAGCACTTCACGCTGTTCTGCGGGCAGCTCTTCCATCGCCAGTTGGATGCGGCGACGTTGTTCGAATTCGGACAGCTCCGCTTCCGGGGTCTGCCCATCCTCCAGCGCGGCCAGGCGCAGGTCGGCATCGGCCGGTGCAGGGGGCCGATGGCGGGCGGCACGCCAGTGGTCGTTCAGGCGGTTGTGGGCGATGCGGAACAGCCAGGTGCTGAAGGCCGCGTCGGCCTGCCAGCCGGCCCGCGCGCTGATCACCCGCTGCCAGACGTCCTGGAACATCTCCTCGGCCAGCGCGGTGTCGCGCAGCTGCCGCAGCAGGAAGCCGAACAGGCGCTTGCGATGACGTGCATACAGGCTTTCGAACGCGTGCACTTCACCGGCGGCCCAGGCCAGCATCAAGGCTTCATCGGTTGGCAGGGCGCTGGCATCCACGCCGTACAGGGTAAGCGCTGCGGGCGGTGGCGCATAGCCGGCGATGGCGTGGGACAGGGCGACAGTCACGGCGGGAATCGGGAGAGGATCGACAGGAAAAACGTCCGACGGCACGTTTCGGGGTTAGCGGGCTTCCATTGCCCCCCGGGTGGCGCGTTATGCTCGGTAATTCAGGGGAGGCGGCGCTCAGGCGGCGCCAAGAGAACGTCATTTGTCCACCGAAGCCGACCGCGCGCTGGAAGCGTCACACAACGAGCCCGTGCTGAGCGCGGCGCTGGTGCGCGCGCTGCATGCGCTGCTGCCGGAAACGGCGGTCGTGCGCGTCGGCTGGGACGATCCGCAGCTCGGCAGCGGGCAGGGCGGTTGGCCGACCGGCAACGGTGACGAGGACGTCTGGTCGCCGCTGGCCGACCCTGCCGAAGGCCACCACGGCTGGGAGTACGACGGCGCCCGGCTGCTGCTGTCGGTACGCGGCGCGACGCCTTCCCCGGCCTGGTGGGGGCTGGCCCGGCAGGCCATGGAACTGGCCCTGCAGCGTGGCCGCCAGGCGGGGCAGATCAAAGCGCTGGAAGAGGCGGAGCGGTTGCAGCAGGCGCTGTTCCAGATTGCCGACCTGGCCGGTGCGGACCTGGAAATGAGCGAGATGCTGCGCCATGTGCACGGCGTGCTGGGTACGCTGATGTATGCGGAGAACTGCTACATCGTCGAGTACGACGATGCTCGTCGGCAGATCCGCTTCCTGTACTTCGCCGACCAGGTCGATGACTTCGTCGCCGATCCTGCACAGGGCTACGACATCGACCAGATGCCACGCAGCCTGACCGTGGCGCTGCTGCGGCATGGCCGGCCGCTGAGCGGGCCCTCGCGCGAACTGCTGGCCCGCGTCGACCAGGAGCACGACCCGCAGCGCGGCCCGGAAAGCCTGGACTGGCTGGGCGTACCGATGCTGCGCGATGGCCGCGTGTGCGGTGCGATCGTGGTGCAGAGTTACGAGCATGCCGACCGCTACGGTGAAGCCGAACGCGCGCTGCTGGGTTTTGTCGCCCAGCACGTGCAGACCGCCATGGACCGTCGCCAGGCGCAGGTGCGGCTGGAGCAGCAGGTGGAACGGCGCACGCAGGAGCTGCAGCGCGCCAATCTCAGCCTGCAGGATGAAGTGGCCGAGCGCCGCCGCGCCGAGCAGTTGCAGACCGCGCTGTACAACATTGCCGAAATGGCGATGTCGGCCGACAGCCTGGCGCAGTTCTACGGGCAGGTGCACGGCGTGGTCGGGCGCTTGCTGGATGCGCGCAATTTCTATATCGCGCTGGTCAATGCCGGGGGCGATGGGCTGGATTTCGTCTATTCGGTCGACGAGCACAACGCCAGTCGTGCACCGCGCGCGTTCAGTCGCGGCCTGACCGAATATGTGGTTCGCCATCGGCGCCCCCTGTTGGCCTCGCGTGCACAGATCGATGCGCTGCTGGAAACCGGCGAGGTGCGCGAATCCGGCGCCCGTTCGCAGTGCTGGCTCGGCGTGCCGTTGCTGCGCGATGACGAAGTGGTCGGTGCGATCGTGGTGCAGAGTTACACCGAGCAGATCGCCTTCAGCGTGCATGACCAGCGCCTGCTGATTTTCGTCGCGCAGAACATCGGCACCGGTCTTGCGCGCCAGCGCGACCAGCAGCGTCTGCGCTCGGCGCATGCCGAACTGGAAAAGCGGGTGGAGGAGCGCACCCGTGAACTGGCCGAGGTCAACGACAAGCTGCTGGGCCAGATCGGCGAGCGCCTGCGCGCCGAGCAGCGACTGACCCACCAGGCCATGCACGACGCGCTGACCGGGCTGCCCAATCGCCTGCACCTGCTGGACAGGCTGCAGGATGCGCTGGCGCTGGCCCGGCGCGAAGGCGGGCCGGTGTTCGCGGTGCTGTTCCTGGACCTCGACCGTTTCAAGCTGGTCAACGACAGCATCGGCCACGCCGCCGGCGATCGCATGCTGGTGGAAGTGGCCAAGCGCATCGTGTCCATGGCCGGTGACAACGACGTGGTGGCGCGCCTCGGCGGCGATGAGTTCGCCGTGCTGCTGCACTGTCCGGAGGGCCTGGCGCAGGCCCTGGATTTCGGCCAGCGGTTGTTGCTGGCGCTGCAGGAGTCGATGTGGATCGCCGGTCGCGAGCTGTTCCCGTCCGGCAGCCTGGGCATTGCCCTGTGGAACCCGCGCTATCGCACCGGCGAGGAACTGCTGCGCGATGCCGATGCGGCGATGTACCGGGCCAAGGCGCAGGGCCACGACCGCTGCTCGATCTTCGATGAGGAGATGCGCGAGCAGGCGCTGCGCAGCCTGGACCTGGAGGCTGACCTGCGACGGGCGATCAACAATCGCGATTTCGTGCCGTTCTACCAGCCGATCGTGCGCCTGGCCGACGGCGAGGTGGTCGGCCACGAGGCCCTGCTGCGCTGGAAGCACGAGCGCCGTGGCCTGTTGCTGCCGGGCGCGTTCCTGGAACTGGGCGAGGAAAGTGGCCTGATCGAACAGGTCGACTGGTTGATCTACGAGCAGGTCATCGCCGGCCTCGCCGACGGCGGGCGTGGCTACGTGTCGGTCAATGTGTCGCCACGGCATTTCCGCTCGGCCGAGTTCAGCGAGCGCCTGTATGGGCTGCTGGAGGCCTGCAACGCGGACCCGCGGCGGCTGCGCCTGGAGATCACCGAGGTCGCGCTGCTCGACGATGGTCCGCATACGCTGCGCATCCTGAAGGGCCTGCGCGAACGCGGCATCCAGGTGCAGCTGGATGACTTCGGTACCGGCTTCTCGGCACTGTCCTACCTGCACCGTTTCCCGATCAGCACGTTGAAGATCGACCAGAGCTTCATCGCTGGCCTGCACGGGCCGGAGGCGCAGAGTACGCGCGCGCTGGTGGAGGGCGTGCTGTCACTGGCACGCACGCTGGGCATCGAGACGATCGGCGAAGGCATCGAGACCGAGGCGCAGCGTGACACGCTGTTCGAACTCGGCTGCGACTATGGCCAGGGCTACCTGCTGGGCCGACCGGCGCCGTGGACGCGCGCGGCGGCCTGAGCCACCGCGCGCGCAGTCTTCAACGCAGCGCCGCGCGGCGCTTCTCGTCGATCCATTTCGACGCCTGGGCCGGCTGGTAGTTCTTCATCCAGGCCAGCATCTCTTCGATGTCCGAGCCGTACCACAGGTCCTGGCGCTGCTCGGGGTGCAGGAAGCGCTCTTCCACCATGCGATCGATCATGCCGATCAGCGGTGCGTAGAAGCCGTCCACGTCGAGGAACGCGCAGGGCTTGTTGCCGATGCCGAGCTGGCGCCAGGTCAGCATCTCGAAGATCTCTTCCATGGTGCCGAAGCCGCCGGGCAGGGCGACGAAGCCATCGGACAGATCGAACATGCGCGACTTGCGTTCATGCATCGAACCGACGATCTCCAGTTCGGTCAGGCCGCGATGGGCCACTTCCCAGTCGGCCAGCTGGCGCGGAATCACGCCGGTGACCTCACCGCCGGCGGCGAGCACGGCATTGGCCACGGTGCCCATCAGGCCGACATTGCCGCCGCCGTACACCAGGCGCATGCCGTCGCGGGCAATGCGGTCGCCCAGCGCGATGGCGCGTTCGGTGTAGACCGGCTTGCTGCCAGCGTTGGAACCGCAGTACACACAGATCGACTTCATGGATCTTCCTGTCTTGGCCGGAAACGAAAACGCCCCGCCGTCGACCAGTGAAGCCGGTCGCAGGGCGGGGTGTCCGGGCAATTATGAGGCCTCGCCGTCGTTCTCTGTAGCGCCGGGCCATGCCCGGCGGCATTTCGTTCAGATCACGGCCAGCCCGTCTGCCCCAGCCGGGCGGCGCCCGGCGTTACGCGGGTGCGGAGTTACGCAGCGGCAGCCTGCTCGCGGCGGGGGCCTTCACGCAGCGCGCGGCCGACCATCCCCACCAGCAGGTCCAGCTCGCTGCTGTCCATGCCGAAGTGCGGGGTGAAGCGCAGCGAGTTCTCGCCGCCATGGATCACGTTGATGCCGTGCTGGCGCAGCCATTCCTCGGTGGAATTGGCGCCATAGCACTTGAACTGCGGGGCCAGCTCGCAGGAGAACAGCAGGCCGGTGCCCTGCACCTTGGTGATCAGGCCGCCCAGCTCGTTCTTCAGCTGCTCCAGCTTGCGCACCGCTTCGGCGCCGCGCTCGGTGATGTTGGCGCGGACCTGCGGGGTCAGCTGGGCCAGGGTGGCGCAGGCCACGTCCAGCGCACGCGGGTTGCTGGTCATGGTGTTGCCGTAGATGCCCTTGCGGTACAGCTGCGCGGCGTGCTCGGTCACCGCCAGCACCGACAGCGGGTACTGCGCGGCGTTCAGTGCCTTGGAGTAGGTTTCCATGTCCGGCGCATCCAGGCCTTCGAAGCCCGGATAGTCGACCACCGACAGCACGCCATGGGCGCGCAGGCCAGCCTGGATCGAGTCCAGCAGCAGCAGGCTGCCATGGGCGCGGGTCAGTTCGCGGGCCAACGCATAGAACGCAGGCGGCACGGAGCGGCCCGGGTCGCCTTCGCCCATCACCGGCTCCAGGAACACCGCTTCGATGAACCAGTTGTTCTGCGCGGCATCCTCGAACACCTTGCGCAGCCCGGCCTCGTCGTACGGTGCGACGGTGATCACCGACTCCTCACCACGGTAGCTGGCCAGGTGCTGCATGTAGGTCTTGCGGCTGGAATCGGAATACAGCGCCGGGCGGTCGGTACGGCCGTGGAAGCTGCCCTTGATGACCACGCGCTTGATCGCCGCACCGGCATGGCGGGCGCCCGGGTCGGTCTGCAGCTTGGCGTTGACGTCGGCGATGCGCGCGGCCAGGCCAACCGCTTCGGAGCCGGAATTCAGGCACATGAAGCGCGTGAACGGACAGCCGCCACGACGGTGGCCGATCTCGGCCCGCAGCGCGGTGATGAAGCGCTGCTGGGACAGGCTGGGGGTCATGATGTTGGCCATCACCTGCGGCCGTGACATTGCCTCCATGACCGCATCGGGGGTGTGGCCGAAGCCGAGCATGCCGTAGCCACCGGCGTCATACAGCACCGCGCCCTTCAGGGTGACCACCCACGGGCCGCGTGCGGCCAGCGCCACGTACGGGGTCACCGCATCATCGGCGTAGAAATTGACGAAGCCGTCCTGCATGGCATCGATCTGCGCCTGCTCATCCTGTGCCAGCAGCGGCCCCAGCTCGGCCTGCACGCGCGCGAATTCGGCAGCAGCGGCATCGACTGCGGCAACCAGTTGCGGATGGTTGGCGGCGAGGGCGGTCAGGGTTGCGTCATCCAGGCCGTTGGTGAGGCGGGTGCCGGGCTGGGCGCGGAGGGGGGCGAGGCGTTCGATGAAGCTCATTGCAGATCTCCTGAAACGTTGGGTCGCACGGGCCTTCAAAAGCAAAAAGCGCGTCTTTACGCGCGCTTGGGGCGGGCTCGTGCAGCGGACTTCCTCGTCGATGCTAGCACTTGTTTTTTTGCGCGATAACCCCGCAAAAGACTGCTGCATAGCAGCATTTTGCGCGACGTTCGGGCTCGGTCGTGCCGGCTCGCAGACGCTGGACGTACAATGCGCGCCATTGTCGACCTGTTGCCGTCCACTGCCTTGAAGAAGTCCGATTTCCATTACGACCTGCCGGCCGAACTGATCGCCCAGGCCCCCTTGGCCGAACGCTCGGCGAGCCGCCTGCTGCTGGTGCCGCCGGCACCGGCTGCCTTCACCGACCTGCAGGTGCGTGACCTGCCATCGCTGCTGCAACCGGGCGACCTGCTGGTGTTCAACGACACCCGGGTGATCCCGGCGCGCCTGTTCGGGCAGAAGGCCAGCGGTGGCCGCGTGGAGATCCTGATCGAGCGCCTGCTCGGCGGTCAGCAGGCCCGTGCGCAGGTGGGCGCCAGCAAATCGCCGAAGGCCGGCAGCCGCATCGCCCTGGATGCCGGCGGCGAAGCCGAGGTGCTGGGCCGCGACGGCGAGTTCTACGTGCTGCAGTTCCACGTGCCGGAGTCGCTGGAACAGTGGCTGCTGCACGCCGGGCGGCTGCCGTTGCCGCCCTACATCCAGCGTGAGCCGGGCGTGGACGATCGCGAGCGCTACCAGACCGTGTTCGCGCGCGAAGTGGGCGCGGTGGCGGCGCCGACTGCAGGCCTGCACTTCGACGAAGCGCTGCTGGCGGCACTGAAGGACAAGGGTGTGGATTTCGGCCACGTCACCCTGCACGTGGGCGCAGGCACGTTCCAGCCGGTGCGCGCCGACGACCTGAAGGACCACGTCATGCATCGCGAGTGGCTGAACGTGGGCGCCGAGCTGGTGCAGCAGGTGCGGCGCACGCGTGCGGCCGGTGGCCGGGTGATCGGCGTCGGCACGACCGTGGTGCGCGCGCTGGAAAGCGCGATGCGCGATGGCGAACTGCTGCCGTTCGCCGGCGAAACGCAGATCTTCATCACCCCGGGATACCGGATCCGCAGCGTCGACGCGATGGTGACCAATTTCCACCTGCCCGAAAGCACGCTGCTGATGATGATCTCGGCCTTCGCCGGCAAAGAGCGGGTGTTCGAGGCCTACCAGCACGCCATCGAGCAGCGCTACCGCTTCTTCAGCTACGGCGACGCGATGCTGCTGTTCCCGCAGGCGGGCTGAGACGCCAACACGCGCTTGCGGTGGGTGCGCACCGTTCGTGCGCACTTGCGGTGCCTGAGGGGTGGGAAAGCCACGCATGGCGTGGCTCTACTGTCGCCCAGTAGATCCACGCCATGCGTGGATGATTCTGTCCGCGAGCGGGTTCCGCCGGGTTGCTCAGCCCAGATCCACGTTGCACTCGCTGAGCAAGACAGATTGGCCGTCCGAGACCATCAAATGGCGACCTTGGATACGGGCCAAGCGAACGCCCAGTGTCCTTGCCCCGGCTTCCACCGCCGCCCGCCATCCATCCAGATCGCCGTGGAAGGAAAGGGCTCGGAAGCGCTGGCCGTTCGGTGCAACTATCCGGCAGCTGTCCGATACGATGCCACCGCTGCTTGCGACGATCTCGCCGGCAGAGTCCAGCAGCGTGTGGAACTGACTTGCAGCACCGCTCGTTTCGTAGTCTTCGTAATAGACAAATTCCACGCCGGCCACAGTGTTCGTTCCTGGGGCGGTTCGATCGGCACTTTGCTCGATTTTTCCGCAGAGGATTCTTTCCAGGGTTTTTCGGTCGTTGTTCATTACTCGCCTCGACTCATTCCGGGCCCGCTTGCGCGATCAACTGGATCCCGAGTGGGGGAAGGGGGGCTCGTCCTGAACGCGCCACCCATGCGCGGCTGTTGCTGCGCAAGTCTTGCTTCGTGGGTTGAAATCTCTGAAGGATCGACTTCAAATCGACGTATCCACTGATCGGCGTGCCGGCCGATCAGCCTCGGCTCTGCGGACTTCGGGTTGGAATGGAGATTGCCAGCCGATGCTGGTCGGATACCCCTGAGTTGATGGTCCAGCAGCACGTAGGCCGGCGGTCGTGGATCCTCTGCGTCTACGAGGGCGAGGGGCCTTGCCCCGGCTTGGACCATGACGCCGTTACCATAGTCGTGAAACGTGAAATGCTGCTCGGCAAGAGCGCTGCGGAGTTGATCGACCCCTCCGGCCGCTGCCAGCCGGGCATGATCCAGCAGGGTCAACCAGCTCACCGTCTTGATCTTGAAATTCTTGAATTCGGGTCGGTTGGCCAGGTGCGCAGCGTGCCCCGCATCCAAGCCCGGAAGACGCTGGGCCAGTACTGCTTCGACAGGCTCATTGCGCTCGCGGCGTACCGCGCTCAGATTCAAGGCGTAGCCTGCATGCCCATGCTCGGCCCTCAGCCAGCGTGCGCAGTTGATCGCCAGTTCGATGAAAGGGCGCCAGCACCCCGAGACGTGGCCAATCGGGACCGACAGTTCGAATACGCTCATGTCGCTGCCCATCCGGGATTGCCAGCCACGCTTGCCATAAACGAGGAACTGCCAGGCGCCCGCGTCCTCGGCCTTGGAGCCGCTGGTGTAGCAGAAGCTGAGATGGTCGTCTTCCGACAACGGTTCGATCATTTCGCGCAGCGTCTTGCAGTCCTTGACGCGCTGCCGGGGGAGCCCATCCTTCGGTTTCTCGCGCCAGAGCCATGACAAGGCATCCCCCGCGAGCTCGTGGAACGCGTCGAAACAAAGGCAGAGGTGGTCTCTCGTCGGGACCGAGTGTGCATCCTTGAAGTAGAGGGTCAGGCGTAGGCACATCACCGCGCCTATATAGCTCGCGGGGCCGCCCGGAAGAAGCAGGTCGCCAGGAAGCTTGAGCGACTCCAGTGCGTCCGTAGTCCATTCAATCTCCAGGGGAAGCTCGCGCAGGGTGGACATGAGTGAAGTGCCAGCATGTGTAACTGCTCACCCTAAGAAGAAGGCTTCCAGGCGCCAAGGCCAATTGCGACAAGCAGGTGTCGTATGGACACCTGTTCAGGCCTGAATGGGCGACCGGCCCTGTTTTGGGAGACAATGGGCGACTATTTGCCCGAACGACCGCTCCATGTCCCGATTGCAGTTCCAGCTCCAGACCCGTGATGGCCGCGCCCGCCGTGGCCGCCTGACCTTCCCACGTGGCACGGTGGAAACGCCGGCCTTCATGCCGGTGGGGACCTATGGCTCGGTCAAGGGCATCCTGCCGGACCAGGTGCGCGCGCTGGGCGCCGAGATCATCCTCGGCAACACCTTCCACCTGTATCTGCGCCCGGGCCTGGACATCATCGCCGACCATGGCGGCCTGCACGGCTTCTGCCGCTGGGATGGCCCGATTCTGACCGACTCCGGCGGCTTCCAGGTGTTCTCGCTGGCCCACCGCCGCAAGATCACCGAGCAGGGCGTGACCTTCGCCTCGCCGACCGACGGTGCCCGCGTGTTCCTGGGGCCGGAAGAGAGCATGAAGATCCAGAAGGTGCTCGATTCGGACGTGGTGATGATCTTCGACGAGTGCACGCCGTACCCGGCCACCGAGGACGTCGCCCGCCGCTCGATGGAGCTGAGCCTGCGCTGGGCCCAGCGCAGCCGCAACGCCCATGATGAACTCGGCAACGACGCGGCCCTGTTCGGCATCGTCCAGGGCGGGGTACATACCGACCTGCGCAGCCGTTCGGCCGAAGCCCTGCAGGGGATCGGCTTCGACGGCTATGCCATCGGCGGCCTGGCCGTGGGTGAGCCGGAAGACGAGCGCAATGCCATGCTCGACCATCTGGACCCCGAGCTGCCCGCCGACCGTCCGCGCTACCTGATGGGCGTCGGCCGCCCCGAGGACCTGGTCGAGGGTGTCGCACGTGGCGTGGACATGTTCGACTGCGTGATGCCGACCCGGAATGCGCGCAACGGCCACTATTTCACCTCGTTCGGCACCGTCCGCATCCGCAATTCACAGTACGCGCGGGACATGGACCCGATCGAGCCGGGCTGTGGCTGCGTGGCCTGCGCCGGCGGCTATACCCGCTCGTACCTGCGTCATCTGGACCGCTGCAACGAGATGCTGGCGCCGATGCTGGGCACCCAGCACAACCTCTTCTATTACGAAAAACTCATGGCCGACATCCGCGCGGCCATCGAGGCGGGAACCTTCCTGGCCTTCCGCGAGTCCTTCTATGCAGCACGCGGGGCGGTAGCGCCGCCCCTGTAAACCCGCAGCACCCCCTGCCAAACGGCCCAAGGACGAATGCCCGGGGCCGTGGCATACTTCAAGGCTGACCCAGATCCGCGGTCGACACCTCGTGCCCGTGAAACGGCCGAAGCGCCGCCCAACCAAAGGACCAACGATGAACCTGCTTGCCTTCCTGATTCCCGCCGCCCACGCCCAGGCCGCCGGCGGCCAACCGCAGGGCATGGGCCTGACCACGCTGCTGTTCCCGATCATCCTGATCGCCATCATGTACTTCCTGATGATCCGCCCGCAGATGAAGCGGCAGAAGGAGCACAAGGCCATGCTGGAGAAGATCAAGCGCGGCGACGAAGTGCTGACCAACGGCGGCATCGCCGGCAAGGTCACCGATATCGGCGACAACTTCGTCACCGTCGAAGTGGCCGAAAACGTGCGCATCCGCGTGCAGAAGGGCGCCGTGGGCAGCGTGCTGCCGACCGGTACCCTGGATTCGGCCAAGTAAGCCACTCCCTTTCTGAAGCACAACCGCGGCGCCGGGGATGGCGCCGCGCGGGACCCAAGCAATGCTCGAATTTCCACGCTGGAAGTACGTCGTCATCGTGATCGTACTGGCGCTCAGCGCGCTGTACGCACTGCCCAACATCTACCAGAAGGACCCTGCCATCCAGATCACCGCCAACCGTGGCGGCCAGATCGACGATGCGCTGCGTGACCGTGTGCTGGCCGACCTGAAGAAGGCCGGTGTCACCACGCTGGGCGCAGAGAAGGAAGGGGACAGCCTGATCGTCCGCCTGTCGGACCTGAAGTCGCAGTCCGCCGCCAGCGATGCGCTGCGTGACAGCGTGGGCGAGAACTACACGGTGGCCCTGAACCTGGCCTCGACCGTGCCGGACTGGCTGGCCAAGCTCGGCGGTCGCCCGATGGTGCTGGGCCTGGACCTGCAGGGCGGCGTGCACTTCGTGCTGCAGGTCGACCAGAAGGCCGCGCTGGACAAGCGCCTGGATGCCTACACCGAGGACGTGCGCAGCACCCTGCGTGATGCGCGCATCGCCTACCAGTCGGTCGAGCGTCGTGCCGACAACACCATCGTCGCCAACCTGAGCCCGTCGGCCGGCGAAGATGCCGGTACCCGTGCCCGCGCCGCGCTGGCCAAGGCGCAGCCGACCCTCGGCTATGACGTCAGTGGCAACCGCATCACGGTGTCCATTCCGGAAGCCGAGATCGCGCAGATCGCCAACGGCGCCATCGAGCAGAACATCAATACCCTGCGCAACCGCGTGAACCAGCTCGGCGTGTCCGAGCCGATCATCCAGCGCCAGGGCGCCGACCGCGTGGTGGTACAGCTGCCGGGCGTGCAGGACACCGCCGAAGCCAAGCGCATGATCGGCGCCACCGCCACCCTGGAATACCGGGCTGTGGTGGAAGGCAACGCGCAGGACGCCATCGCGTCGGGTCGTATCCCGCCGGAAGCCAAGGTCTACCAGCGTCGTGACAACGGCGGTCCGGTGCTGCTGAACAAGCGCGTGATCGTCACCGGTGACCAGATGGTGGCCGCGCAGGCGGTGACCGACTCCACCAGTGGCACCCCGGCAGTCAGCGTGACGCTGAACAACGTCGGTGGCCAGCGCATGTTCGACTTCACCAGCGCCAACGTGAACAAGCCGATGGCGGTGGTCTACACCGAGCGCGTGCCGACCGTGACCGTCGTCGACGGCCAGGAAGTGCGTGGCTTCAAGGTCAACGAGGAAGTCATCTCGGTGGCCAACATCAACGGCGTGTTCGGCAAGAACTTCCAGACCACCGGTCTGCAGAAGAAGGAAGCCGAGGACCTGGCCAAGCTGCTGAAGTCGGGCTCGCTGGCTGCGCCGATGGACTTCGTCGAAGAGCGCGTGGTCGGCCCGAGCCTGGGTGCGGAGAACGTCAAGAACGGCATCACCGCGGTGGTCTACGCGTTCATGTTCACCCTGGTGTTCTTCACCATCTACTACCGCATGTTCGGTCTGATCACCTCGGTCGCGATGCTGTTCAACCTGCTGATCGTGGTGGCAGTGATGTCGCTGTTCGGCGCAACCATGACCCTGCCGGGCTTTGCCGGCCTGGCGTTGTCGGTCG
The DNA here is from genome assembly GCF_056861525.1 of Stenotrophomonas sp. 82F1. NCBI lineage: Bacteria > Pseudomonadati > Pseudomonadota > Gammaproteobacteria > Lysobacterales > Lysobacteraceae > Stenotrophomonas > Stenotrophomonas sp. 82F1. Next base: position 109,813 of record NZ_JBSPUD010000016.1, read on the forward strand.
GTCTGTCGGTCGACGCCAACGTGCTGATCAACGAGCGTATCCGTGAAGAGCTGCGTGCCGGCGTGCCGGGCAAGACCGCGATCGTGACCGGCTACGAGCGCGCCTCGGGCACCATCCTCGACGCCAACCTGACCGGCCTGATCGTCGGCGTGGCGCTGTTCGCATTCGGTACCGGTCCGCTGAAGGGCTTCGCGCTGACCATGATCATCGGTATTTTCGCTTCCATGTTCACCGCGATCACCGTATCGCGTGCACTGGCGACGCTGATCTACGGCCGTCGCAAGAAGCTCCAGAACGTGGCCATCTGACGGGACGACACGCACATGAAACTGTTTCCGCTGCACATCCTCCCGAACGATACCCAGATCGACTTCATGCGCTGGCGCCATGTCGCGATGGTCGTCACGATCATCGTGTTCCTGGCATCGATCGGCATCATCGGCTTCAAGGGCTTCAACTACGCTCTGGACTTCACCGGCGGCACCCTGATCGAAGCCCGCTTCGAGCGCCCGGTGGACGTCGAGCAGGTCCGTTCCAAGCTGGAGCAGAACGGCTTCGACGGCGCCCAGGTACAGAGCGTCGGTGGCAACACCGACCTGCTGATCCGCCTGGCCCCGCACGGTGAGCACGCTCCGGGTACCGGTGGCGCCTCTGCCGAGGACAAGGCCACCGCCGCGGCCGTGGTCAAGGCGGTGTCTTCGGCCGACAACCAGGCCACCGTGCTGCGCAATGAGTTCGTTGGTCCGCAGATTGGCAAGGACCTGGCGATGAATGGCCTGTACGCCACCATCTTCATGCTGGCCGGCTTCCTGATCTACATCGCGGTGCGCTTCGAATGGAAGTTCGCGGTCACCGCCAGCATCGTGGCCATGTTCGACCTGATCGTGACGGTGGCTTACGTGTCGCTGCTCGGCCGTGAGTTCGACCTGACCGTGCTGGCCGGCCTGCTGTCGGTGATGGGTTTTGCGATCAACGACATCATCGTGGTGTTCGACCGCGTCCGCGAGAACTTCCGCAGCCTGCGCGTGGAGCCGATGGAAGTGCTGAACCGTTCGATCAACCAGACGCTGTCGCGTACGGTGATCACGGCGGTGATGTTCTTCCTGTCCGCGCTGGCCCTGTACCTGTACGGCGGCAGCTCGATGGAAGGCCTGGCCGAGACGCACATGATCGGTGCGGTGATCGTGGTGCTGTCCTCGATCCTGGTGGCGGTGCCGATGCTGACCATCGGTGCCCTGCGGGTGACCAAGCAGGATCTGCTGCCCAAGGCCAAGGACGTCGAGGCCCTGGCGCGTCGTCCGTAAGCCTCCGCTGCACGCAGTACACAGAGAACCCCGCGCAAGCGGGGTTTTTTGTTGGCAGGGCTGCGCCCTGCACCTGCAGAGGCAACAGCAACAGCAACGGCAACAGCGGGCTATCCGTGGGATGGCGGGGCGGTGTCGGAGTGCGGGGACGCCGCAAGTACGTCCCTGTAGGCTTGGCAGCCGCATCCATGCGGCTGACACCCCGCAATCCGACACCGCCCCACCTCTGACAGATCCCCACGGCTGTGGGTAGGTGTCGACCTTGGTCGACACATCTGTCAGACATCGAAACAATTCTGGGGTCAGATCCGTTTTCCTCCGGAAAACGGATCTGACCCCGAGAGCAGTCCCGACAGATCGCAGAAAACTGTCGAAGGCGGGGTGGGTCCGGTTGCGGGGGTGTCCGCGGCATGGATGCCGCGGCCAAGCCTACAGGGACGTATTCACGGCGTCCCCCGCAACCGGACCCAC
>NZ_JBSPUD010000017.1:0-97460 GCF_056861525.1 Stenotrophomonas sp. 82F1
CGGACCCGTTTTCCTTTGGAAAACGGATCCGACCCCTTTTTGTTTATGGATGCGGATGGCATTGATCCGCGGATGGCGGTTTCGGGCGCCGCCCGGCGGGACTACTCCGTGAGCGTGATCGGGGTCAGGGTGACCTTGGCGTTGTTGGCCGCGCCCCTGCGGTCCTGGTAGGCCTGGCCGCGCTGCAACAGGTAGTAGCTGTCGAGATAGTCGATGTCATTGGCAAACCACGACGTCGGCATGGCCTTGAGGATCGCGCCTGCGATGTCGGCGATGACGGCATACTCAGGGGCGAAGGCGCCCAGTGCCGCTTTGACGCCGTTGCTCAGCGCCACCAGCAGCTCCTGGTAATTGGTATCGCCGTCGTCCTCGAACAGCTGTACGTTGGCAGCGTTGAAGCGATAGTTGCCCCAGATGATCAGCGGTTGCTGCGGGGTGTAGTCGGTACCGTCGTAGTCCAGGTACGGCATGTCGACGGTGACCATCTCCGGTGCGGTGGCGCCCACCTGCAGGCCGGAAACAACAGCGAACACCTCGGCCGCCCCCAGCGCCCAGGGCTCCTGGTCGTCGGCCAGGCGGATGCGGTCCAGGCGGGTGATATCCAGCGAAGCCTGCGTGCCGTCAGCCGACAGCCGGATGCGTTCGGGCGATTGCAGGCCGCGGGCCTTCAGCCCCGCATTGACCAGGGCCATGCCCTCCTGCACGGCACGCCGCGTGTCGACGTCGACGATCAGCACCGGAAAATCCGGGGCCTGTTTCGCATCCAGTACATGCGCGCGGCCCTGCGCATCGTAGGCGGTGATCGTGGTCCAGTCGCGATCATTGCCACGCGGCAGACTGGCCACCCATAGCGGATGCGGATTGATGGCCGCCAGCGAGTGCCCCTCGGGCACGTACGCACGCAGCTGCAGCAGCCCCTGCCCCTGTGCCGGGAGCCCCTTGCGCTGGCGCAGCTGGCGATCGCCGGCTGCCAGCGCTGCACTGGCCAGCGTATGCGCCTGGGGATCGAAACGGCCCATCAACGATTGCACCGACACGCCCTGCTCCGGCGCCGCATGCAGCGAGCTGCGCACTGCATCGGCGAACCCTGGCTGGCCGATCAGTGCCGCCACCTCGCGCGCACCGGCATCGGTCAGCACCTGTACATCGGCGCCGCCGGCCCTCACCGGTCCCTGCGCGAATGCCCCCGTGCTGGCCAGCAACAGCACCAGTGCGGAAACCCGAAACCTCCATTGCTTCGTCATCGACGGCCCCATCGAACATCGCCGGCAACGCCGGCAGGAGCTTCCCACGCTACGTCGCACGCGCCATACGTTCCGGTATGTGCCGCACAGTTCCGGCAGTATCCTGCGCAAAGCAGCCGAGCGTGGGCTCGCCTCTACCCGTTTCTGATTTCCGTGGCGGCCGCGAGAGGGCTCAGCCGTTGGCCATCCACTTCAGGATCAACCCGGTCACATACGCCAGTCCGGTACCGGTGGCATAACCGACCGTGCCGAGCAGCACGCCTACCGGCGCCAGCGTCGGATGGAATGCCGCCGCCACCACCGGTGCCGACGCGGCGGCGCCGATGTTGCCCTGCGAACCGATCGCGAAGAAGAACAGTGGCGCGCGCACCAGCTTGGCAACGATCCACAGCACCAGCACGTGGGTGGCCATCCAGATCGCACCGAGCAGGAACAACCACGGACGATCCAGCAGCGAGAGCAGGTTCATCTGCATGCCGATGCAGGCGATCAGGAAGTACAGGAACACGGTACCCAGGCGCGAAGCACCGGCCGCTTCCAGCCGTCGTGCACGGGTGAAACTGAGGGTCAGGCCCATCGCGGTGGACAGCAGGATCACCCAGACAAACTGGCTGTCGAGGCTGAACTGGCTGGCCCAGCTGACATTGGCCTTGAACCAGCCGGACAACGGTGCGGCGATGGCATGGGCCAGGCCGACGCCGCCCAGTGCGACGCCGACAATCACCATCAGGTCGGTCATGCTGGGGATGCGTGCGTTCTGCGCGTCGTAGGCGCTGATGCGCGCCTTCATCTCATCGATGGCGCGGGTGTCGGCACCGTTGCGGGCATCGATCTGCTGCGCGCGGTTGGCCATGAACAGCAGGATCGCCATCCACAGGCTGGCGCAGGCCACGTCGACCACGGCGAACTGGCCGAAGGTGGTGGCATCGGTGCCGAACACTTCGCGCATGGCGACCATGTTGGCGCCACCGCCGATCCAGCTGCCGGCCAGTGCGGCCATCCCGGCCCAGGTGTCACCGGCGACGGTTTCCGGGTGGATCAGCTTCATCACCTGGAAGGAGACGATGGCGCCGAGCATGATGCCGGCGGTGCCGGCGCAGAACACCAGCAGCAGCTTCGGGCCGAGCTTGGCGATGCCTTTCAGGTCGATCGACAGGGTCAGCAGGACCAGTGCCGCCGGCAGCAGCACATCACGTGCGACCGGGTTGTACAGCGAGGTGTTGTGGCCATCGATGACACCGGCGGTGTTGTAGATGGCGGGGATGAAATAGCACAGCAGCAGTGCGGGTACCCAGGCGAAGATCTTCTTCAGCAAGGGCGTTGGGCCGCTGGCAGCCCAGAAGATCAGGGCGAGGGTGGCGGCGATCAGACCAAGGCCAACGATATCGTTGCTGATCAGGGCAGTAGCGGTAGCGGGTTCGGTCGGCATGGGATCCTCTGTCGATCGAAAGAGCGGAAAAGAAAAGCGCCGCATAAGCGGCGCGGGTCGAAATTAACATAGTCTTCACGCAGGGTCATGCTGCGCTGCTTGCGGCAGGGCGCGGGCCTGTCGAGAATCGCAGCATTCCCTTCTGGAGCCTGCCCCATGCAACTCGGCGCTTTTTCAGTCAGCCTGGCGGTGAAGGACCTGGCCACCTCGCGTGCGTTCTATGAGGCGCTCGGATTCTCGGTAACCGGGGGTGATGTGGCGCAGAACTGGCTGGTACTGCGCAACAACGGCATCGTGGTCGGCCTGTTCCAGGGCATGTTCGAGGGCAACCTGCTGACCTTCAACCCCGGCTGGGACCAGCACAAGCAGGAACTGGCGTCCTTCCAGGACGTCCGCGAGATACAGGCCGAACTGGATGCCAAGGGCATTGAACTGGCGCTCCGCACCGATCCTGATGGCCAGGGCACGGGCTACCTGCAGTTGGCCGATCCGGATGGCAACGTGATCCTGATCGACCAGCATGTGCCGCGGCCGACGGCGCGGTGACGCGGTGACGCGGCCAGCGTGCCAACCAAGGTTGGCACCTACCAGAACGCACGCGGCCATTGCCTGGTAGGCGTCGACCTCGGTCGACGGACAGGTCAGCCTGGCCGCGATGTACCAAAGTCGAGCGAAGCCAGGGTACCGCGCGGTTCGCAGGGCTGCAGTTGCAGGGTCCAGCCCAGGTGCTCGCACAGCCGCGCGATCAGTTCCAGGCCGATGCCACCGCGATCGCTCCGCCCACCGCGCGCCATCCGCGCGTGGATCGCAGCGATCTCTTCCGGACTCATGCCATGGCCGGGGTCCTGCAGGGTCAGCACCGCCGCCGAGGTCAGGCGCAGCTCGATATGACCGCGGCCACTGTTCTCGATGGCATTGCGCAGCAGGTTGCCGATCGCTGCCTGCACCACGGCAAGAGGAGCGACGATGTCCACCGGCGCGGCCTGGATGCCGATGCTCAGGTCCTTGTCGCCCAGCAGGTGGCGATGGTCGTCGACGATCTCCGGCAGCAGCTGGTCCAGGGCGATGCGCTCGGCGCGGCTGGCCAGGCGTGCGGGATCACGCGCCAGCACCAGCAGCAACTCGATCAGCTGCTCGACGCCCTGCGCGGTACGCAGTACGCGCTGCATCTGCTGGCGTGCGCGCTCAGGCAGGCCGGGCTGTTCCAGCGCCAGCTCGGCGGCACCGGTCATCACTGCGATCGGCGTGCGCAGTTCATGGCTTGCGGTACTGATGAACACCCGCTCGCGCTCGACGAACTGCTCGTTGCGATCAAGGTAATCGTTCAGCGCATCGGCAATGGTGTGCAGCTCGGAACTACCGCGCGGATCGACGTGGATGCGCTGGCCCTGCACGCCCGGCCGTAGTGCACCGATGTGCTGGGCCAGCAGGCTCAGCGGGCGCACCATGCGCTCCATGCCGAACGAGGCCATCAACACGGTGACGAAGATCATGATGATGCCGGCGAGCATCACCCAGCGCGTGGCGAACTGTTCCAGGTCGTGGAAGTCGGAGATGTCCAGGGCCAGCGCAACCCGTCCCATCGAACCGGTATCGCGCACCATCACCGCCGTCTCGCGCTCGCCGATCATCACCCCGTCATGCAGGCCCGGATGCAGGCTGCGCAGGCTGGCGGGCATGTTGGCTTCATTGAAACGGAACAGGCTGAGCGTGTCCGAGTCCTGCCAGCGATAGTGCGGCTCGTGCTCGGTGTGGTCGACAATGCTGTCCAGTTCGGAATTGAGCAGCGCGCGCCATGCCGCGTGCTCGGCGTGTTCGTGCACATAGTTGCCCACGCTGAACACCGCCAGCGAGATCAGCGCCAGGTAGCCCAGCAACCACCACACCACCCGCCGGTACAGCGGGCCCGGTTTACGCGCCATCGTCATCGTTCCGTGCATCGGCGCCTGCGGTGGACGCCAGCCGGTAGCCCACGCGCGGCAGGGTGTGGATCAGCTTGTCGGCAAACGGGCCGTCCACGCTGCGGCGCAGCTCGTACACATGCGAGCGCAGCAGGTCGCCGTCCGGCGGTTCATCCCCCCACAGGGCGAATTCCAGCTGCTGCCGGGTCACCGCACCCGGGCTGGCCCGCATCAGCACTTCCAGCAGCTTGCGGCAGGCCGGGTACAGGTGCAGCACCTGGCCGGCACGCTGCGCCTCCAGGGTCGCCAGGTCCAGCACCAGGTCGCCCACCTGCAGGCGCTTGCGCGGATTGCGCCCCTGCGCCCGCAGCAGCAGCGCCTCCAGGCGCACTTCCAGTTCCGGCAAGGCGAATGGCTTGGTCAGGTAGTCATCCGCGCCGGCACGGAAGCCCGCGATCTTGTCCGGCAGTTCGTCGCGCGCGGTCAGCATGATCACCGGCACTTCCGAGGCGTGCTCGGAGCGCAGCCGCCGTAGCACCTCCGGACCTTCCATGCGCGGCAGCATCCAGTCCAGGATCACCGCGTCATACGGGTGGCTGCCAGCCAGGTGCAGGCCGGTGATGCCGTCCGGGGCAACGTCGAGCACATGCCCGCGCGACTCGAAATAGTCGAACAGGTTGGCCACCAGCTGGCGGTTGTCCTCGATCACCAACAGGCGCATGCACGAAACATCCACGGGAAGTGCCACCATGGTAGCGCCGCGGATGTCGGAATGCGGTCGCCGTGGCGGCGGCTCTGACGGCTTTCCCACGTGCCCCTCATCAGTATGGCCGTTTTGCTCCCGGAGCCCGCCGTGCCCGTAGCCCTGCCCCGCCGTTGGCACCTGCCCCTGCTGTGGCTGTTGATCGTGGTGGCGCTGGCGGCCGGTCTCGGCATGCGCCAGCCGCAGCCGCCGGACGAACCCCGCTTCGTGCTGGCCGCGCGGGCCATGGTGGAGAGCGGTGAGTGGCTGCTGCCGCACCGGGGCAGTGAGCTGTACGCCGAAAAGCCGCCGGTGTTCATGTGGCTGCAGGCCGCTGCCCATCAGGTGGTCGGCAGCTGGCAGTGGTCGTTCCTGCTGCCGTCGCTGCTGGCCGCGCTGCTCAGCCTGTGGCTGGTTTCAGACCTGGCGCGCCGCCTGTGGTCGCCACGTCATTCGCTGTACGCACTCGGCGCACTGTTCTGCACCCTGCAGTTCGGCCTGATGGCCAAGCGTGCGCAGATCGACATGGTGCTGGTGGGCATGACCACGCTGGCCTTGTGGGGCCTGCTGCGCCATCTCTGCGAGCGCCGCAACCTGCCGGCGCTGTGGCTGGCCGGCTTCGCCGCCGGCGTCGGCACGGTGACCAAGGGGGTGGGTTTCCTGCCGCTGCTGATGGTGCTGCCCTGGTTCGGCTGGTGGCTGTACCAGCGCCGTCGCGGCCAGCCGGTGGACGGCCCCCACCCCGCCAGCCTGCTGTGGCTGGTTCCGGCGTTCCTGCTGGGCACGGCGGTATGGCTGGCGCCGCTGGGCTGGGCGCTGCTGCATGAACCCAGTGCATCGCTGCAGTCGTACGCACACGAGCTGCTGTTCAAGCAGACCGGCACCCGCTATGCCAACGCCTGGCACCATCGCCAGCCGGCCTGGTATTACCTGCAGGTGATCGCCACCCTGTGGCTGCCCGGCGCCCTGCTGCTGCCGCTGATGATCAAGCCGTGGTGGCGTCGCCTGCGTCGCGGTGACCAGCGCCAATGGCTGCTGCTGGGCTGGGCCGCGCTGGTCCTGCTGTTCTTCACTGCCAGCCCCGGCAAGCGTGAGGTGTATGTGCTGCCGATGTTGCCGGCGATGGCACTGGCAGTGGCACCGTTGCTGCCCGGCCTGCTGCGTCGCCTGTGCGTGCGTCGCTACCTGTTCGGCTACAGCCTGCTGCTGATGCTGGTCACCGGCGCGCTGGGCGTGATGATGCTGACCGACAGCCCCTGGGCGCAGGCGCAGCTGGCGCGGCGGGCGATGCCCGACACGTTGCTGCCCGCGTTCGGCGACGGCCTGCTGACCTTCGCCATCGCCGTGGCGACACTGGCGGTGTGGCTGCGGGTACGACGCGCGGCCACGCTGATACTGCTCACCCACGGCCTGCTGTGGATGCTGTATGGACTGGTGCTGATACCGGCGCTGGACCCCTATGCCTCGGCGTCGGCGGTGATGCGCCGGGTGGGCATGCGGATCGGCCCCGATGCGGAACTGGCGCTGGTGGCCTGGCGCGAACAGAACCTGCTGCAGGCCGACCGGCCGGTGCGCGAGTTCGGCTTCAAGCGCCCTTGGGCGGAGCAGTGGCACGATGCCGGCCCATGGTTGGCCGAGGCCCCGGACAAGCGCTGGCTGCTGGTGCTGGACAAGGCGATGAGCCCCTGCGTCGACCCGGCCCAGGTCATCGAGATCGGTGTTGCAAATCGCAATCGTTGGCAGTTGCTTCCGGGCACCGCGTGGGACCCGGCGTGTCACGCCGAACGCGCCGGCGCCAACGATGACGAAGACTGAACATTCACACGTGCCGGTGAATCATTAACCCGACACGAACGAGCGTACGACCCTTCTCCGACATCAAGGTGACGAGCATGGCCACGGTTTCCCGCACCGACCTCATGCCTGCATGCCTGTCCGTCCTCTCGCCCCGGTAGTTCCGCTCGCGTCTTCGCCACTGGCGTCAAGATTTGCCGTCACTCATTTCTGGCTGCCTGTCGCGATCGGCCTCCCTCTGTTCACCGTGCTGATGGGCTTCGGCGGTGACCAGTGGCTGGCCGATCATCTGTTCCGCCTGGAGGGCGGTCAATGGGCCCTGCAGAACAGCTGGCTGACCCGTTCGGTCGTGCACAAGGGCGGCAAATGGCTGAGCACGGCTGCGGCCCTGGTGGTGATGCTGCTGTGCTTCCACCACTGGCGTCGTGGTCGCGATCGCACGCTGCGCTGGGCGCTGCTGTATGTCGTGATTGCCATGGCTCTGGGTACCGGGGTGATTTCCCTGCTGAAGTCGCTGGTGCCGATGGACTGCCCGTGGGATCTGCTGCGCTACGGCGGACACGACCCTTTCGTCGGTCTTTTCAGCAGCCGCCCAACTGGGATGGCTGCCCGTGCCTGCTTCCCCGGCGGCCACGCCAGCGCGGGATACGCGTGGCTGTGCCTGTATTTCTTCGCGCTGCTGTGGCGACCGTCGTGGCGCCGGGCCGGGCTGTGGATCGGCCTCGGCAGTGGCCTGGTGTTCGGCATCGGCCAGCAGCTTCGCGGCGCCCATTTCCTTTCGCATGACGTTGCTACCGCATTGATATGTTGGCTGCTGTCGCTGGCCCTGTACCTGATGGTCCGCCGCCAGTTGGACCGCTCGACCCGCCAGGAGGCAATTGCATGAACGCATCGGTCCAACGTTCCTTCCGGTTGCCGACACTGGCCAGCATCCGCGCATGGCGGCCACAGCTGTCCACCGAAGCGCTGATCATTCTCACCAGCCTGTTCTTCGCTGTGGCCGGCAATGGCCTGTTCTGGCACAGCGCCATGGCCAGCCATCCAGGCAGCCTGCGTTATGCGCTTTCGCTGCTGTTGCTGCTGCTGGGTGCACACGGCGTGCTGCTGGGCATCTTGGTGTGGCGCTGGAATGCCAAGGTGGTGATCAGCGTATTGCTGCTGGTCACCGCGTTCGCCGCGCACTACATGAGCCGTTACCACATCTATCTGGATGCGGACATGCTGCGCAACGTGCTGGCCACCGACCCGAAGGAAAGCCGCGAACTGATGACGGTATCGCTGCTGTGGCCGGTACTGCTGCTGGCTGCACTGCCGATGGTGGTGCTGTGGCGCGTTGAACTGCGCCGCCGCAGTTGGGGCCGCAGCCTGCTGTGGCGCATCGGCTTCCTGCTGGTGGCTGCGGCCACCGCGCTCGGTGGCGCGCTGGTGTCCTTCCAGGATGTGTCGGCCCTGATGCGCAACCAGCGCGAAGTGCGCTACCTGGCAACGCCCGCCAATGTGCTGCTGGGGCTGCCGCGTGCGCTGCGCGGCGACAACCCGGTACAACGCGCGCCGAAGCTGCCGATCGGTACCGATGCCAAGGCGACCCCGCGCGCACCGACCAGCAAGCCACGCCTGCTGGTGATCGTGATGGGCGAAACGGTACGCGCGCAGAACTGGGGCTTGAATGGCGGCCGCAACACCACGCCGGAGCTGGCCCAGGCGGCGGTGGTCAATTTCCCCGACATGCACTCCTGCGGCACCAGTACCGAGGTGTCGCTGCCGTGCCTGTTCTCGCCATGGGGACGTCACGAGTACGACGAAAAGAAGATCCGTGCGCACCAATCGCTGCTGCATGTACTGAACCGCGCGGGCATCACACCGCTGTGGCGCGACAACCAGTCCGGCTGCAAGGGCGTATGCGAGAGCCTGGATTTCCAGTCACTGTCGGATGCGACCACGCCGGGGCTGTGTGCCGATGGCCGTTGCATGGACGAGATCCTGCTGCAGGACCTGGCGACCCAGGTGCGTGCACGCCCGGGTGACCGGGTGGTGGTGATGCACCAGCTGGGCAACCATGGCCCGGCCTATTTCGAGCGCTACCCGCCCGCCTTCCGCCGCTTCACCCCGACCTGCGATACCCGCGACATCGGCCGTTGCACGCGCGAAGAGATCACCAACAGCTACGACAACGCCGTGCTGTACACCGATCATTTCCTGAGCAAGACCATCGGCACGCTGCAGGGCCTGCAGGATTACGACACGGCGATGATCTACCTGTCCGACCACGGTGAGTCGCTGGGCGAAAAGGGCCTGTACCTGCACGGCGTGCCATACGCGATCGCACCGGCCGAGCAGACCCGGGTACCGATGACGATGTGGTTCTCACCAGGCTTCGCCAGCAGCCGCGGGCTGGACCTGCAATGCGTGCGCAAGCGCGCGGCCAGCTACACCGACCACGACAACCTGTTCCCGTCGGTGCTGGGGCTGATGCAGGTGAAGACCTCGCTGTATGAGCGTGATCGCGACCTGTTCGCCAACTGCGAGAGTTAGGGTTTGTCGGCAGGGCTGCGCCCTGCACCCGCAGAGGCCTTCAGGCAACGGCAACGGCCGAAGCAACAGCAAAGGCTGGTTTCCTGTGGGATGGCGGGGCGGTGTCGGAGTGCGGGGACGCCGCAAGTACGTCCCTGTAGGCTTGGCAGCCGCATCCATGCCGCGGACACTCCCGCCACCGGCCCCACCCCGCCTTCGACAGTTGGCCGCAATCTGTCAGGCCATCTCTCGGGGTCAGATCCGTTTTCCGGAGGAAAACGGATCTGACCCCGTTTTTATTGTCGATACCTGACAGATGTGTCGACCAAGGTCGACACCCACCAACAGCCGCGGCGATCTGTCAGAGGTGGGGCGGTGTGGGCTTGCAGGACCGTTGGCGCCATGGATGGCGCCATCGAGCCCCCAGGGATGGGTTTACGGCGTGTCCTGCAAGCCCACACCGCCCCGCCAAACCAAAGATGGCCGGCTCTTGCTGTTGCTCCGGCTTTTGACGTTGCTTGAAGGCCTCTGCGGGTGCAGGGCGCAGCCCTGCCGACCTTTGCCACTTGCGGTGGCAAGCCCTGCCCACTAGCCTTCGGCGGTCGTTCACCACCCAAGGACCGCCCGTGAAACACCGTCATCTCCTGCTGGCCGCGGCAATCGCCGCCGCTACGCTGGCCCTGGCCGCCTGCAAGAAGGAAGCAGCCCCAGGCACCGACACCGCCAGCAGCAGCGCACCGGCCGGCGAAACCGCTGACCAGTTCGTGGCCCGCATCAATGCCGAGTTCAAGGCGGCCTACCCGGAGATGACCTCGGCCCAGTGGCTGTCCTCCACCTACATCAACAGTGATTCAGAGCGCATCGCGGCCAAGGCCAACGAGCGTTCGCTGACCCAGCTCAACAGCTGGATCGAGCAGGCCGGCGCGTTCGACGGCAAGCCGATGAGCGAGGACAGCAAGCGCGCGATCCACCTGCTGAAGCTGATGTCGTCGATGCCGGCGCCGCGCGACCCGGCCAAGCTGGCCGAGCTGACCCAGATCGCCACCCGCATGGAAGGCAGCTACGGCGCAGGCAAGTACTGCACCGACGCCAACGATCCGAACTCCTGCCGCCAGCTGGGCGAGCTGGAGCAGGTGCTGGCGCGCAGCCGCGATTACGACCAGCAGCTCGATGCCTGGCAGGGCTGGCACAGCACCACCAAGAGCATGCGCGGTGATTACCAGAAGTTCGTCGGCCTGGTGAACGAAGGTGCCAAGGGCATGGGCTTCACCGATGCCGGGCAGATGTGGCGCAGTGGCTATGACATGCCGCCGGAGCAGATCGGCCCGGAAACCGATCGCCTGTGGGAACAGGTCAAACCGATGTACGAGCAGCTGCACTGCTATGCGCGCGGCAAGCTGGACAAGACCTATGGCAAGGACAAGGCCGAGGTGGGCAACGGCCTGATCGCCGCGCACCTGATGGGCAACATGTGGCAGCAGGACTGGTCCAACCTGTGGGACCAGCTGGAACCGTACCCGGGTGCCGGCAGCCTGGACATCACCGCGGCACTGGAAAAGCAGTACCAGACCAACCTGAGCGCGGCGCTGGCCAAGGCCGGCAAGGATGCGAACGTGGCCGCCCAGTACAAGGCGCAGCGCGAAGCCGAACTGCGCACCGCCAAGCAGATGACCGAGCGTGCGCAGGATTTCTACGTGTCGCTGGGCATGCCGTCGTTGCCGCAGTCGTACTGGGACAAGACCCAGTTCATCAAGCCCGATGACCGCGACGTGGTCTGCCACGCCAGTGCCTGGGACATGAACATGGAAGGCGACGTGCGCACCAAGATGTGCATCAAGCCCAACGAAGAGAACTTCACCACCATCTACCACGAGCTGGGCCACATCTATTACGACCTGGCCTACAACCCGTTGCCGCCGCTGTTCCAGGGCGGTGCCAACGATGGCTTCCATGAAGCGATCGGCGACACCATCGTGCTGGCGATGACGCCGAAGTACCTCAGCTCGATCGGGCTGGTCGACGCGCCGACCGAAAGCCGCGAGGCGGTCATCAACAACCAGATGCGCATGGCGCTGTCGGGCGTGTCGTTCCTGCCGTTCGGGCTGATGATCGACCGCTGGCGCTGGGGCGTGTTCGATGGTTCGATCACCGCGGACAACTACAACAAGGCCTGGTGGGACCTGAAGGCCAAGTACCAGGGCGTGGCACCGGCCAGCACCCGTGGCGAGGAGTTCTTCGACCCGGGTGCCAAGTACCACGTGCCGGGCAACACCCCGTACACCCGCTACTTCCTGGCGCGCATCCTGCAGTTCCAGTTCTACAAGGGCCTGTGCGATGCCGCCGGCTTCAAGGGCCCGCTGCACGAGTGCACCTTCTACGGCAACAAGGAAGCGGGGCAGAAGTACTGGGCGATGCTGAGCAAGGGCGCCAGCCAGCCGTGGCAGGCCACGCTGAAGGAACTGACCGGCTCGGACAAGCTCGATGCCGGCCCGATGATCGAGTACTTCAGCCCGGTCAATGCCTGGTTGAAGCAACAGAACGAAGGCCAGATGTGCGGCTGGCAGGCCAGCGCGGCACCGGCAGCGACGGCGAAATGAAAGAAGGGGCGGGTCCGCGAGGATCCGCCCCTTTCCAGGTGTTGTAGAGCCGAGCCATGCTCGGCTTACCGTGCGCAGCACGGTGGAAAAGCAGCCGAGCATGGCTCGGCTCTACAGATTCGGCGCGATCAGTTGCTCTTCTTCGCCGCCAGCTGCGCAGCCAGCGCGGCCTTGAATTCCTCGAAGGTCTGACCCTTCTCGTTGGCTTCGGCCTGCGCCGCATCGCGCAGCGCATCCGAATAGATCAAGCGCACCGGCGTGCCCTGCCGTTCGTGCAGTTCACCGGCCTGCATGATCAGCGCCAGCACCTGCGCCGCACTTTCGCTCTGGCCGGCAATGCGGCCATCCATGCCCAGCACCCATTCGCCATCGCGACGGACGACCCCGGCCAGCAGCGTGCGCTGCGTGTCGCGCAGTTCGGCGTGCGGCTCGACGGGCGAGGCGGTGGCGGCGGCCTTGTTGGCAGCCTGCTGTTCCTGGCGACGGCGCTGGTCGCGGCGGGATTTGGAAGAGGTCGACATCGGTGGGGCTTGCATTGCGGGGGCGCAAGGATAACCCACGCCCCCTGCATGCTGGTTCACACCGGTACGGCGTCGGCTCAGTCCAGCACCCGCCCCTGCCGCCAGTAGCCCATGAAGGTGATCGCGCGGCGATCCAGGCCGCAGTCCTTCACCAGATACCGGCGGATCGCCATCACCGCGCCGGCCTCGCCCGCCACCCAGGCATACATCGCGCCGTCTGCGCTGGCGTCAGCCTGCTCCCACAGGATCTGCGCATCGACGTCGATGTCGTCCAGTTCGGCGCCCTCGGCCACGGCCGGGGCTGCCGCCAGCCGCGCCTGCACGGCCTGCAGCAACCGCTGCCCATGGGCCTGTTGCCCGCGCGGCAACCACACCAGTTCGGCCGTGACCGGTGCCTTCAATGGCACCGCATCGCCCGCCTGGGCGATCTCCAGCAGGGCCAGCGTGCGCGGCGGATCGGCCAGCCCGGCCAGTTCCTCAAGGATGCCGGCCACCGCCGGCAATGCGGTCTCATCGGCCACCAGCAACACCTGGCCGACCCCGGCTGGCGGCTTCCATTCCCAGCCTTCGCTGCTGTCCGCGCAGTCAGCGTCGGGGGCCAGCAGCACCACGCGGTCGCCTGGCCGTGCGTGCGTGGCCCAGCGCGAGGCCGGTCCGGTCTCGCCATGCAGCACGAAGTCGACGTCGACCTCGCAGTCGCCGGCGCGCAGTTGGCGGAGGGTAAAGGTGCGCATCGGCGGCCGCGCGTCATCGGGCAGTGCGCGGTAACGGGCGTACCAGTCGTCGCCGCTGGGCACGTCCGGCGCGTCCTGGCCGGGCAAGGGGAAGAACACCTTGATGCGTTGGTCCGGGCCTTCGGTCTTCATGCGCGCCACGTCTGCGCCGGTGAACACCATGCGGTCCAGGGAAGGAGAAAGAACGCGGCGCTCCTTCAGCGCCACCTCGAGCAGGCGGTAGGTCTGCTGCGCAGCCATGGGATACCTCATGCGACGACATCGGGATGGCTGGCTGTCGTGCATCCACGAACCGGCTTGCTGGAAACCCCAGCCTAGTCCCTGCGCGCAGCGTCGCAAGGGGGCGCTGCGTGATGCTGTGCCCTACCCCTGCGCGACGCTCAAAGCGTCGTGCCGGCTGCCTCTGCTGCGCGCTCGCGCTGGTGCTCCCAGTACCAGAACACGAAGCCGGCCGCGAAGAAGGCCGCCTGCCCCAGTGCCAGATGCAGCGGGCTGTCGTGCAGCAGTGGCGATACCACGCCCGCCACCACGGTGCTGATCATCAGCTGCACGAACGCCTGCAGCGACGAGGCCAGGCCGCGCTGCAGCGGATACATGTCCAGCACCGCCAGCGCCAGGATCGGGAAGATCAGCGCCATGCCCATGCCGCCGAGGAAGATCGGCATCACCGCCCACGGCAACGCGAACTGCGGCGCGAGGCTGACATAGCCGATGTTCAACACGGCAGAGACCGCACACAAGGTGAAGCCCAGGGCCACCTGCCGCGTCGGTGTGCTGTGCCCGGCCATGCGCCCGGACAGGAACGAACCGGTGGTCATGCCGCCGATGGTGGGAATGAACAGCCAGGCAAAGCCGCCTTCACCCAGATGCAGGTGCTGCATCACGATCGCCGGCGCCGAGGAGATGTACAGGAAGATGCCGCCGAAGCCGATGCTGCCGGCAAGCGCCAGGCGCAGGAAACGCGGGTTGAAGCCGATGCGCACGTAGTCGCGCATCAACGTGCGTGGCGACAGTGCAACCCGTGCCTGCGCCGGATGGGTTTCCGGCAGGAAGCGCGCGGTGGCCGCCAGCAGCACCAGCGCGAATACCACCAGGAACCAGAAGATCAGCGGCCAGCCGGCACCACTGAGCAGGATCCAGCCGCCGATGATCGGCGCGATGGCCGGGGCGATGCCGAACAGCATCGACACCTGGCTCATCAGCCGCTGCGCGTCGTGGCCGTGGTACAGGTCGCGGATCACCGCGCGGCCGACGATCATGCCGACACCGGCAGACAGGCCCTGCAGCGCGCGGAACGCCAGCAGCGTGGTCAGGTCGGTGGACAACGCGCAGCCCACCGAGGCGCCGACGAAGATCACCAGGCCGCCGAGGATCACCCGCTTGCGCCCCCACGCATCGGACAGCGGGCCGTGGGCCAGGCTCATCAGGCCGTAGAACAGCAGGTAGACGCTGATGGTCTGCTGCACAGCCACCTCGTCCACCGCCAGGCGCTGGGCCAGCTGCGGAAACGCAGGAAAGATGGTGTCGATCGAGAACGGACCGAACATGGCCAGACCAGCGAGCAACAGGGCCATGCGGCGGGTGGAAGGAGCAACAGCGGCGGTCATCGGGCAAGCGTCCGGCAGGGCCATGCGTGACACGCACGGCGGGCGCCGATCCCCTGCGGCAGGGACGGCGCCAGATGAATACGAGAATCCGACCATCATAGGTGGGGAATGCGTGCGACGCCATGCACGGGTGCACAGAACGCACGCCCGGGCCATCGGCCATTCAGGCCTGTGAGGCCGCTCCGGGCCACCGTCGGGCGCCGGCAAGAGGCTATAATCGGCGGGCAACACGGTGGGAGAAGCAGTTCACCGCTGCCGAAGGCGCAACGCCCGTAATCGCTCAGGCCCGATACCACCCGTAACAGAACTCTGGAGAGACCGGTTCGATCCGGCGCCGAAGGGGCACGAAGCTGCGGTTTTCCGCGCTTTTAAACTCTCAGGCAAAAGGACAGAGGGGCGCCCGCAGACCGCCGACCGGCGGCTTGTGCCCGTGCGTGTGCCCTTTCCTGACGGATCCTTCGCCATGTCCCAGAACACCCCTTCCCTGCGTGAGCTCGAGCACCATTCGGCGTTCGTCGAGCGCCACATCGGCCCCAACGATGCCGAGATCGCGCAGATGCTCGGCGTCATCGGCCACGCATCGCTGGATGCGATGACCGATGCCATCGTCCCGGCCAAGATCAAGTCGCCGGCACCGCTGGCGCTGCCGGAGTCGATCACCGAAGTGCAGGCGCTGGCGAAGATCCGCGCGATCGCCGACAAGAACACCGTGCTGCGCAGCTTCATCGGCCAGGGCTACTACGGCACCCACACGCCGAACGTGATCCTGCGCAACATCCTGGAAAACCCCGCCTGGTACACCGCCTACACCCCGTACCAGGCGGAAATCTCGCAGGGCCGCATGGAAGCGCTGATCAACTTCCAGACCCTGTGCGCCGACCTGACCGGCATGGAAATCGCCAACGCCTCGCTGCTGGACGAAGCCACTGCCGCTGCTGAAGCGATGACCCTGGCCAAGCGCTCGGCCAAGTCGAAGTCGGACACCTTCTTCGTGCACGATGCCGTGCACCCGCAGACGCTGGAACTGCTGCGTACCCGCGCCGAGCCCATGGGCATCGTGCTGCGCGTGGGCACCCCGGCCGAAGCGCTGGAAGCGGAAGCCTTCGGCCTGCTGCTGCAGTACCCGGATACCTTCGGCCAGGTCGGCGACTACAAGGCGCTGGTCGATGCCGTGCACGCGCGCGGCGGGCTGGTGGCCGTGGCCACCGACCTGCTGGCCCTGACCCTGCTGGCCGCCCCGGGCGAATGGGGTGCGGACATCGTGGTCGGCAACAGCCAGCGTTTCGGCGTGCCGTTCGGCTTCGGTGGCCCGCATGCGGCGTTCATGGCCTGCCGTGACGCCTACAAGCGTTCGATGCCGGGCCGTCTGATCGGTGTCTCGATCGACGCGCAGGGCAATCCGGCCTACCGCCTGACCCTGCAGACCCGCGAGCAGCACATCCGCCGCGAGAAGGCCACCTCCAACATCTGTACCGCACAGGTGCTGCTGGCGGTGATGGCCTCGATGTACGCCGTCTACCACGGTCCGGAAGGCCTGACCCGCATCGCCCGCCGCACCCATCGCCTGGCCGCGATCCTGGCCAGCGCGCTGCGCACCGCCGGTGTGCAGGTCGGCGCCGACTTCTTCGACACGCTGCACGTGACCGGTGTCGACGCCGACGCGATCCATGCCAAGGCCCGTGCGGCCGGCTACAACCTGCGTGCGATCGACAGCAGCTCGGTGGGCATCAGCCTGGACGAGACCACCACCCGCGCCGACATCGTCGCTGTCGGCGCGCTGTTCGGTGCCAGCGTTGATGTGGACGCACTGGATGCCAGCACCGCCGACGCGCTGCCGGCCGGCCTGCTGCGCCAGTCCGCGTTCCTGACCCACCCGGTGTTCAACACCCACCACAGCGAGCACGAACTGCTGCGCTACCTGCGTTCGCTGGCCGACAAGGACCTGGCGATGGACCGCACGATGATCCCGCTGGGCTCGTGCACCATGAAGCTCAACGCCACCGCCGAGATGATCCCGGTGACCTGGCCGGAGTTCTCGCAGATCCACCCGCTGGTGCCGGCCGAGCAGGCGCTGGGCTACAAGGAACTGATCGATTCGCTGGAAGCAATGCTGGTCGAGTGCACCGGCTACGACGCCGTCAGCCTGCAGCCGAACTCCGGCGCGCAGGGCGAGTACGCCGGCCTGCTGGCGATCCGCGCCTACCACCGCTCGCGCGGCGAAGATCACCGTGACATCTGCCTGATTCCGGATTCGGCGCACGGCACCAACCCGGCCTCGGCACAGATGTGCGGCATGAAGGTCGTGGTCACCAAGACCGATGCCAACGGCAATGTCGACGTCGAGGACATCCGCCTCAACGCCGAGAAGTACAGCGACCGCCTGGCCGCGATCATGATGACCTACCCGTCCACGCACGGCGTGTTCGAGGAAGAGGTGGTGGAGATCTGCGAGATCATCCACAAGCATGGCGGCCAGGTGTACACCGACGGTGCCAACATGAACGCCCTGGTCGGCGTGGCCAAGCCGGGCAAGTGGGGTTCGGATGTTTCGCACCTGAACCTGCACAAGACCTTCTGCATCCCGCACGGCGGCGGCGGCCCGGGCGTTGGCCCGTGTGCGGTCAAGTCGCACCTTGCCCCGTTCCTGCCGGGCAAGCTGGGTGACAACGGTCCGGTCGGTATGGTCAGCGCCGCCAGCTTCGGCAGCGCCTCGATCCTGCCGATCAGCTGGATGTACATCGCGATGATGGGCACCGAAGGCCTGCGCAAGGCCACCCAGGTCGCCCAGCTCAACGCCAACTACATCGCCAAGCGCCTGGCCCCGCACTTCAAGACCCTGTACACCGGCCGCAACGGCCTGGTCGCGCACGAGTGCATCCTCGACGTGCGTCCGCTGGAGAAGACCAGCGGCATCGGTGCCGAAGACGTGGCCAAGCGCCTGATCGACTTCGGCTTCCATGCCCCGACCCTGAGCTTCCCGGTGGCCGGCACGCTGATGGTCGAGCCGACCGAAAGCGAATCGCTGCACGAGCTGGACCGCTTCATCGACGCGATGATCCAGATCCGCGAAGAGATCACCGCGATCGAAGACGGCCGCCTGGACCGCGAGGACAACCCGCTGAAGAACGCGCCGCACACGGCCACGGCAGTGACCGCCAGCGAATGGACCCACGCCTACCCGCGTGAACTGGCCGCCTTCCCGCTGCCGAGCCTGAAGCTGCAGAAGTACTGGCCGCCGGTGGCCCGCGTCGACAACGTGTACGGCGACAAGAACGTGATGTGCGCCTGCATCCCGGTCGATGCCTACAAGGACGATGAAGTCGAGGCGTAAGCCTTCGCGGCATCGGTAACAGAACGGCCCGCGCAAGCGGGCCGTTTTCGTTTCCATCCACGCATGGCGTGGATCTACTGGAGAGTGCGCCATGGCAGGTAGTAGATCCACGCCATGCGTGGATGCTTTGCCATCACGGATCCGGCACCTGCCCCAGGCTCAACTGCCACGACACGCCGAAACGGTCCTGCACCCAGCCGTAGCGGCTGCTGAACTCGTAGTCGCCCACCGGCATCAGCCAATGCCCGCCGTCGCCCAGCACGCGCGCGGCACGTTCGAACGATTCGACACCCGCACATTCCACGAACAGCGACATCGAAGGCGTGAACGTGAAGTCGTGCACATCCAGGCTGTCGAAGCACAGGTAGTGGGTGCCGCCGAGCAGGAAAATGGCCTGGCGGACCTGACCGGGTACGCCCGCACCCGCCCCGTCCGGATGGCGCTGCAGGGCCAGCAGGCGGAATTCGGCGAAGGCTTCGGCGTAGAGGGCCAGCGCGGCTTCGGCCTGGCCGGTGAACATCAGGAAGGGACGGCTGCGCAACATGCGGTGCTCCCGTTCGTCGGGCCGGTGATGGCCCACGCGATCAGGATGGCACGGCCGATGTATGCCTGCTGTAGAGCCGAGCCCATGCGCGGCCAGCGACTACGCAGACAGCAGCCGACCATAGGGTCGGCTCTACAGGATCAGGCCTCGCGCATGCGCCGGGCGATGGCGCTGCTGGCCGCGATGGTCGCCGTCAGCGCGACCATCGACAGGAACTGCAGGCGCGTATGCGCTTCACTCAGCAGCAGGCCGAAGATCAACGCCAGGATCGCCAGCGCGCAGACGGTCAGCCACGGGAAGCCGGCCATGCGGAACGGCAGGCGCGTGCCCAGGCGGTCGGCGCGACGGCGCAGCACCAGCTGCGAGATCAGCGACAGCGTCCACACCAGCAGGCAGGTGGAACCGACGATGTTCAGCAGCACCGGCAACACCTTGTCCGGGAACAGCAGTTCCATGATGGTGGCAGCGAAACCGAACAGGACGCTGGCCAGCACCGCGATCACCGGCACCTGGCGCGGGTCGGTCCAGCCCAGCACGGCCGGTGCTTCGCGGCGTTGCGCCAGCGAATACATCATGCGCGAGGCGCCGTAGAGATTGGCGTTGAGCGCCGACAGCAGGGCGATCACCGCGATCAGGGTGATGGCCGTGGCTGCCCCCGGGATATTGGCGACATCGAGAACCGCAGCGAACGGCGACTTCAGCGCTTCGCTGGTCCACGGCACCACGGCGATGATCACGCTCAGCGAACCGATGTAGAACACCAGGATGCGCCAGGCCACGGTGCGGATGGCACGGGCGATGCTGCGCTCGGGGTCTTCGGTCTCCGCCGCCGCGACGGCCACGATCTCGGTGCCGCCGAAGGCGAACACCACCACCAGCAGCGCCGCACCGATACCGGCCAGGCCCTTCGGCGCGAAGCCGCCGTGCTCGGTGAAGTTGCTCAGGCCCGGCGAGGCCACCTGCGGCAGCCAGCCCATCAGCAGCGCCACGCCAACGGCGATGAAGGCCAGGATCGCCGCCACTTTGAGGATGGCGAACCAGAATTCGAACTCACCGAAGTTCTTCACCCCGAGCAGGTTGATCGCGGTGAAGAACAGCATGAACGCCAGTGCCGCCATCGGTACCGGCACCACCGGCCAGACCGTGGCCAGCAATCCGGCCGCGCCCACCGCCTCGGCGGCGATGACGATGACCAGCTGCACCCACCACAGCCAACCCACGGTGGCGCCGGCGGTGGCGCCCATGGCATCGGCCGCATACACCGAGAACGCACCGCTGGTCGGCTTGGCGGCGGCCATTTCGCCCAGTGCGTTCATCACGATGATCACCAGCGCACCGGCCACCAGGTAGGACACCAGCACCGCCGGGCCGGCCGCCTGCACGCCTACGCCGGAGCCGAGGAACAGGCCGGCGCCAATGGCGCTGCCCAGCCCCATCATGATCAGCTGGCGTGGCTTGAGCGAATGGCCGAGGCGGGAGGGCGAAGCGGTCTGATCGGGGGTGGCGGGCATCGGCAGGGCTGGCGGCGGCGACAAGGGCGACACCTTACCGTGTCCAGCCGCCGCGGGGATAGGCACAGCGCAGCAGGCAACTCAGGCCGGTACCGGCTCGCCGACATTGCCACCAATACGGGCCCGATAGGCGCGTGGTGAGAAACCGGTTTCAGCCTTGAACTTGCGGGTGAACGCGCTCTGGTCGCTGAAACCGCAGGCCTGGCCGATGCAGGCGATGCTCTCGTTGCCATGCAGCAGGTGCATGGCCATCTGGATCCGCAGCCGGGTCAGCACCTGCTGCGGGGTCATCTGGAACACCTTGCGGAAGCTGCGCTCCAGCTTGGACAACGAAAAACCGGTGATGTCCAGCAGGGTCTGCATCCGCACGTTCTCGGCGTAGTGCGTATTGAGGTGCGCCAGGGCCAGCCGCAGCTGCTCGTACTGGGTGCCCAGGCTGTCCTTCTGGCCGAGGTCGCGGGAGATGCCGATCAGCCCTTCCACCTGCCCGTCGACCACCAGCGGGCGCTTGCAGGTCAGGCACCAGCCCGGTTCGCGGTTGGCGAACAGGTGCAGCTCCATCAGGTTCTCGATCACCTCGCCGGACAGCACGCGGGCGTCCTGGTCGACATAGTCCGCACTCAGGCCGGTGGGGTAGATCTCGGCTGCGGTGCGGCCGATCACGTCCTTGCGCGCACGCAGGCCCAGCCGTCGCAGCATGGTCTGGTTGACGTAGGTGTAGCGGCCCTGGCGGTCCTTCATGAAGAACAGCACGTCCGGAATGGCGTCGAACAGGGCTTCGATGTCGGCGGGTTCGACTCGCATGCGGCAAGCATACCCGAGCCGCCGATTTGTCTGCGCGTTCACTCCCACGGGACCCTGCATTAACGCCGACGGCGCCAGTGTCTGGGGTCTGCCCCCTACCCGCTCCAGGAGATCCTCCATGGCCGCCAGCAAGCCGACCGGCAAGCGCGCTCCCGCCACCCCCGCCGCCGACCGTGACAGCCGCGGCCAGGGCGATGAACTGCATCAACTGGCGGGAGGAGAACATCCGGTACTGACCAGCAACCAGGGCATCCCGGTTGCCGACAACCAGAATTCCCTGCGCCAGGGGCCGCGTGGCCCGACCCTGCTGGAAGACTTCCTGCTGCGCGAGAAGATCACCCACTTCGACCACGAGCGCATTCCCGAGCGCATCGTCCACGCGCGTGGCTCGGCCGCCCATGGCTTCTTCGAACTGACCAAGTCGCTGGGCAAGGTGACGCGGGCGAAGATCCTCACCGAGGTCGGGGTGAAGACGCCGGTGTTCACCCGCTTCTCCACCGTCGCCGGCGGCGCCGGTTCGGTCGACACCCCGCGCGACGTGCGCGGCTTCGCGGTGAAGTTCTACACGAAGGAAGGCAACTGGGACCTGGTCGGCAACAACATCCCGGTGTTCTTCATCCAGGACGCGATCAAGTTCCCCGACCTGATCCATGCGGTGAAGATGGAACCGGACCGCGCGTTCCCGCAGGCCGCCAGCGCGCACGACACGTTCTGGGATTTCGTCTCGCTGATGCCCGAATCAATGCACATGATCATGTGGGCGATGAGCGACCGCACGATTCCGCGCTCGCTGCGCACCATGGAAGGCTTCGGCATCCATAGCTTCCGCCTGCTGGATGACGAAGGAAACTCCACCTTCGTCAAATTCCACTGGCGGCCGAAGCTGGGGCTGCAGTCCACGATCTGGGACGAGGCGCTGAAACTGCAGGCAGCCGACAACGATTTCCATCGCCGCGACCTGTTCGAGGCGATCCAGCGCGGCGACTTCCCCGAGTGGGAGTTGGCGGTGCAGTTGTTCAGCGAGGAACAGGCTGACGGCTTCCCGTTCGACCACTTGGACCCGACCAAGTTCATCCCCGAGTCGCTGGTGCCGCTGCAGGTGATCGGACGCATGGTGCTGGACCGCTGGCCGGACAACTTCTTCGCCGAGACCGAGCAGGTTGCGTTCTGCCCGGCCAACGTGCCGCCCGGCATCGACTTCAGCAACGATCCGTTGCTGCAGGGACGGCTGTTCTCCTATCTGGATACCCAGCTGATCCGCCTGGGCGGGCCGAACTTCAACCAGATCCCGATCAACGCACCGAAGTGCCCGTTCGCCAACCACCAGCGCGATGGCCACATGCAGATGCAGGTGCCGAAGGGACGCGTCGCCTACGATCCCAGTTCGCTGCAGGAGGACAGCCCGCGCGAAACGCCCGCCGGTTTCCGCAGCCACGCCAGCGCCGATGACGGGCGCAAAGGCCGCACCCGTGCGGAGAGCTTTGCCGACCACTACAGCCAGGCACGGATGTTCTTCCGCAGCCTGGAGAAACCGGAGCAGGCGCACCTGGCCTCCGCGCTGGTGTTCGAGCTGTCGAAGGTGGAAACCGAGAAGGTGCGCGTGCGCACGGTCAGCCATCTGCGCAACATCGACGAGGGGCTGGCCAAGCGCGTGGCCGACGGACTGGCCCTGCGTACCCTGCCGGAACCGGCACCGACGGCAACCCCCGCTCAGGACCTGCCCGTCGCCCCCGAAGTACGCGTGATCGGCCGCAACAAGCCACTGCTGCAGGGGCGCTGCATCGGCATCCTGTTCGATGAAGGTTCCGATGCACGAGTGATCGTCAACCTGCGCAAGGCCGCCGAAAAGGCCGGCGCCAGCGTCAAGCTGGTCGCACCGAAAGTCGGTGGCGCCACGCTCAGCGACGGCAAGGTGCAGGCCGCCGATGGACAGCTGGCCGGTACCCCGTCGGTGGTGTTCGATGCGGTGGCCGTGGTGCTGAGTGCCGATGCTGGCAAGGCGTTGGCCAAGGAAGCGGCGGCCATTGGCTTCGTCAGCGACGCCTGGGCGCATCTGAAGGCCATCGCCAGTGACGAAGGCGCACAGGCGCTGCTGAAAGCGGCACGCGTAGGCAGTGATGCTGGCACCGTCGAGGCCGAAGACAGCAAGGCCTTCCTCACCGCTGCCGCCACCCGCCAATGGGCGCGTGAGCCGAAGCTGCGCCTGCTGGCCTGATCATCCGACAGGAGAACGCTCATGCCCCGAGGTGACAAATCCGCCTATACCGACAAGCAGAAGCGCCAGGCCGAGCATATCGAAGCGAGTGAGCGCGAACGCGGTGCCAGCGAAGGCACCGCCGAGCGCATCGCCTGGGCCACCGTGAACAAGCAGGATGGTGGCGGCAAGCGCAGCGGCAGCGCGCGCACGAGTACGAAGAAGGCAGCGCCGGCCCGCGCCAGCAGTTAACCCGCAGTCGGCAGCGCCCTCACCCAACCGGCCACCACCGCGGCGGCCGGGTCAGCGCAGGCCTGCAGCAGCAGATGCGGCCCTTCCAGGGCAATGTGCCGCGCATCCGGCAAAAGAACCTGCAGCTCGGCCACGCTCGGCGGCCACAGCAACCGGTCCTGACGCGCCTGCAGGCACAGCGTCGGCACCGTGATCTGCGGCAGCAAGCCGCGTACGTCCACCCGCAGGGTCGCTGCGGCGCGCTGCCGCAACGTGGCCGCCGGCAGCTGAGCCAGCACATCGTGCAGCATCGACAGGTGCTGGCGGTTGCGCCATCGCCCCAGCAACAGGCGTGACAGCAATGCCACAGGAGGCATCGGCCAGGCCGGCGACAGCAGTGCCGCGCCGGCTGCCGGCATTGGCACGGGCCGACGCGCGAAAGTCGCGGCCAGCACCAGTCCGCGCAGGCCGGCGGGCTGTCGTGCGGCGAGTTGAATCGCCAAGGGGCCTAAGAAAGACTCGGCAAGCAGTACGAATGGTTGGTGTGGCAGCTGCGGCCACAGCCATTCGGCAAGCGTGGCGTAACCCTGCCCTCCTTGCGCAGGCAGCGCGATCGCCTGCGTCGTCAGCCCATGAGCCTGCAGTGCGGACAGGAATGAGGTCGACATCCTGCCGGTGCCATCCAGGCCAGGCAGCATCACTACGTGCAGCGGCGTGGTCGACGCGGCATCACCGCCCTGCTTTTCCTCGCGTCCAATTCCCATGCCATCTCCTTTGCTGGCAAGCATCACCCGGATCGGCGGGCGAAGAAACCTCTTCTTTGGCGCTCCCCTGCTGTGCCGGTCAAGGTTGCGCGATACTGGCGGCTTCGCCGCAGGATGCGGCTACCCGGGAGAGCTGTTGATGCGATGGACCTACGCACTGGCCATGATGGCCCTGATGCTGCCACTGACCACCTTTGCCGGCGATGGCTGGATAAATGGCGACGGCAAGGCGGTGCCGCAGACCGATGCCATGAAGTCCAGGGATGGATTTGCGGCATCACTGCTGGTCACCTCCGACGCCGATTGGCGGGCCAAGTGGGAAACTCCAGCGGACACCACGCCGAACTTCACCGAGGCCAGCGACGTGCAGCTGGGCGGAGAGTTGTTCGTACTGACGTTCCTGTCCAACCCGCAACTGGGCGAGGATGGCGCAGCCAAGGTCCACTGCGACGTGCGCATGCTGCGCCCGGACGGCAGCGCCAGCGCGGATGAGCGCGATGTTCCCTGCTTCACCGCCCGTCTGCCGGGTCCCCCCACCTTGTTGTACATGACCAACGTGCAGCTGAAATTCGTCGCCGAGGCAGGTGATCCGAAGGGCACGTGGACCGCACAGGTGGTGGTCAGGGATCTGTTGCGGGGTGTGAGCCTGCCGCTGCAGGCGCGCTTCGAGGTCCGTTGAAAGGAGGCCTGCGGATGAAGAAGCGACGACTCCTTAGCTGGACCGGCCTGGCGCTGTGCGTGGCCTACCTGCTGTTTACCGCGTGGCTGGTTCATGGCGCACAGTCGGATGCGGACCCGAAAGGTACCTACATCCTGATGGCGCTGCCCATCACTCTGCAGTCTGCCGCGCTTGATGCCATCGGCGCAGGCGGCCTGCTGTACGGCAAGCCTTGGTCGACCGCGTATGCGGTGCTGGTTCCGCCAACGCTGCTGTTGCTGTACGCGGCTGGTTGGTTGATCGAACGCTCTGCGCGCGGGCGTTAGCTGTGCCCACTCGTTGCGTGCATTGACACCCTGCATGCGGGCCATCGCATGCAGGGCGTCATCCAACATCGCGCTGCCGTTGGCTTACGCCGCGCGTGCAGGCACGATGGGCATGCGCGCCCCTTGCTCCAGCTGGAACACCGACACCGACGTCGTCAGTGCATGTGCCTGCTCTTCCAGCGCGCGGCTGGCAGCGGTGGCTTCTTCCACCAGGGCCGCGTTCTGCTGGGTCACCTGGTCCATCTGCACCACCACCTGGTTGACCTGCTCGATGCCAGCCGCCTGTTCCTTGCTGGCGGCGGCGATGTCGCTCATCAGCAGGGTGGTACGCGAACTGGCCTGCGCCACGCGCGCAATGGCAGCTTCGGACTGCACGGTCACCGCCAGGCCGCTCTGCACCTTGGCGGCGGCGTCCTCGATCAGTTCCTTGATCTCCTTGGCGGCGACGCCGGCACGCTGGGCCAGCGTACGCACTTCGCTGGCAACCACCGCGAAGCCGCGGCCCTGTTCACCGGCACGCGCTGCTTCCACCGCGGCATTCAACGCCAGGATATTGGTCTGGAAGGCGATGCCATCGATCACCGTGGAGATCTCCGAGATGCGCGCGGAAGACTGATCGATCTCGCCCATCACCGTGGCCATCTGCGCCATGGCCTGCTCGGTCTCGCGCACGGCAACACCGGCTGCGTGTGCTTCGCTGTCGGCCTGGCGCGCAAGCTCGGCGTTCTGGCGCACGGTCGAGGTCAGCTCTTCCATCGAGGCGGCAGCCTCTTCCAGATTCGCGGCCTGCTGTTCGGTACGGCGCGACAGATCGTTGTTGCCGGCCGCCAGCTCCTGCGCCGCGTTGTTGATGCTGTCGGCGGCCACCTGGATGCCACGCACGATACCGGTCAGCTGTGCGGTGGTGGTATTGGCATCATCACGCATGCGCGCGAACACACCTTCGTACTCGCCGTCCATGCGCGCGGTGAGGTTGCCATGCGAGATGGCGCGCAGCACGTCGGAAACATCGGCGATGCTGGCCTGCGAGCTGGCCATCATGCCGTTGAGGTGGTTCACCATCGCCTGGAACTGGTACTGGAATGCTGCAGCGTCGCCACGCATGCTGAAGTCGCCAGCGCGCGCGGCACGGGCCAGTTCATCGATCTGCGCGTTGATCGCCATCAGGCTCTGCTTGACCGCCGCCAGGGTGCGGGTCAGCGTGCCCTTCTCGCCCGGGTACTCGGGCAGATCGCGGCTGAGATCACCGATGGCATAGCGCTGCATCACCTCGGCCATCAGCAGCTGCACCTGCACGTGCGATTCGACAAGGTGATTGGTGGCCTGCACCATGCGGCCGAAATCGCCAGGGAAGGCGCTGGCATCCATCCGGTAACGGATCGCACCGGCTTCATGCTGCTCGGCCATCTGCAGCTGGGCGCCGATCGCCGCCTGCACACTCTGGCGCACGCTGGCCATGGCCTCGCCGAGCTGGGTCAGCTCGTCACGACCGCCAAGGCGGAATTCCTGGTCCAGTTCGCCCTTGGACAGGCGCTCGGCCAACTGCACCGCACGTGCCAGCGGGCCGGTCATGCTGCGGCCGATCAACACCGACGCGGCGATGCCGACCAGCAGGGCCACGCCGCCCAGCGCCAGCAGCTGCAGCAGACTGCGCTCGCCCAGGCGGATCGCCTCGGCAGCGGCCTCGCGGCTTTCCTTTTCCTCATAGGCCACGCCATCGGCCAACGCCTTGTTCCAGCCATTGGCCGCTTCCTGCACCGGGCCCAGGGTCAGCGCCACGGCACCGGGGAAATCGCCCTGCTCCATCAGCTCACTGGTCTGCTTGTTGAGCGGACGGGCGAGCGCGCGCTTGGCGGCGATGGTCTCGCCGATCACCTTGCCCTCGGCATCGCCGGGCAGGGCCTGGTAGGCGGTCCAGCTGGCCTCGTAACGCTTGACCAGCTCGGCGATGCGCTGCTCGTCGTTGGCACGGTCTTCGCCCTGGCGGATCAGCATCTCGCGGCGCACGACCATCATCTGGTTGTTGGCATCGAGCATCTCCGACAGCAGCCGTACCTTGGCTACGCCAACCTCGACCACCTGCTCCATCGCACGCTTCTGCACGGTGGTGGCGGTAGCGCCGGTGGCCACCACGGCGGCAACCAGCAGCAACAACAGGCCAAAGCCAAGCCCAAGACGCCAGGCAACCCTGACGTTCCTCAAGTAGTTCATGGGGTGAATCCAAAACGGGGGGGATGCGCCCATATCGGCCTGTCGACCGGGAATCTTGATCGCCCCACGCTCGCCTGCGTCGGAAGCCGTTCACCTTGGTGAGGTGCCGCCCTCCCCTTCTGCGGTGGGTCTTTGGCGTAGCGATGCGACCCAGCTGCTCATGCCGGCATCAGTTCCTTTTCACGGCAGCTACGCAGCGTTTGCAGGCAGGGTGAAGGCGTTATCTGCCTGGAGATGCCCATGCCCGTATGCCGCCCCGCCCTGCTTGCGCTTTCGCTGCTGATGTCGCCCGCCTTTGCGCAGACGCCCCCGCCCGCCGGCCTGCCAGCGCCCATCGCCGAAAAGGCCGGCCCTGACACCGCGGCGCACTCGCCCCTGCATGCGCAGGTCCTGCTCGACCGTGCGAATTTCTCTCCGGGCGAGATCGATGGCGAGGTGGGCAGCAACCAGCGGCGTGCGGTGTCCGGCTTCCAGGCTGCGCACGGGCTGACCGTCAGCGGTGAACTGGACGACGCTACCTGGAAAGCCCTGCAGGCCGATACGGTCACTCCGCTGGCCAGCTATACGCTGACCGCCGAAGACGTGGCCGGTCCCTTTGTCGCCATCCCCAAGAAGCCGGCCGAACAGGCCAAGCTGAAATCACTGGGCTTCAGCAGTATCGAAGAATCACTGGGCGAGCGTTTCCATGCCGCCCCGGCGCTGCTGAAGGCACTCAACCCCGGCGTGGATCTGAGCAAAGCCGGCACTCGCATCCAGGTGCCCAACATTGCGCCTGCCGCTTTGCCCAAAGCGGCCAAGCTGGTGGTCGACAAATCCGACTCCACCCTGCAACTGCTGGACGCGCAGGGCAAGGTGATCGCGCAGGTGCCGGTGTCGTCGGGCAGCGAGCACGACCCGCTGCCGATCGGTGAGTGGAAGATCCTCGGCGTGTACCCGGATCCGCCATTCCACTACAACCCGAAACTGTTCTGGGACGCAAAGAAGGGCGATCGCAAGGCGACGATTCCGCCGGGCCCGAACAATCCCGTCGGCCGGGTCTGGATTGACCTGTCCAAGCCGCATTACGGCCTGCACGGCACGCCGGTGCCCGGTCATGTCGGCAAGACCGAATCACACGGCTGCGTGCGCATGACCAATTGGGATGCACTGCGCGTGGCCGCGGCGGTGGATACCTCGGTTGTCGTGATGATGCAGGAGTAAGCCGATGCGACTTGCGCAACTGATCGTGCTGGGACTGGTGATGGGCGTGGCCGCCGGATGGTGGCTGCAGCGCGATGGCGAGCCGTCCGATGGCGCGGCTGTCCACCCTCCTGCAGCGATTGCGGCGGACCACGCACCTGCCGTACCCGCGGAGCAGGCAGCGACGGCGATCGCTGCGCCCGCCCCAGCAGCAACCGGCGACACACCCTCCGGTCTGCTGCTGCCGGTACAGGGCATTGCGCCGTCGCAACTGCAGGACACCTTCACCGACGCCCGCAGCGAAGGCCGTGTGCACGATGCGATCGACATCATGGCCGCTGCCGGCACGCCGGTGCTGGCCGTGGCCGATGGCCATATCGAGAAACTGTTCGACAGCAAACGCGGGGGCCTGACGGTCTACCAGTTCGAACCCAGCGGCCGCTGGTGCTACTACTACGCACACCTGCAGCGCTACGCCGACGGCCTGGCCGAGAAGCAGACCATCAAGCGCGGTGATGTGATCGGCTACGTCGGCAGCACCGGCAATGCCAACCCCGAAGCTCCCCATCTGCATTTCGAAGTGCACACGCTGGGGCCGGAGAAGCAGTGGTGGAAGGGTGAGTCGCTCAACCCCTATCCGCTGCTGAAAAAAGGTGACGGAGGGGAATAGGCCGCAACCCGCACGTTCTTTTCGGGGCGCCTATACAGCGCGCGGACGCTGCCTGCGCAGCGCGATGGTGAAGATCACCAGTGCGATGCCGGGAATCAGCAGCAACAGCGCCACCAGTTTCCAGAAGAAGAACGGCCACAGCCAGATGTAGTCCAGGTCGGTCAGTTTCAGAAGATCCAGCGGCGGCTGCACTTCGATCGTTGCCGGCCTGCCGAGCAGCGCCGGCTCCACCTCCAGCACGGTCACCCGCAGCCAGGAGCGGCCACGGGGCAGTGCGTCACCGCGGCCATAGCCGAAGTACGCGGCGGTGAAACCTGCCGTTTCAACGGTTTCCACCCTGCGCACGACCTCCGTCGCGGGCGGGCCTGATCGCACGCTTGCGCGGAAGTCCGCGTGCTCGTTGGGCGTTTCGATGCGCATCAACACGTCGGGGTCGAGGGCCGGGTCGGCAGCGTTGGGCGGGTAGCGCAGCCGCAATCGCAGGCGATCATCGATGAAGCGGTAGACCACGATCTCCGCGCTCGCACCGGGGCTCAGCACCAGCGGCAGGGTCTGCGTTCGTGACGCCAGGTGGTTGGCCACAGCGCCCACTGCCAGCACCACGCAGGCGGCTGCCCACAGGCCCCAGAACACCCACAGGGTGATCCGCAGCACCCTGGTCCCTCTCACGCTGACATCGCCGGTCATCGGTCCGCTTCCCTGCTGGCACGGCGTACACACTAACGAAAAAGCCCCGCTTTCGCGGGGCTTTTCCTTCACGTCAGCGTGCGGTCGCTCAGGCGAACGGATCCTGCAGGACCATGGTGTGGTCGCGATCCGGGCCGGTGGAGACGATGCTGATCGGGCAACCGGCCAGCTCTTCCAGCGAACGCAGGTAGGCGCGTGCGGCCGGCGGCAGGTCGTCCCAGTTGGTGATGCCGTGGGTGTTCTCGGTCCAGCCCGGGAACTCCAGGTACACGGGGGTGCACTCTTCCCAGCCCTGCGCGTCCAGCGGTGCGTACTCGGTGCGCTTGCCGTTGTATTCGTAGGCGATGCAGACCTTCAGCTTTTCCATGCCGTCCAGCACGTCCAGCTTGGTGATGCACAGGCCGCTGATGCCGTTGATGGCCACGGCGCGCTTCAGCGCGACGATGTCCATCCAGCCGCAGCGACGCGGACGGCCGGTCGAGGCGCCGTACTCGGCGCCGCGGTCGCGGATGCCCTGGCCGATTTCATCGTCCAGCTCGGTCGGGAACGGACCCCCGCCAACGCGGGTCGCGTAGGCCTTGGCGATGCCCAGCACGTAGTCGATCGCATCGGCGCCGACGCCGGCACCGGCCAGCGCACCACCAACGGTGGTGTTGGAGCTGGTGACGTACGGGTAGGTGCCGTGATCGATGTCCAGCAGCGCGCCCTGCGCACCTTCGAACAGCACGCGCTTACCCTGCTTGCGCAGGTCATGCAGGATGCCGGCAACGTCGGACTTCATCGGCTGCACGTATTCGCCGAAGGCCAGCGCCTCGTCGAAGGTCTTCTGGAAATCGACCGCATCGGTGTTCAGGTACTTGGTCAGCACGAAGTTGTGGTAATCCAGCGCGGTGCGCAGGAGTTCTTCCAGCTGCTTGGGGTAATGCAGGTCGGCGATGCGGATGCCGCGACGCGCCACCTTGTCTTCGTAGGCCGGGCCGATGCCACGACCGGTGGTGCCGATCGCCTTGCCGCCGGCAGCGCGTTCGCGCGCCTGGTCCAGGGCGATGTGGTACGGCATGATCAGCGGCGCGGCCGGGGAGATCTTCAGGCGCGAACGCACTTCCACGCCGGAGGTTTCCAGCTCGGCGATTTCCTTCTGCAGCGCAGCCGGCGAAATCACCACGCCGTTGCCGATCAGGCACAGCGCATCGTCACGCAGGATGCCCGACGGGATCAGGTGCAGGACGGTCTTCTTGCCGTTGATGACCAGGGTGTGGCCGGCATTGTGGCCGCCCTGGAAGCGCACGACCGCGCCGATTTCCTCAGTGAGCAGATCGACGATCTTGCCCTTGCCTTCATCGCCCCACTGGGCACCAAGCACTACGACAGACTGACCCATGACGGGTTCCTCTATTTGTTGCGGCCATCGGGGCCGCGGACGGGTAAACCGCAGCGGGGCTGGCCAGCGCTTGGGTGGCGGCTCCAAACGGGGAGCGGCCGGCGATGGAAGGCCCAGACACGGAAAAAGCCGAACGGGGAGGCCCGTCCGGCTTTTGTGCATTATCCGGGTTTCCGGGGTCCGGTGCCACCTTTCCGACGGGCGGCTTCACCGGCCGGTCAGGCGCTGCCTGCTGTAGAGCCGAGCCCATGCTCGGCTGCCGTCCTGCCGCTGCGCGGCGCCGCCCGAGCATCGGCTCAGGCGCTACGGGCCAGTTAGTGCCGCACCCACCACAGCAGGCTCAGCCCGGCCAGCAGGACCAGGCCACCGAAGCTGCGCAGGGCCGGGCTGGGCAGGTCCAGCAGGCGTTCGGCCATGCGCTTCCAGGCCACGGGGGCCGCAAACAGCAACAGGCCTTCCAGCACCGCGACCAGGCAGACGGCGGCGAACAGATCTTTCATGGGGGAACTCCGGAAAAGCACGGGGCCCGGCGTTTGGCCGGGCCCCGTGAGGTACTGCCGTGCGGTCTCAGCGATCGTTCTTGAGGTACTGCAGGAACGGGTCGTTCTTGTCCAGCACGATCACGCCGTTGCCGTCGGTCATCGAGCCGCGATAGGCCTCGAGGCTGCGGTAGAACGCGTAGAACGACGGGTCGGCCGAACCGGCCTTGCCATAGATGCGCGCAGCCTCGGCATCGCCTTCACCGCGCAGGCGCTGGGCATCGCGTTCGGCCTCTGCGATCAGCACGGTGCTGTCACGGTCGGCCTGGGCACGGATGGTCAGCGACTGCTCTTCGCCTTCGGCGCGCAGCTTGGCGGCTTCCTGCTTGCGCTGGGCGCGCATGCGCTCGTACACGTCATTGATCACCTGGCTGTCGGTCGGCAGGTCCACCTGCTTGATGCGCAGGTCGATCATCTGCATGCCCAGGCCGGCAACGGCTTCGTTGATCCCCTTCAGCTGCTCGGCGATCAGCTCGCTGCGGTCGCCGGAGACCAGCTGCTGCAGGGTGCGCGAGTTGATCTGGTTGCGCAGCGAGTCGGTGATGATCGGTGCCAGGCGGGCATTGGCGATGCGCGGATCGCCACCGGTGGCACGGAAGTAATCACCCACGTTGGAGATGTAACCGATGGCGAAGAAGTCGACGCTGACGTCCTTCTGCTCGGCGGTGAAGTAGCGTGCCGGGGCGGTGTCCAGCACCTGGAAGCGGCGGTCGAACACCCGCACCGTTTCCACCACCGGCAGCTTGAAGTGCAGGCCCGGCTTGATGTCCGAACGCACCACCTTACCCAGGTTCAGGACCATGGCGGTCTGGTCCTCGCGGACCACATACACCGAGCCCAGCAGGCCCAGCAGCGCCGCTACGACAACGGCAATCCAGATTGAATTTTTCATCGGCTGCCCTCCTCACGGCCGCTCGAACGCCCGGTCGGGCGGCCCACCGGCCGGCCCGGATCACGGGAAGCTTCCACTGCCGTGGTACCCGGCAGCGACGGCATCACCACCTCCGGGTTCGTCACCCCCGGCGGCGCCGAGGTGGTGGCACGGGTATCGCCGGTCATCGGCACGTAGATCAGCTGGCGGCCATCGCCACCAATGACCTTGCGGTTCTCGCTCAGCACCTGCTGCACCGTTTCCAGCCACAGGCGCTTGCGGGTGACTTCCGGTGCGTCCTTGTACTGGGCCTGCAGCAGGCTGAAGCGCTGGCCATCACCCTCGGCCTTGGACACCACGGCCTGCTTGTAGCCCTCGGCGGTGGTACGGGCACGCGAGGCCTGGCCACGCGCTTCAGGCACGACCTTGGCCGCATAGGCCTGGGCTTCGTTGATCAGGCGCTCCTTGACCTGCTGGGCACCGTTGACCTCGTCGAAGGCCGGCTTGACCTCCTCCGGCGGACGGGCGTCCTGCAGGGTCAGGCCGGTCACGGTCAGACCGGTCTTGAAGGCACGCAGCAATGTCTGCAGGCGCTCTTCAGCGGCCACGGCCAGCGGGCCACGGTTGTTCAGTACGGCGTTGAGGTCGGCGCGGCCGACTTCCTCGCGCACCGCGCTCTGCGCCGACTGCTCCAGCACCTGGTTGGCATCGACAGTGCCGAACAGATACTGCTGCGGGTCATCGATGCGGTACTGCACGTTCAACGAGACGTTGACGATGTTCTCGTCACGGGTCAGCACCGGCACCTGGATCGAGAAGGTCTTGATCTCGGTGGCGTTGACCTTGGTGACCGATTCGATCGGCCAGGGCAACTTGAAGTTCGGGCCTGGGGTCAGGATGCGCGAGAACTGGCCGAAGCGCAGCACGACGCCACGCTGCTGTTCGCCGATCAGCTGGAAGCTGGAGAACAGCACCAGCAGGACCACCGCTGCCACCACCCAACGCAGGATGCCGCCATCGAACAGGTCCTTCAGCGGTCCGGGCAATCCGCCCCAGCCGCCACCATTGCCACCGCCGCGCGACCCGAACGGCCCGCGTCGATTGTCCTCGGGACCTTGTCCGCCCTTGTTGCCGCCGGGTGTATTCCAGGCCATGCACGCTCCATCAAGATGTGGGCTGCGACGCGGGCCCTTCCCGCAACGCCAGCCATGAACCATTACCGATCATACAAGATGGGGCTGACCGGCAGGATTGAAAGGGTCCGGAACGGGTAAGGTGGCGTTTTCCTTGAAGTCAGGCAGCGCCGATGGTCCCCACCACCCCGTTCACCGCCTTCCGCATCGAAAAAGACGACGCCGGCTACCGCAGCGGCCTGGTGCCGCTGAGCCTGGACGACCTCAACCCCGGCCAGGTGCTGATCCGCGCGCACTGGTCCTCGGTCAACTACAAGGATGCCCTGGCCGGCACCGGCAAAGGCCGGATCCTGCGGCGCTTCCCGCTGGTGGGCGGCATTGACGTGGCCGGCACGGTGGTCGCCTCCACCGATCCGGCCTGGCGCGAGGGCGATGCGGTCCTGGCCACCGGCTGCGGCCTCAGCGAAACCCGCGATGGCGGCTACAGCCAGTACGTGCGACTGGAATCGAGCGCGGTCATCGCCCAGCCGGCGGGCCTGAGCCCACGCGAGGCGATGGTGCTGGGCACCGCCGGTTTCACCGCTGCGCTGGCCCTGCTGCGCCTGCAGGACAACCGGCAGACGCCCGAGCTGGGGCCACTGGCGGTCACCGGCGCCAGCGGTGGGGTCGGTGCCCTGGCCGTGGACATCTTCAGCCGCGCCGGCTATGCCGTGCACGCGATCAGCGGCAAACCGGAGCAGACCGACTTCCTGCGCGCCATCGGTGCTGCCGAGGTGTTGCCGCGTGATGCTCTTGCCGACACCGGGCCGCTGCAGTCGGCACGCTTCGGCGGTGGCCTGGACAACGCCGGCGGGCCGATGCTGGCCAGCCTGCTGGCACAGACGGTGCCCTATGGCAGCGTGGTCAGTGCGGGCCTGGCCGCCAGCCCGACGCTGGACATGACCGTGATGCCCTTCATCCTGCGCGGTGTCTCGCTGCTGGGTGTGTCGTCGGCCAATGCCCCGCGCGCGCTGCGCGAAGAAGTGTGGGCACGCCTGGGCGACGCGTGGAAGCCGCAGCACCTGGACCGCATCTGCACCGCTGAAGTCGGCCTGGACGGACTGCCTGCGGTGTTCGATCGCATGCTGGCGGGCGGCTCGCTTGGCCGCACGGTGGTGCGGATCGACTGAACGTCGC
Organism: Stenotrophomonas sp. 82F1; assembly: GCF_056861525.1. Classification (NCBI taxonomy): domain Bacteria; kingdom Pseudomonadati; phylum Pseudomonadota; class Gammaproteobacteria; order Lysobacterales; family Lysobacteraceae; genus Stenotrophomonas; species Stenotrophomonas sp. 82F1. The sequence continues at coordinate 35,291 of NZ_JBSPUD010000017.1, forward strand.
AGGCAGGCGACGGACGGCAGCCGTCGCCCTCCCGCCAACGGGATGCCGGCACTACACTTCCGGCATCACATGGGGAACAACATGGCACGCATTCTGATCGTCGACGACTCACCGTCGCAGCTGTTGGGGATACAGCGCATCGTCGAGAAGCTCGGGCACCAGATCCTGACCGCCACCGATGGCGCGGCCGGGGTGGAGACCGCCAAGGCCGAGCTGCCGGACCTGGTGCTGATGGACGTGGTGATGCCCAACCTCAATGGCTTCCAGGCCACCCGCACCCTCGCCCGCGATGAAGCAACCCGGCACATTCCGGTGATCCTGGTGACCACCAAGGACCAGGACACCGACCGCATGTGGGGCATGCGCCAGGGTGCCAAGGCCTACATCACCAAGCCGTTCTCGGAAGACGAACTGTCCGAAGTGCTGGAGCGGGTGTTCGCCGGCCAGGGCTGACACACCGCCCTGGTAGATGCCAACCTTGGTTGGCACGCCTTTGCCGGCCAGCGGCCGGCACTACCGCAAGGCGTGCGGACCAAGGTCCGCACCCACCGAAGCAGATCTCAGATCGTTTCGCCAAACGCCTTGGCCAGATTCCGATAGGCCTTCTTCTGCGCCTCATCCGTCGCCGCCGGGGCGACAATCTCCAGCTCGACGATCTGATCGCCGTCCGGGCTGCCCGGCAGGCCACGCCCCCGCAGGCGCAGCTTGCGACCGGCATCGGAGTCGGCCGGGATCTTCAGCTCCACCGCTCCGCCCAGCGTCGGCACGCTGATGCTGGTGCCCAACGCCGCCTGCCACGGGGTGACCGGCAGCGTGTACAGGATGTTGCGACCGTCGACCTCGAACTGCGGATGCGCGGCGTACTCCACTTCCAGCAGCAGGTTGCCGCCGTGGTTGCCCTGCCCGGCCAGGCGGATCACCTGCCCGGGACGGATGCCCTTGGGCACGCGCACATCCAGCTGCTTGCCGTTGACGGTGATGCGCAGGCTGTCGCCGTTGTAGGCCGCCTCCAGCGGTACCGACAGCTTGGCCCGGGTATCACGGTTGGGTGCATGGCCGTGGCTGCTGAAGCCCGGACCGGGGCCCGCGCCCTGGCCGCCGCGCTGGCGCGCGAACAGGCTCTCGAAGAAGTCGCTGAAGCCCCCGTTGGGGCCACCGCCACCACCACCGAACACTTCCTCGAAATTGAAACCGCCGCCGCCGTAGTTCGGCGGCACGTTGAATTCCTCGCCCGGGCGATAGCCCTGCGCGCGCAGCTGGTCATAGGCCGCGCGCTTCTCGGGATCGCGCAGCGCCTCGTAGGCCTCATTGATGGCCTTGAACTTGTCTTCGGCCCCGGTCTCCTTGCTGACGTCCGGGTGGTACTTGCGTGCCAGCCGGCGATAAGCGGTCTTGATTTCCGCCTCGCCCGCGCTCGGTTCCACCCCCAGGGTGGCGTAATAATCCTTGAATTCCATCCAGCTACCTCGATTCGCTTCGGCGGCGCCGGTGGCGCCACCCCGGGTTCATTCTACGCGCCGGCGATGCTACGCCGCCGGTCGTGCGGCAACGGTGAGGCCGACTGATCCAGCGCAATGCGCCTGCCATCGCCCTGCCCCATGCTGTGGCTGAGAGCCCCCGCAGAGGACGGAAATGGGGTGTATACATGGGTTTTCCAATGTCTTGACGCGTCCGTCCCCTCCTGGCCCCTACCCTCACCCAGCAAGGAGTTCCCATGACCATCCATGTCGGCGACCGCATTCCGGAAGTCACCCTCAAGCGCATCCGCGAAGGCATCGAGACCCTCGATACCCACGCCCTGTTCGACGGGCGCAAGGTGGTGCTGTTCGCCGTGCCCGGCGCATTCACCCCCACCTGTTCGGCCCGCCACCTGCCGGGCTACGTGGAAACGTTCGACGCCTTCCGCAAGCGCGGCATTGACGTGTACTGCATGGCGGTCAACGATCCGTTCGTGATGAAGGCCTGGGCCACCGACCAGCACGTGCCCGAAGGCCTGCTGATGTTGTCCGACGGCAACGCCGAACTGACCCGTGCGCTTGGCCTGGAGCTGGATGCAAGCTCGTCCGGCATGGGCATCCGTTCGCGCCGCTTTGCCCTGTACGTGGTGGACGGCACGGTACGCGCAGCCTGGATCGAGGAACCCGGACAGTTCGAGGTGTCTTCGGCCGAGCATGTGCTGCAGCACCTTCCCACTTGAACCCCTGACTACAAAGGAAACCGGCCAGCCATGTCCAACAAGCCAGCCAAATCCAGCAACGCCTCTCCGTCCGCCAGGATCGATGGCATCAGCGATCGCCAGACGCTGCGCGAGCGGGCGCGGAAGAACATCAAGGATGGTGCGATCACCGACAGCTACAGCGCCGACCGCAAGGTGGTGATCAAGCTGCTGAACGATGCTCTGGCCACCGAATATGTGTGCGTGCTGCGCTACTACCGCCACTATTTCATGGCCAAGGGCATGCTGGCCGATGCGGTGAAGGCCGAGTTCCTGGAGCACGCGCAGCAGGAGCAGGCACATGCCGGCAAACTGGCCGAACGCATCGTCCAGCTCGGCGGCGAGCCGGACCTCAATCCGGACACGCTGACCGCACGCTCGCACGCCGAATACAAGGAAGGCAGCGACCTGCGCGACATGGTCCGCGAGAACCTGGTGGCCGAGCGCATCGCCATCGACAGCTACCGCGAGATGATCAACTTCATCGGCGACAGTGATACCACCACCAAGCGCATCCTGGAGGAGATCCTGGCGCAGGAGGAGGAGCACGCGGACGAGTTCGCCGACCTGCTGGAGGGTTGGATCGGGGAATAGCCGCCCGCCATCCCCTCCTGTAGAGCCGAGCCCATGCTCGGCTGATCGCCGCACGTGCGTCGCGGAAGCAGCCGAGCATGGGCTCGGCGCGACAACAGCGGGGGCGGGCGACCGGCAGCGGGAATCAAGGTCGGCACCTACCTGAGGACGTTGAACCGTACCTGCGTCCAGGCGCCGTCGGCGGCCAGCGCGGTCAACGTATGCGCACCCGGATCAGCAAACTCGCGCTGCATCAGCTGCGCACCTCGCGTCTGCGCGATCCAGCGGCCATCCAGCAGCCAATCCACGGCCTGCTCGCTGCCCAATGCGCGCAGCTGCAGGCGTACACCGTGCTCGGCATTCGGCGCACGCGCCAGCGTCGCGCCCTCGTTGAGGCCATCGATATGCAGGGCCACACTGGCCTCACGACCATCGTCGCGGCAGTCCGCTGACAGCGCGGGAAGCTGTGAGGCGTCTCGTGTGGCTTTGGGCAGCCAGGGTGACAACAGCGCCGGCCACCGCGCGATCTCACGCGCGACTTCTTCATGCGGTGCGCTGCAGTCAGCCGATACCCGCAGGCCGGTGCGCGCGTCGGCCAGGTAACGCTGCCGACCGGGCTGCCAACGCCGCGCGTCGCGCTCCGGGAACGTCGGCGGCGCCGCACCGTCCAGCAGGTAGGCCGACAGCCGTCGCTGGCAGAGCGCGGTGGGCAACGCGTCGGCCAGTTCACCGGTCGGCCAGCAGATGTCCGCCTGGGTCACGCTGGCCGGCATCGGCGCGGCCGCTGCATCACCGCGCTGGCGCGGCAGGCTGTCGACCACTTCGAACATCAGCGGCAATGCGGTGACCGCACCGTACTGGCCCGGCAACGGCGTGCCATCGGGCCGTCCCACCCACACGCCCACGGTGTAATGGCGGGTGCTGCCGATCGCCCACGCATCGCGGTAGCCATAGCTGGTGCCGGTCTTCCAGGCCACGCGCGGGCGCCCGCCAACATCGAACGTCCCAACGCCGTAACCCGGGCGCGGGTTCGATTCCAGCATCTCGCGCACGATCCAGCTGGCACCGGGCGACGCCAGCCGGCGCTCGATCATGGGTTCGTCATCGGTATAGCGCACGCGGCCGGCAATACCGTTGCGATTGAGTGCGGCAAACGCACCGACCAGGTCTTCCAGGCGCGCGCCGGTGCCGCCAAGAATCAGCGACAGATTCGGCGAGCTGCCCGGCGGGAAACGCAGCTGGATGCCGGCATGCGACAGCCGCGCGGCAAAGCGCGCAGCACCCACCCGCTGCAGCAGGTCGACCGACGGCACGTTCAGCGACAGACGCAAGGCACTGGCGGCACTGATCGGTCCGTTGAAGGCCATGTCGAAGTTGCCTGGCCGGTAATTGCCGAAACTCTGCGGTGCATCCACCAGCAGGCTCTCGGAATGGATCAGGCCATCATCGAGTGCCATCGCGTACAGGAACGGCTTCAGCGTGGAGCCCGGGGAACGCCAGGCCTGCACCATGTCCACGTGGCCCAGCCGTTGCCGATCACCGAAAGACAGCGTGCCGACGTAAGCACGCGCCTGCAGGGTCTGGTTGTCGACCACCAGCAGCGCCGCCGAGGTGCGCTCGGGCAGCGTGGAGAAATAGCTGGCGACGCGCTCTTCCAGGGTGCGCTGCAGGCCGATGTCGATGCTGCTCTGGATCCGTGCCTGCCCCGGATGCGCGGAGTGCAGGCGCTGGGCCAGCAAGGCGGCATGCAGCGGCGGACGCAGCGAGCGTGCAACCACGTTCTCGATGCGTGCGTCTTCCACTTCGTCCGGTGTCCACGCGCCGAGCTCGGCCATCCGCGCCAGCACCTTGTCGCGTGCCTTCTGTGCCGCTTCGGGATGGCGGTCCGGGCGCAGGCGGCTGGGCGCCTGTGGCAGCACCGCCAGCAGTGCGGCTTCGGCATGCGACAGCTGCGCGGCGGGTTTGCCCAGATAGGCCCAGCTGGCCGCTTCCACGCCCTCGATGGTGCCACCGTAGGGTGCGCGCTCCAGATACAACGCGAGGATCTCGCGCTTGGACAGGTGCACTTCCAGCTGCACCGCACGCAGCATCTGCTTCAGCTTGCCCCACGGCGTGCGCGTATGCGGATCCAGAATGCGCGCCACCTGCATGGTCAGGGTCGAACCACCGGAGACGATGCGTCCACCGCGCAGCAACTGGCCGCTGGCACGCAGGATCGCCAGCGGATTGATGCCCGGGTGCTGCCAGAACCAGCGATCCTCGTAGGTCAGCAGCGCCTGCAGGTACAGCGGCGAAACGCTGTCGACCGACGCCGGATAGCGCCACACGCCTTCGGCGTCGGCGAACGCACGCAACGGGCTACCGTCAGCGGCAACCACCAGCGTGCTGGTGTCGCGCTGCTTCGGCAACGGTGGCGGGAAGACGACATCCAGCACCAGCAACAGCGCCAGCAATGCAGCCGTGCCCCAGCGCAGCCACGGCCACAGCGGTTGCAGCCGCTGCCGCAGGCGCGGCAGCCGCGCTTTCAGCGATCCCACCTTCATCCACGGCATCCTGTGGGACGGGCCGCGCCGTCGCGGCCCGTCCGCACGATCACGGCTGTACCACCGTCAACGTGGTCGGGTTGCTGCGGCCGACGCCACGCAGCTGCGGCCGGTACATGTCCTCCACCAGCGACGGCGGCACCGTGTAGGTACCCGGAGTGACCGCACGCACCAGATAGAACACATTGGCCTTGCTGCCACGCGAGAGCTTCAGCGCCGCCACGTAGCGGTCATCGCGGAACTCTTCGTGCTTGGTATCGGCCGCTTCGCTGCGGTCGCTGATGGTGATGCCATCCACCACCACGTCGGCCCACTGCTTGGCATCGCCCAGGTTGAGGTTCTCGATCTCCAGGCCTGCCGGCAGCAGGTCGGTCAGCAGCGCATCAGGCATCTCGCTGTCGGCGGTGATGGTGACGCGCACGATCAGCGCTTCACCCTCCTTCAGCGGACGCGGCGACCACGGCTTGCCATCGGTGCCGAAGTAACTGCGCTCGATGCCGATCACGCTGTTGTCCGGTGCCGGTGCGCTGCGAGGGATGCCGGCCACGTCGATGCTGGCGAACATCGGCGGCTGCCCCTGCGGCGTGAAGCGCACGCCCGCGGCCAGCTGCCCTGCATCGAAGTTGCGACCAAACAGCTTGCGCTCGCCGATGGCCTGGGTGCTGCCACCGATCACCAGCTCACCGGCCACCAGTGCCTTCTGGTTGGCAGCCAATGCCTTGCCGAGGCGGGCGATGGCCACCTGCTCCTGCGTGCTCAGCCACATCCAGCCACTGTTGCGGCGCGCATCCAGGCCGCGGCCCAGATCGACCGCGCGTGCATCCCATGCCGGCTTGGCCAGCTTGTTTTCGTGGGTCAGCGCGATCATCAGCGCATCGTCACGTACGGCACTGCCGTAGTCGCCGAAGTACGACGGGCGTTCGCTGCTGGACTTGGCGAAGCCAGCCGCAAGAGCAGCCTGGCCACGCTTGGCATCGCCCTGCAGCGACAGTGCCACGCCCAGATGCACCAGCGACAGGCCACCCACGGCCTTGCTGCGTTCGTTGTCGTACAGCGTGCGCAGGGTGCCCAGCGGCGCGCGGTTGACGCGGGCCAGCACGTAGCCCGAGTACGCCTGGTTGGCGAACTTCAGGCTCTCGCGCTTTTCCTGGCCGTAGAACTGGTTGCCACCGGACAGCAGGTCTTCGCTCAGGCGGTTCAGCGCCTTCTGCAGCACGTTGTCCGGTACCGCGAAACCACCGTCCTTGGCGTCGAGCAGGAACTCGGCGATGTACGGCGTCAGCCACGGGTTCACGTAGCCGTCGTCACCCCACATCGAGAAGTTGCCGTTGGCCACCTGCATCGACGCCAGGCGACCGAACGCGCCTTCCATGCGCTCGCGACGGGTCTTCGCGTCCAGGCCATCAGCGCCGAGCATGGACGAAGTCGCCTGGTCCAGGATCAGCGCGGCGTAGCCCTTGCTGGTGGTCTGTTCGGCGCAGCCGTACGGGTAGTTCAGCGCGCCCTGCAGCGCACTGGCGAACGGGATCGGCGGCAGCGGGCTGACCAGCAGGCGGGCATTGACCGATTCGGACATCAGCCCGTCCATCAGGCTGCCATCCAGGCTCACCGCCGCCAGCGGATCGAGCGTGCGCACCTGCGAACGCAGCACCTGCGGCCACGCCGCGCGTACCGGCAGATCGTAGCGGCGGTCGGCCTTGAAGCCGTTGCCATCCACGCGCACGCGCACCTTGGCCACACTGTGGCCCTCGCGCGCCGACAACGGGAAGCTCAACGTGGTCTTGGCATCAGCATTGAGCTGCACGCTACGGGTGCCCTCGCTCAGGCTGAGCGGGCCTTCGCTGTCCACGCGCACGTTGAACTGACCGGGCTTGCCGGTGAAGTTCTGCACGTCCAGGGTCACCGTACTGCGGTCACCCGGGGCGAGCACGCGCGGCATGCTGGCCTCGGCCAGGATCGGCGCGCGCACGATGGTTTCCACATCGCGCTTGCCATACTGGTCATCGCTGTAGACCAGCGCCGACACACGCAGGGTGCCGTTGAAGTCCGGCACCTTCAGGCGGATGCGGGCAATGCCCTTGGCATCAAGCTGCACCGGGCCGGAGAACAGGTCCACGGTCTGCACGCGCGCGGTCGGCCGCTTGGCCTGCGGCAACGCCTGCAGCGCCATGTCACCACCGAACTTCAACTTGCCACTGCTGCCGTCGAAGCTCTCGATCACCCGGCTGTAGATGTCATAGGCATCGATGCCAAGGCGGCGCTGGGCAAAGAAGTGTGCGCCGGCATCGGGCACCGGGAAGCGGGTGATGTTGAGAATGCCCACGTCCACGGCCGAAACAGTGACGTGCGCGGTCTTGCCGGCCAGCTGCGGTGCGCTGACCGTCACCGGCAGGTCCTGCTCCGGACGCATCTGCTTGGGTGCGGCCAGGCCGACGGCCACGGTGCGGCCCTTGCGGTCCATCGGCACGTGCACCACGCCTACGGCACGGGCGGGAGTGATCTTGCTCGGCGCACTGCCACCGCGGAACACCAGCGCGGTGATGTAGACGTCGTGGCGCTCCCAATCGGCGGTGACCGGGATCTTGTAGGTGGCACCGGGCTTGGCGTCGATGTCCTGCACGTACAGCATGCGGTCGGTCTCGACCATCAGCACGCCCTTGCCGGCGTGCGGCGGGGTCACCGTCACTTCCAGGGTATCGCCGGCCTTGTAGCCGGTCTTGTCCAGACCCAGCTTCACCTTGTCCGGGCGGGCATCGAGGCCACGGTTGTCATCGCCCCAGCTCCAGCCGGCGCGGAACGGATAGCGGCTGGTCAGGCCGGTGGACGGATCGAACACGTCCACCCGGTACTCACCCCACTCCACCGGGAAGTCGAAGGCCACTGCGCTGCCGCCGGCATCGACGGTACGGGTTTCCTTGTTCTCGAAACGGCGGGTGAAATCGTAGTCCCAGCGGTTGTCGTTGAAGGTCCAGTGGTAGTCGCGCAGCTCGCGCACCAGGGTGATCTTCAGGCCCTTGGCCGGCTGCGGCTTGCCGTCCGCATCCACGCGCATCAGTTCAAAGCGCGCGTTGCCGTTGGAATCAGCGCCATCGTCCGGATTGAACAGCGGGCGCACGCCGACCAGTGCGGCGGCCGGCCACACCACCCGCTTCAGGGTGCGGGTGACCGTGCGGCCACCGGTTTCATACAGGCTGCCGGACAGCACCACCGCGATCGGCGCCTTCGCTTTGACCGCTTCTTCCGGCAACGACACGTCTTCGCGCAGCTGGCCATTGGCCGGCAGCGTGGTGTCGATCACATCCTTGGCTTCGCGCGGCAGCTGCAGGGTCGGGTCGCCGAAGAAGTAACCCGGCAGGCCCTCCACCGGTTTCTGCTCGGCGGCCACCGCCATGCGCGCGGTGAAGCGGTTGCCATCGGCCGGGGCACCGTACAGATAGGCACCATTGGCCTGCAGGCGCAGGTCCTCGCCCGGCTTCAGCGTCTTCTGGGTGCTGTCCAGGTCCAGCTTCATGCGCTCGGGCAGGAACTCCTCGATGCGCAGGGTCATGCCCTGGATCGCTTCCTTGCTGGCCGGGTCGGTACGGAACTCGACCTGCCAGCGCCCGGTCGGCGCCTCGGCGGGGATGGTCTGCTCGAAGTTGATGTAGCCCTGTTCGCCCGGTTGCACGCGGGTTTCGCGGAAGGTCTTGCCGTCGGGCTGCTTCAGGCGCAGGAACACCGGTTGGCTCTTCACCGGCTTGCCGTCGTTGTCACGCAGCAGTGCCGACAGGCGCACCGTCTCACCCGGGCGGTACAGATCGCGGCCCGACCAGGCGTAGACATCGAACCAGGCGTTGTCACGGCCGGCCACGGCGAACTCGCTCAGGTCCAGCGCCGGCTGGTTGAAGGGCAGGAAGCTGGTGTCCTTGCCGCTGCTGGCCACCAGCACGTGGGTGGCATCCAGGGTGTAATTCAGCAGCGCATTGCCATTGCTGTCGGTGCTGCCCTTCAGCACCACTTCGCCCTTGGCATCGAGCACGCGCAGGTCGATGCCCTTCAGCGATGCACCGTCCTTCAGCGCGGCGGTGTGTACGAACAACTTGTCCTTGTAGGCGCGGGTGTGCAGGCCGATGTCGCTGACCGAGAAGAAGGCAGTATCGAACTCACCCTCGTAGTCACCGGTGCGCTTGAGCAGGGCGAAATACAGCCCCGGCTCCTGCAGTTCCTTGATGTCCTGGGTCGGCAGGTAGGTCAGCACCCGCTCGTTCTGCTTGCCCCCCAGAATGAAACGGTTGACGTAGACCGGCTCGGCCAGCTTGTTGATCGGGCTGCGCTCGTAGTCGCTGCTCAGTTCCCAGCTGCCACGGCGACCGCCGCGCTGGTACTGGCTGAAGAAGGTCGGCAGGTCCTTTTCGCGCACGCGCAGGAACTCGACATCGACTTCCGGCACGTTCACCGACACCACCGGCAGGCCACGGCTGTCCTTGGCCGGCAGCACGCTGCCCTGCGAGGCAAAACCGGCCACCGGCTTCAACTCGCCGCTGAACACCTTCTGCTTCAGTTCCTTGCCCAGGCGGCTGCCATCGGCGGCCAGCAGGTCCGGCGAGACCACCAGGCTGAATTCCTTGCCGGCTTCGACAAAGGGATAGCGCAGGGTCAGGCCGTCATCGGACAGGGTCCAGCTGCTGTCATCATTGCCGACCTTCTCTTCGAAGCGCACCAGCGTGTCGAAGTCCTGGGTGCCGACCAACGGGCGCGAGAACTCCAGCGCCAGCGACAGGCCTTCACTTTTCTGGTCCGGGTAGGCACGCAGCAAGGTGAACTCCTTCACCTGCTCGGCCTTGGTGGCGATGGCCTCGCCGCTGGCCTTCGGCAGCTGCCCGCTGTCGTTGCGGCAACCGGCCAGGCCTGCCAACAGGCTGCCTGCCAAGAGCGCCGCCGCCCACCCCCACCGCATCCGCCGTGCCGGACCGCTCATGTCGTCACTCCTTGATCGAGGCGCCCATTATAGGGCCGCCGCGTCAAGGCGTTGACGCCGGACACCCGGTACCGGAAACCCGGTAGACGCCAACCTTGGTTGGCACCCACCCAAGCGCGCCCTACCCCGGCAGGTACAGGTCCACATAGTCGGTCACCGGCATCGCCGCCAGCGCCACCGGGTCCAGCGAGGCGGCCAGGATGCTTTGCTGCTGGGCAGTCGGGAAGCGGTGCGCCAGGTGCCGGCGGAACTTGTCCATCAGCAGCGGGATACCCTCTTCGCGCCTGCGCGCGTGGCCCAGCGGATACTCCACCAGCACCTCCGGCAGCGCGCAGCCGTCGTTGAAGCGCACCGTCAGGCCGTTGGCGATGCTGCGCTTGTCCGGGTCCAGGTAGTCGGCGCTGAGCTGCGGGTCTTCATGGCAGGTCATCTTCGCCCGCAGCGTGTCGATGCGCGGATCGGCCGCCATGTCGTCCTCGTAGTCCTCGGCCACCAGCCGCCCATGCAGCAGCGCGATGGCCACCATGTACTGCACGCAATGATCGCGGTCGGCCGGGTTGTGCAGCGGCCCCTGCTTGTCGATGATGCGGATGCAGGCCTGCTGGGTACGGATCGCGATGTGCTCGATGTCCTCGACCCGTCGCCCCATCGCGCGCAGCTGCTGGTGCAGCGCGATCGCCGCCTCCACCGCTGTCTGCCCGTGGAACTCGGCCGGGAAGCTGATCTTGAACAGTACGTTCTCCATCACGTAGCTGCCGAAAGGGCGGCCGAGGGTCAGCGCCTGCCCGTGCATCGATACCGCCTCGAAGCCCCAGGTCGGCGCACTGAGCACGCTGGGGTAGCCCATCTCGCCGGTGGCGGCCATCAGCGCCAGGCGCACGCCACGGCTGGTCGCATCGCCGGCTGCCCAACTCTTGCGCGAACCGGTGTTGGGCGCATGCCGATAGGTGCGCAGCGCCTGCCCATCCACCCAGGCCAGCGACACCGCATTGAGCATGCGCTCGCGGTCCAGCCCGAGCATCTGCGCAACAACCGCAGTGGTGGCTACCTTGACCAGCAGCACGTGGTCCAGGCCAACGCGGTTGAAGGAGTTCTCCAGCGCCAAAACGCCCTGGATCTCGTGCGCCTTGATCATCGCCAGCAGCACGTCGTGCACGGTCGGCGGTGGGCGCCGCAACGCGGCCGCATTGTGGCCAAGCCAGTCGGCCACGGCGAGGATGCCACCGAGGTTGTCCGAGGGGTGGCCCCATTCGGCGGCCAGCCAGGTGTCGTTGAAATCCAGCCAGCGCACCATCGCGCCGATGTTGAAAGCCGCCTGCACTGGGTCGAGTACGAAGTTGGTACCCGGCACGCGCGCGCCATTGGCCACGCTGATGCCCGGCACCAGCGGACCCAGCAGCTTGCTGCAGGCGGGGAAGGACAGCGCCTCCAGCCCGCAGCCCAGCGTGTCGAGCAGGCAGTGATGCGCGGTCTGGAACGCCAGCGGCGAATCGATGCGGGTGTCACGCACGTAGTCGACGATGTCCACCAGCAGCGCATCCCAGGCTGCACGGGCGTTGGATGGGGTGTGGCTGTCGGACATTGTTCGGTCTCCTCGTGCGGTTGCCAGGCCACGCCAGACCCGGTAGTCGCCAACCTTGGTTGGCGCGGACGTTCACCCGGCGCTGCCTTCTCCATGCCAACCAAGGTTGGCATCTACCGAAGCATGTGATGCCACCGCCGACCAGGCCATCACTCGGCTGGCACCCGCACCTTGCCTTCCATCAGCACGCGGGCACTGCGGCTCATGATGGCCTTGGACACCGTCCACTGGCCGTCAACGAGTTCCGCCTGCGCACCCACGCGCAAGGTGCCTGACGGGTGCCCGAAGGTAACGGCCTCACGTTCGCCGCCACCGGCCGCACGATTGACCAGCGTGCCGGGGATGGCCGCGGCGGTACCGATCGCCACTGCAGCGGTGCCCATCATCGCGTGGTGCAACTTGCCCATCGACAGCGCGCGTGCGTGCAGGTCAATGGCCGACGCCGGAATCGCCTTGCCGCTGGACGACACGTAGTCCTGCGCGGGGGCAACGAAAGCCACCTTCGGCGTGTGCTGGCGGGTGGCCGCATCTTCCAGCGCCTGGATCAGGCCCATGCGCAAGGCGCCATGGGCACGGATCTTCTCGAAGCGCTCCAGCGCCGCCTTGTCTTCGTTGATCGCCGGCTGCAGCTCGGTGCCGGTGTAACCGAGGTCGGCAGCATTGAGGAAGATGGTCGGGATGCCCGCGGTGATCATCGTCACCTCGAAACTGCCCACGCCCGGCACGTCCAGCGTATCGACCAGGTTGCCGGTGGGGAACATCGCGCCCGCATCGCCATCGTCGGACGGGTCGATGAATTCCAGCTGGATCTCGGCGGCCGGGAAAGTCACGCCATCCAGCTCGAAATCGCCGATCTCCTGCACTTGCCCATCGCACATCGGCACATGGGCGATGATGGTCTTGCCGATGTTGGCCTGCCAGATGCGCACGGTGCACAAGCCATCGCGCGGCACCCGCGCCGGATCGATCAGGCCGTTGGCGATCGCAAACGGACCGACGGCAGTACTGAGATTGCCGCAGTTGCCGCTCCAGTCGACAAAGGCGGTGTCGATCGACACCTGCCCGTACAGGTAATCGACGTCGTGGTCCGGCACCGACGCGGTGGAAATGATCACGCACTTGCTGGTGCTGGACGTCGCGCCGCCCATGCCGTCGGTCTGCTTGCCATACGGGTCGGGCGAACCGATCACGCGCATCAGCAGCGCATCGCGCGCGGCGCCCGGCACCTGCGCGGCGTCGGGCAGGTCCTGCAGGCGGAAGAACACGCCCTTGCTGGTGCCACCACGCATGTAGGTGGCGGGAATACGGAGTTGTGGGAGGAAGGTCATGGATCAATATCCTGAATACGATGAATCGATATCGGGGGTGAGCTCATCGTCTTCGAAAAATGCTCCCATGCCTCGCGCAGCATTCCAGATACGCACGATGGAAATGTGCGCAGGTAGCTCCACGTAATAGACCAGGTAGCCGTCGAAGCGACGAACCGGATGAAAGCGCAACGGCGCTGACAGCGAGGGCAACAGATCCGCATGCAGTGCGGAACCGGCACCGGGGTGTGCTTCGATAAGCTTCACTACGGATTCCACCGCATCGATGAAGCCGATTTCCAACGCCTCTCCGCCTTGATCTCCATACCAGCTGGCTGCCTGGTCAAGATCTCGAACTGCCGCAGGGGACCAGTGCAAGGGCTTCACTTGCGGTTCCGTGCACGCTTACGCAGCTTGTCGAAGTGATCCGGCGGCAGAGGCGCCGCAGGACCTGATGCCAGACCCTCGGCAATCAACTGCCTGAGCAGCTCTTCGGCCTTGCTTCTCTGGCGCTGGCGAATCAGGTCGCGCACGTAGTCGGAGGTGCTTGAATAGCCACCTTCGCGCACTTCTTCGTCCACGAACTGCTTGAGCGGATCGGTCAGCGAAATATTCATGGTGGCCATGAGACTCTCCATTGGCAATATTTGCCAAGTCAGTGTGCGCCCTGCCCTCATGTCGGACAAGCCCGCCCCCAATCTCCGGGAGCAGGCATTCAGTCCGGCATCACGCCACCTTGGCGCCTTCCAGGAAGTCCTGGGCGAAGCGCTGCAGCACGCCGCCGGCCTCGTAGATCGCCACTTCCTCGTCGCTGTCCAGGCGGCAGGTCACCGGCACGATCACGTCCTGGCCGTCGCGGCGGTGGATGACCACGCGCAACTCTGCGCGTGGCGTCCGCTCGCCGATCACATCGAAGGTCTCGGTGCCGTCGATGCCCAGGGTCAGGCGGGTGGTGCCCGGCTTGAACTCCAGCGGCAGCACGCCCATGCCGATCAGGTTGGTACGGTGGATGCGTTCGAAGCCTTCGGCAACGATCGCCTCCACACCAGCCAGACGCACGCCCTTGGCGGCCCAGTCACGCGAGCTGCCCTGACCGTAGTCCGCACCGGCGATGATGATCAGCGGCTGCTTGCGTTCCATGTAGGTCTCGATCGCCTCCCACATGCGCATGACCTTGCCTTCCGGCTCCACGCGCGCCAGCGAGCCCTGCTTCACGCTGCCGTCTTCGTTGCGCACCATTTCGTTGAACAGCTTCGGGTTGGCGAAGGTGGCACGTTGCGCAGTCAGGTGGTCGCCGCGGTGGGTGGCGTAGGAATTGAAGTCCTCTTCCGGCAGGCCCATCTTCGCCAGGTACTCACCGGCAGCACTCGACGCCAGGATCGCGTTGGACGGCGACAGGTGGTCGGTGGTGATGTTGTCCGGCAGCACTGCCAGCGCACGCATGCCCGCCAGCGTGCGCTCACCGGCCAATGCGCCCTCCCAGTACGGCGGGCGGCGGATGTAGGTGCTCTGCGCGCGCCAGTCGTACAGCGGGCTGACCTTTGCAGCGTGCTCCACGCGCACGTTGAACATCGGGTTGTAGACGCTGCGGAACTGCTCCGGCTTCACTGCAGCCTTCACCACCGCGTCGATCTCGGCGTCGCTCGGCCAGATGTCCTTCAGGCGCACCTCGTTGCCGTCGGTGTCCACGCCCAGCACATCCTTTTCGATGTCGAAACGGATGGTGCCGGCGATGGCGTAGGCGATCACCAGTGGCGGCGAGGCAAGGAACGCCTGCTTTGCATACGGATGGATGCGGCCGTCGAAGTTGCGGTTGCCCGACAGCACCGCGGTGGCGTACAGGTCGCGATCGATGATTTCCTGCTGGATCTTCGGATCCAGCGCGCCGCTCATGCCATTGCAGGTGGTGCAGGCGAAGGCGACGATGCCGAAGCCCAGCTTCTCCAGGTCCGGCAGCAGCCCGGATTCCTCAAGGTACAGCTGCACGGCCTTCGAACCCGGCGCCAGCGACGACTTCACCCACGGCTTGCGCAGCAGACCGCGCTCGTTGGCCTTGCGTGCCAGCAGCGCCGCAGCGATCACGTTGCGCGGGTTGGAGGTATTGGTGCAGCTGGTGATGGCGGCGATGATCACCGCGCCGTCGGGCATCAAGCCCTGTGCCTGTTCGGCCTTGCCGGCCTCCAGCTTGGCGGCATCGGCGATGCCACGCTCGACCAGTTCCGATACCGGCAGGCGGCGATGCGGATTGCTCGGGCCGGCCATGTTGCGCACCACCGTCGACAGATCGAAGCGCAGCACGCGCTCGTACTGTGCGGTGGCCAGGTCATCGGCCCACAGGCCGGTGCTGCGCGCGTAGTTTTCGACCAGTGCGACCTGCGTTTCCTCGCGACCGGTCAGGCGCAGGTAATCAAGTGTCTGCCCGTCGATGTAGAACATCGCGGCGGTGGCACCGTATTCGGGGCACATGTTGGAGATGGTGGCGCGATCACCGATGGTCAGTGCGGCGGCACCCTCACCGAAGAATTCAAGCCAGGCGCCGACCACGCGTTCCTTGCGCAGGAACTCGGTCAGGGCCAGCACTACGTCGGTGGCGGTGATGTCCGGCTGCGGCCTGCCGGTCAGCTCGACACCGATGATGTCCGGCAGGCGCATCCACGACGCGCGGCCCAGCATCACGTTCTCCGCTTCCAGCCCGCCGACACCGATGGCGATCACGCCCAGCGCATCCACGTGCGGGGTGTGGCTGTCGGTGCCCACGCAGGTATCGGGGAACGCCACGCCGTCCTGCACGTAGATCACCGGCGACATCTTCTCCAGGTTGATCTGATGCATGATGCCGTTGCCCGGCGGAATCACGTCCACGTTCTCGAAGGCCAGCTTGGTCCAGTCGATGAAGTGGAAGCGGTCTTCATTGCGGCGATCCTCGATGGCGCGGTTCTTCTCGAACGCCTGCGGATCGAAACCACCGCACTCGACCGCCAGCGAGTGATCGACGATCAGCTGCACCGGCACCACCGGATTGACCTTGGCCGGGTCACCGCCCTTGTCGGCGATCGCATCACGCAGGCCGGCGAGGTCGACCAGCGCGGTCTGGCCGAGGATGTCATGGCACACCACGCGCGCCGGGAACCACGGGAAGTCCAGGTCGCGACGGCGCTCGATCAGCTGCTTCAGCGAGTCGGTCAGCGTGGCCGGGTCGCAGCGACGCACCAGGTTTTCGGCCAGCACGCGCGAAACGTACGGCAGCGTGGCATAGGCACCGGGCTGGATGGCATCGACCGCGGCGCGCGCGTCGAAGTAGTCCAGCGAGGCGCCGGGGAGGTTCTTGCGATAGTCGATATTCATGGGCTGGCGGAATGCTTGAGGCGGGCCGGGTGCCGGCGATGCGGCGGCGAAAACATCCGGCCGGCACGGGGCCGGCCGGATGCATGCAGCAGTGGAACGGTGGCGATGATCAGGAACGCTTGTCGATGGCCACGAACTCGCGATCTTCCGGACCGATGTAGTTGGCGCTCGGGCGGATGATCTTGCCGTCGATGCGCTGCTCGACGATGTGCGCGCTCCAGCCGGCGGTGCGGGCGATCACGAACAACGGGGTGAACATCGCGGTCGGCACGCCCATCATGTGGTAGCTGACGGCGCTGAACCAGTCCAGGTTCGGGAACATCTTCTTGATGTCCCACATCACCGTTTCCAGGCGCTCGGCGATGTCGTACATCTTCAGGCTCGACTGTTCTTCGGACAGTTCGCGGGCGACATCCTTGATCACCTTGTTGCGCGGATCGGACACGGTGTAGACCGGGTGGCCGAAACCGATCACCACTTCTTTGCGCTCGACGCGGGCCTTGATGTCTTCCTCGGCTTCGTCCGGATTGTCGTAGCGTTTCTGCACTTCAAAGGCCACCTCGTTGGCGCCGCCGTGCTTGGGACCGCGCAGTGCGCCGATGCCACCGCAGATCGCGCTGTACATGTCGCTGCCGGTGCCGGCGATGACGCGGCAAGCGAAGGTCGAGGCGTTGAACTCGTGTTCGGCGTACAGGATCAGCGAAGTGTGCATCGCCTTCACCCACGAATCCTGCGGCTTCTCGCCGTGCAGCAGGTGCAGGAAGTGGCCACCGATGGAGTCATCGTCGGTTTCCACGTCGATCGCGCGACCGTTGTGGCTCCAGTGGTACCAGTACAGCAGCATCGAGCCCAGGCAGGCCATCAGCTTGTCGGCGATGTCGCGCGCGCCAGGATGGTTGTGGTCGTCCTTCTCCGGTGACACGCAGCCGAGTACGGACACGCCGGTGCGCATCACGTCCATCGGGTGCGCCGACGGCGGCAGCTCTTCCAGCGCAGCCTTCACCGCAGCCGGAATGCCTCGCAGCGACTTCAGCTTGGCCTTGTACGAAACCAGCTCGGCGCGGGTCGGCAGCTTGCCGTGCACCAGCAGGTAGGCGATTTCCTCGAACTCGCTGGTATTGGCCAGGTCCAGGATGTCGTAGCCGCGGTAATGCAGGTCGTTGCCACTGCGGCCGACGCTGCACAGCGCGGTGTTGCCGGCGGCGGTGCCGGACAGGGCGACGGACTTCTTCGGCTTGAAGGTCGGGGTTGCGGTCGTATCGTTCATGTTTCCCTCCGAAACTTGATGGTGCAGGGTACTGCTTATTTCTTGGCGGCGAACAGCGCATCGAGCTGCTGCTCGAAGGCGTGGTAGCCGATACGGTCATACAGCTCCTCGCGGGTCTGCATGCTGTCGATCAGGTTGCGCTGGTGGCCTTCGCGGCGGACCGTCTGGTAGACGTTCTCGGCCGCCTTGTTGGCGGCGCGGAACGCCGACAGCGGGAACAGCTGGATGGCCACGCCGGCCGAGGCCAGCTCGTCGCGGCTGAACAGCGGGGTCGCGCCGAATTCAGTGATATTGGCCAGCACCGGCACCTTCACCGCGTCAACGAAGCGGCGGTAGGTCTCCAGGTCGTAGGCGGCTTCAGCGAAGATGCCGTCGGCACCGGCTTCGACGCAGGCGATGGCGCGCTCGATGGCCTTGTCCACGCCGTCCACCTGGATGGCGTCGGTGCGTGCGATCAGGAAGAAGTCCGGATCGGTCTTGGCATCGGCAGCCGCCTTCACGCGGTCGACCATTTCACCCTGCGAGACGATCTCCTTGCCCGGGCGATGACCGCAGCGCTTGGCGCCGACCTGGTCTTCGATATGGCAGGCGGCCGCGCCGGCCTTGATCAGCGACTTCACGGTACGGGCGATGTTGAACGCGCTGGGGCCGAAGCCGGTGTCGATGTCGACCATCAACGGCAGGTCGCAGACATCGGTGATGCGGCGCACGTCCACCAGCACGTCTTCTAGGGTGTTGATGCCCAGGTCCGGCAGGCCCAGCGAGCCGGCCGCAACGCCGCCGCCGGACAGGTAGATGGCACGGAAACCCGCGCGCTTGGCCAGCAGCGCATGATTGGCGTTGATCGCGCCGATCACCTGCAGCGGCGATTCGGCAGCCAGCGCCTCGCGGAAGCGGGCACCAGCGGAGAAGGGGGTGGAAGCGGTCATGCGGCGATCCAGGTTGAAGGACGGGGAGGTAAGCGCAAGCACCGTGCCAACCTGCAAGCGATTGATTTCACGGGGATGACCGCCCAACCTCAGTGAAACATATGAAACATTGAAACAGATGTATCATGAAACATCGCCACACCCGATCCCCGCGCCATGTACCTGCCCCGCTCGCCCCTGCGCCATGCCGATGCCGACCCCGGCCGCCCGGTGATCTGGACCGTCAGCGTCTCGCGCCTGACCGGCCTGCTGGGCGATGTCATTCCCGAATTCGACCGCCGCGCCCGCATCGAGCAGATCAACCTCGGCTTCGAGGAAGCAGTGGAAGTGATCGGCCAACGCCTGCGCCGCGAGCACTGCGATGTCGTGATCGCAGGCGGCTCCAACGCGGCCTGGCTGCGCGGCCGCCTGGACCTGCCGCTGGTGCCGATCCAGGCCAACGGTTTCGATCTGATGGAAGCGCTGGCACGGGCGCGCCGCATCGCCCCACGCATCGGGCTGGTCACCCACGCCAGCGATGTGCCGGTGTTCAGCAGTTTCCAGCAGAGCTTCGGCCTGGACATCGAGCATCGCCGTTTCGTCACCCGCGAAGACGCGCGCGACTGCATCGCCGACCTGCGTGCGAACGGCATCGAGGTGATCGTCGGCACCGGCATGGCCATCGATCATGCCGAACAGGCGGGCCTGCCGGGCGTACTGCTGTACTCGGCCGATTCGGTGCGGCAGGCCTTCGAGCACGCGCTGGAACTGACCCAGACCCTGGCACGCTCGGCGGACGCGCGCCCGGCCGCACGCCGAAGGGCCGCGCCGCGCGCCGACGCGCATGCGCTGCTCGGCGACAGCAACGCGATGGCCGACGTGCGCGCGCAGATCGCGCTGTACGCCCCGCACGACAGCACCGTACTGGTCACCGGCGAGACCGGCACCGGCAAGGAACTGGTAGCGCGGCAGCTGCATGCGGCCAGCGGCCGGCGGGGTCGATTCGTCGCACTGAACTGCGGCGCGATCAGCGAATCGCTGCTGGAAGCGGAACTGTTCGGCTACAGCGATGGCGCCTTCACTGGTGCACGGCGCGGCGGTCGCGTCGGTCTGGTCGAGGCCGCCGATGGCGGCACCTTGTTCCTGGATGAGATTGGCGAACTGCCGCTGCCGTTGCAGACCCGCCTGCTGCGCGTGCTGGAAGAACGCGAGGTGCTGCGCGTGGGAGCGACCGAGCCCACGCCGGTCGACCTGCGTGTGGTCGCCGCCACCCTGCAATCGCTGGAGCAGCGCGCGGCGGCCGGCAGCTTCCGTCGCGACCTGTACTACCGGCTGGCCGCGTTGCGCATCGCGCTGCCCACCCTGCGTGCGCGTCGCGGCGATATCCCGCTGCTGACCACGCACTTCTTCCGCCAGCTGCGCGGCATCGATGCACCGCTGGATGCAGAGGCGCTGGCCCTGCTCAGCGCTGCCGACTGGCCGGGCAATGTGCGTGAGCTGCGCAATCTGGTCGATCGGCTGCGCATCCACTGGCAGCCGGGTGAAGGGCTGATCGATGCCGCGCGACTGCTGCAGCTGGCACCGGAGCTGGTGAACGAAGGCGTCGCTGCACTGCCGGTGGAAAGCAACGGCAAGCGCCCACCGCGTGCGCAGTTGGAGGCGCTGCTGCAGGAACACCGCAATGACCGCGAAGGCATGGCACAGGCGCTGGGCGTATCACGCACCACGCTGTGGCGGTGGCTGCGTGCGGAGGGGTTGTAACCACCTATTGCCTGGTGGGTACCAACCGATGCCTGGCGGGTGCGAACCCTGGTCCGCACCGCTCTTCCGTCAAGCACCTCATCCACGCATGGCGTGGATCTACCGGAACACACCAAATGCTACAGGCGACGCGCCGGCTAGGCGCGAACGAGGAGCACTCACCGTGCCCAGCGCGCGTCGATGGCAAACCGGCCACTGCCTACTGCGGCAATCCATAGCAGCAATACGCCCAACGGCACTTCGCTCAGGTAGAAGAACCAGCTCAGCCAATCCAGCATGTCCAACCCGGCCGGAATGCGCGCGACACCATCAGTCAACGCCGCCACCGCACAGATGGCCGCCAGCAGCAGGGCCGAAGGCCGACTCAGCAGGCCCAGTACAAGCAGTCCACCTGCGATCCATTCAATGCCGCCGAGCACCGGTGCACTGAACACCGGGAACGGGATACCCGCATCGACCAGCGTATGCACCATGCGCTCGCGTCCAGCGTCGGTGAACACCTTGTTCCAGCCAGATACGCAGAACATCACACCTGCCACGACGCGAGCGAGCAGCAACAGGAATGCTTCCACGCCACGGCGCGGTGCAGGCACGGCAAACAGGCAACGCCAGGACGGCATGGCGACTTCGCAGGTCGAGGGTATTGCAGCGAGTGTGCCCGGCGCCGACCTGCTCGCGCATGAAGCGGACCAGTCCATTAGCGACAAACGCAGATTTCTGTAGAGCCGAGCCCATGCTCGGCTGATGCTCTCGAAGGAGCAGCCGAGCGTGGGCTCGGCTCTACAGCAGCCCGAGCACCACCCCGACTTACGGGTACAGCAGGCGCTTGCTCCAGCGCCCTTCGGCGCCGGCTTCATAGCACCAGCGCTCGTGCAGGCGGAACTGCGCGCCGTACCAGAACTCGATGCGGTCAGGCACCACGCGCAGACCACTCCAGCCGTCCGGACGCGGCACGTCCTTGCCGTCGAAGCGTGCCTCGACCTCGGCCACGCGCGCGTCGAACTCCTCGCGCGAATTCAACGTCTTCGACTGCAGCGACGCCCATGCGCCGATCTGGCTCATGCGCGGACGGCTGGCGAAATAGGCATCTGCCTCGGCGTCGGCAACCTGCTCCACGCGCCCCTCGATGCGCACCTGGATGCCGGCCTCGCGCAGGCTGCGCCACAGGAACAGCAGCGCTGCCTGCGGATTGGCCTGCAGTTCGCTGCCCTTGTGGCTGTCCAGGTGGGTGTAGAACACGAAGCCGCGCTCGTCGAACGCCTTCAACAACACGGTGCGCGCCGACGGCCGGCCCTGCGTATCGGCAGTGGCTACGGTCATCGCATTGGGCTCCACCTCGCGGCTCTGTTTCGCTTCTTCGAACAGGGCGGCAAAGGTCGACAGGGCTTCGGCGTACAGGTCGCTCATGACAGCATTCTTCTCACACGGTTTGGGCTATTGTGGCGGCATGGTCGCTGCTGCGTACATGCCCCAGGTGAAAGGATTCCCCGAAACAGTGGTCGAGCAGGCGCTGGATGACGCGCTGGGCAGCAGTACAGCCGTTCCAGTATTGGCGATCAGCGGCCTGCAGGGGAGCGGCAAATCGACGCTGGCCGCGCAGGTGGTCGCCCGCGCCCAGGCTCGTGGCCTGAACGCCGCAACGCTCTCCATCGACGATGTCTACCTCACCCGCGCCCAGCGCCAGCGCTTGGCCCGGCAGGTGCACCCGTTGTTGATCACCCGTGGCCCGCCGGGCACCCATGACCTGCCGCTGGCGCATGCGGTACTGGATGCAGTGGCCGCACGACAGCCGCTGGCCCTGCCCCGCTTCGAAAAACTGGCCGACGAGCGCCTGCCCGAAGCGCAGTGGCCGCAGCTCGAAAAGCCGCTGGACCTGCTGGTGTTCGAGGGCTGGTTCCTCGGCACTCCGGCGCAGAACGAGGCCGAACTGGATACTCCCCTCAACGCACTCGAGCGCGAGGCCGATGCCGATGGCCGCTGGCGACGCTGGTGCAACCAGGCACTGGCCCGCGACTACCCGGCGCTGTGGCAGCGCTGTGATCGCCTGTGGTTCCTGCAGCCCCCGGATTTCTCGGTGGTGCCGCGTTGGCGCTGGCAGCAGGAGCAGAACCTGCAGGCGGCACAGCCGGGCCGGCACGGCATGAGCCGGCCGCAGCTGGAGCGCTTCGTGCAGTACTACGAGCGGGTCAGCCGGCAGGCATTGCGTGCGCTGCCGGACATTGCCGACCGGATGGTGGTGCTGGATGCGCAGCGCCAGGTGCAGGCGCTGCGCTGAGCAGGCTCACTCCACCAGGAAGGTGATCCGCAGGTTCACCCGCCATTCGGTGATCTCACCGTTGCCGTCGGTGACCACCTTGGTCTCGTTGATCCAGGCGCCCTGGATGCCCTTGACCGTCCCGGACACCTTTTTCAATCCGCTGCGCACCGCGTCCTCCACGCTCTTGGGCGAGGACGCATTGATTTCGATGACCTTGGCAACCGACATGGCAGGTACTCCGTCAGGCGCGGGAAACCCCGCAGGAACCTCCACCCTGACGTGAAGAACGTAAAGGCCAAGGCACGGAGGTGTTAGCATCAGAGGGCATGAATCCCGCTCCGAACCTGATCCTGATCGGCCCCATGGGTGCCGGTAAAACCTGCATCGGCCGCCGCCTCGCCGAGCGCTTCACGCTGGACTTCGTCGACGTCGACCAGGCCATCGTCGATGCGACCGGGGCCAGCATCCCCACGATCTTCGAGCATTCCGGCGAGGCCGGCTTCCGCGCCCATGAGCGCCAGGCACTGGCACAGGTGCTGGCCGGCCGTGGCCAACTGGTTTCCACGGGCGGTGGTGCCGTGCTCGATCCGGACAATCGCGCCCTGATCGCCCGGCGTGGCTTTGTCGTCTACCTGCGGGTCAGCGTCGCGGCCCAGCTGGAGCGCCTGTCACGCGACAAGGCGCGCCCCCTGCTGCAGCGGCCGGACCGCGAACAGGTGCTGCATGATCTGGCCGCGCATCGCGACCCGCTGTATCGCGACCTGGCCGATGTCACCCTTGATACCGACCCGTTTACCGCAGCCGATGCGACCGCCCAGCTTGTGCTCAAGCTGGCCACGCACTGGCAGCGACAGGACCCCACTGCATGACTTCCCCTGCCCTGCTGCAGGTCGCCGTTGGCGGCGACCGCCCCTATTCCATCACCATCGGCGCCGGCGCCCAGGCCGACGGCGCCGCGCTGGCCAGTCATGTGCGTGGCCGCCATGTGCTGCTGGTCAGCGATAGCGAGGTTGCGCCACGTTATCTGGATGCCGTCAGGCAGACCCTGCTGGCCGCACGCCCGGACCTGATCGTGGGTGAGCATGTGCTTGCTGCCGGCGAAGCCTCCAAGACCCTGGCCGAGTTCGGTTCGGTCATCGAGGCGCTGGCTGCGCTCGGTGCGACCCGCGATGCCTGCGTGTTCGCCCTCGGCGGCGGTGTGGTCGGCGACCTCGCCGGCTTTGCCGCAGCCTGCTGGATGCGCGGCGTCGACTGCGTGCAGCTGCCTACGACGCTGCTGGCGATGGTCGACTCCTCGGTGGGCGGCAAGACCGCCGTGGATATCCCGGCCGGCAAGAATCTGGTCGGCGCGTTCCATCCGCCGCGTGCGGTGATCGCCGATACCCGGGTGCTGGCCACCCTGCCGCCGCGCGAGCTGCGTGCCGGCCTGGCCGAAGTGGTGAAGTACGGTGCGCTGGGCGATGCGCTTTTCTTCGAGTGGTTGCAGCAGCATGCCGACGCCCTGGTGGCCGGCGAGGATGCCGTGATCGCCGAAGCCATCGCCCGCAGCTGCCGGCACAAGGCGGCGATCGTCGAGCGCGATCCCTTCGAGAAGGGCGAGCGCGCCCTGCTCAACCTCGGCCACACCTTCGGCCACGCCATCGAAACCGAACAGGGCTACTCCGCACCGGGGCGCGATGCGCTCAACCACGGTGAGGCCGTGGCGGTGGGCATGGTGCTGGCGGCCCGCCTCTCCACTGACCTGGGCCTGGCCGACGACGCCGACCGCGTGCGGTTGCAGGCGCTACTGGAGCAATTGGGCCTGCCGGTGGCCATCCCCGCCGGACTGGACCCGCAGGCCCTGCTCGGCCGCATGCGCCTGGACAAGAAGAACGTGGCCGGCCGCCTGCGCCTGGTGCTGTGGCGTGGCATCGGCCGTGCCGAAGTGGTGCCGGACGTGGATGAAGCGGCGGTACTGAAGGTACTGGACGCAGGCTGACCGCTTCCGCGGTCGCCGTGCATGGCCCGGCGCAACCGGATTGTGCCGCGGCATGAAGCGCAGCCGAGCGTGGGCTCGGCTCTACAGGTCCGTGCCGCCCCGGGGCGATACAATCGACGCCATGCACGTCCACCTGCAACAACCCGCCGACGGTGCCCAGGCACCGCGCTTCCTGCGCCTGACCCTGGTCCCGGACCTGTTCGGCGGCTGGGAGCTGCTGCGCGAATCCGGCCGCGTCGGCGCCCGCTCGCAGCTGCGGCGCGAGCTGTACCTCAAGGCCGACGAAGCCCGCCACGCCTACGAGAAGGCCCGCGATGCCGAACTGCATCGGGGCTTCCAGATTCTTTCGCACGGCGACTGACTGCGCCGCTGCCCTTTTCGCCCAAGGAATGCCCACTGTGACCAGCCCTCTCCGCAACGATCGCCTGCTGCGCGCCCTGCGCCGCGAACCGGTGGACTGCACCCCCGTCTGGCTGATGCGCCAGGCCGGCCGCTATCTGCCGGAATATCGCGCCACCCGGGCCAAGGCCGGCAGCTTCCTGGCCATGGCCAAGAACCCGGAGATCGCCTGCGAAGTCACCCTGCAGCCGCTGCGCCGCTTCCCGCTGGACGCGGCCATCCTGTTCTCGGACATCCTAACCATTCCCGATGCCATGGGCCTGGAGCTGTACTTCGTCGAAGGCGAAGGCCCGAAGTTCCGTCACCCGGTGCGCGATGAAGCGGCCATCGCCAGGCTGGCGGTGCCGGACATGGAACAGGACCTGGGCTATGTGATGGACGCGGTACGCCTGATCCGCCGCGAACTGGACGGCCAGGTGCCGCTGATCGGTTTCTCCGGCAGCCCGTGGACGTTGGCCTGCTACATGGTCGAAGGCGGCGGCAGCAAGGATTTCGCCCGCATCAAGGCGATGGCGCTGAATCATCCGCAGGCCCTGCACCGTCTGCTGGAAGTGACCACCGACGCGGTGATTGCCTACCTCGGCGCGCAGCGCGCGGCCGGTGCGCAGGCCCTGCAGGTGTTCGATACCTGGGGCGGCGTGCTGTCGCCGGCGATGTACCGCGAGTTCTCGCTGCGCTATCTGCAGCGCATCGCCGAAGGCCTGGAGCGCGGCGAAGGCAGCGAGCGCACGCCGCTGATCCTGTTCGGCAAGGGCACCGGCCTGCACCTGGAAGCGCTGTCGCAGACCGGCGCCGATGCGCTCGGCCTGGACTGGACGCTGGACCTGGATGAAGCACTGCGCCGCACCGGTGGCCGCGTTGCCCTGCAGGGCAACCTGGACCCGACCACGCTGTACGCCTCGCCCGATGCGATCGCCGCCGCCGCCGCGCGCGTGCTCGACACCTATGCCGCCGGCAATGGCGGTTCGCGCGAGGGCCATGTGTTCAACCTCGGCCACGGCATGTCGCCGGACATGGACCCGGCCCATGTACAGGTGCTGGTCGACGCGGTGCACGCGCACAGCCAACGCTGAACATTCCGCATGCGATCGCGGCGCGATGTTGATCGCGCCGTGACCCGCAGTGCGCGATCATGGCGTCCCCCACGCTGCACCGGCCGCACGCCATGTCCACATCGCCATCGACCTACACCCGCCAGCGCCCACTGCTGTGGCTGGTGTCCTTGGCGATCTTCATGCAGATGCTGGACTCGACCATCGTCAACACGGCGCTGCCGGCGATGGCGGCCAGCCTCGGCGAAAGCCCCCTGCAGATGCAGTCGGTGGTCTTCAGCTACGCACTGGCCGTGGCCACCTTCATCCCCGCCTCCGGCTGGATCGCCGACCGCTACGGCACCCGTCGCACCTTCCTGGTAGCGATCATCCTGTTCACCCTCGGCTCGCTGGCCTGCGCCTTGGCCCAGCACCTGCACCAGCTGGTCGGCGCACGCGTGCTGCAGGGCATCGGTGGTGCGATGCTGCTGCCGGTCGGGCGCCTGGCGGTGATGCGCTCGGTACCGCGCGAGGACTTCCTGCGTGCGATGAGCTTCATCGCCATTCCGGCCCTGGTGGGTCCGCTGATCGGCCCGACCCTGGGCGGCTGGCTGGTCGAAATCGCCTCGTGGCACTGGGTGTTCCTGATCAACCTGCCGATCGGCGTCATCGGTTTCATCGCGGCGATGAAGATCATGCCCGACCACTACGCCAGCCATCGCACCCGTTTCGACCTGCGTGGCTACGCCATGCTGGCGTTCGCGATGGTGGTGCTGTCACTGGCGCTGGATGGCATTTCCGGGCTCGGCACGCCGCACGCGCTGGTGATGCTGATGACCGTCGCAGGGCTGGCGGCACTGGTGGGCTACTGGCTGCATGCCGCCAACTCCACCGCGCCGTTGTTCTCGCTGGCACTGTTCCGCGTACCCAGCTATCGCATCGGCATTCTCGGCAACCTGTTCTCGCGCATCGGCAGCAGTGCCATGCCGATGCTGATTCCGCTGCTGCTGCAGGTCGGCCTTGGCCTGGGGCCGATGAACGCCGGCCTGATGATGGTGCCGGTGGCGGCCGCGGGCATGGTGTCGAAGAAGCTGGCGGTGAAGCTGGTTGAACGCTACGGCTATCGCCGCGTGCTGATGACCAACACCGTGCTGGTCGGCCTGGCGATGGCCAGCTTCATCCTGATGACACCGGGCCAGCACCTGAGCGTGCGCCTGCTGCAGCTGGCGTTCTTCGGTGCGGTCAATTCGCTGCAGTTCACCGTGATGAACACCGTCACCCTGCGCGATCTCGACCGCGAGTTCGCCAGTTCCGGCAACAGCCTGCTGTCGATGGTGATGATGCTCGCCGCCGGCTTCGGTGCGGCGGCTGCAGGCAGCCTGCTGGCCGCGTTCGGTACGCAGCTGGAAGGCCACGGCGCGACGGCGGCGCTGCACGCCACGTTCCTGTGCGTGGGCGCGATCACCCTGACCTCGACGCTGATCTTCTGGCAGCTGCCCGACACCAAGCCGGAACCGCGCGAGGTCGAGCACGTAGCGGAGTAGTGGGTTCGGCAGGGCTGCGCCCTGCACCTGCAGAGGCCACTGCGCAAGCAACAGCAACGGCAATGGCAACAGCAACAGCGGGCTATCCGTGGGATGGCGGGGCGGTGTCGGATTGCGGGGACGCCGCAAGTACGTCCCTGTAGGCTTGGCCGCGGCATCCATGCCGCGGACGCCCCGCAATCCGACACCGCCCCACCTTCGACAGATCTCCGTGGCTGATGGATCCACGCCATGCGTGGATGAATCTCCATCGAAATCGAATATTTCGACAATTGATCGAAAAACATCCACGCGTGGCGTGGATCTACAGTGTCGACCAAGGTCGACACCCACCAACAGCAACACAGGACGCCATTCCGACAGATCGCGGAAATCTGTCGAAGGCGGGGTGGGTCCGGTTGCGGGGGTGTCCGCGGCATGGATGCCGCGGCCAAGCCTACAGGGACGTATTTACGGCGTCCCCCGCAACCGGACCCACCCCGCCATCCCCCGGATAGCCCGCTGTTGCTGTTGCTGTTGCTCCGGCCGTTGCCGTTGCTGTTGCCTCTGCAGGTGCAGGGCGCAGCCCTGCCGAACCCCTACCGCCCCAGCACGCGGGCGATCGCTTCCACCAGCAGCTCACCGGTCACCGGCTTGCGCAGGAAACCACCGATGCCAGCCGCTTCCACCTGCTGCTGCAGATCCGGGTCGGTGCGCGCGGTCACCGCCAGCAGCGGCAGCGTGTAGCCCTGGTTGCGCAGATGCTGGGCCAGTTCGAAACCGCTCAGGCCCGGCAGATCCAGATCGAGCAGGCCAACGTCGAAATCACCCGCACTGATTTCACGCAGTGCGGCCAGCGCGTGGGCAGCGTGGATCACCTCATGGCCGCGGCTGCTGAGCAGACCACACACCACATCGGCCACGGTCGCGTCGTCCTCCACCAGCAACACACGCAGCGAAGGCATATTGTCCACAGCGGCGGCAGCATCGCTATCGGCACCTCCGTCGCTGGCCGCCCCCTGCTGCAACGGCAATGGCAGGCTGACACCGAAGCAGGTACCGCTACCGAGCTGGCTTTCCACGCGGATCCGGCCCTGCATGGCCAGGGCCAGCTCGCGGCAGATCGCCAGGCCCAGGCCGCTGCCGCCGTACTGCGCGGCCGTGCGCGCGCCGTCAGCCTGCTCGAAGCGCCGGAACAACCGTTGCTGTTGCTCCTGGCTGATGCCCGGTCCGGTATCGCGCACTTCGAAATGCAACCCGCGCGGCCCTTCCTCGCAGCGCGCGTGCAGCGTGATGCTGCCGCGGCTGGTGAACTTGACCGCGTTGGACAGCAGGTTGAGCAGGATCTGCCGCACCCGCATCGCATCGCCGGTCGCCTGCAGCCCTGCGGGCAACTGGTTGTCGAGGATGAACCGCAGGCCCTTCTGCGCAGCCAGCGGCCCCATCAGCGCAGCCAGATCCTGCAGCAGGCGATTGAGACCGAACGCGTTGGACTGCAGTTCCAGGCGCCCCGACTCGATCCGCGCCAGATCCAGCGCATCGTTGACCAGATGCAGCAGGTGCTCACCCGCATGCCGGATCGACTGGGTGTAGCCGCGCTGCTGCGGATCCAGCGGCGAGGCCAGCAACAATTCACTCATGCCCAGCACGCCGGTCATCGGCGTGCGGATCTCATGGCCGAGATTGGCGAGGAAGCGCGTCTTGGCCGCCGACGCGTGCTCGGCCAGATCCTGCTTGTGCAGGGCGAGCTGGTAGGCGTGCTGGCGCTGCAGCCGGCGCCGGTACAACCAGGCGAACCAGCTGGTCAGCAGCAGTGCGATCGAGGCCAGCACCAGCAACCCGGACAGGCTGCGCCACCACGGCGGCTGCACGTGGAACTCCAGGGTCTGCACCCGCGACCAGACGTGGTCGGCCGAACGCGCCTGCACTTCCAGCCGGTAGGCACCGGGTGGCAGGCGCGAGAACAGGCGCTCGCCTGCTGGCCCCACCTCGACCCAGTCCGGGTCGTAGCCGGCCAACCGGTAGCGGTAGGTGTTGGAGGCCGAATCGGCGAAGGACAACAGGCGCGCGACGATACGCAGGTCGCGGTCGCCATCGGCGATCTGCAGCGGCGTGTCATGGGTCAGGTCCAGCAGCTGCTCATTGCGGCGCACCTCCACCCGCTCGATCACCAGCGGCGCACGCCGAGTGGACGGTCGCACCTGCTCGGGATCGAACACCACCACGCCGGCGGGGGTACCCGCCACCATGCGCCCCGCAGCGGTTGCGATCAGGGTGTGTTCGCGGAATTCCTGGCTGGGCAGCCCATCGTGTACGCCGTACAGACGCACGCTTTCACCATCGGCACTGACCCGCACCAGGCCACGGGCACTGGTGGCCCACGCCACGCCCTGCGCGTCGACCACCAGACCGGTGGCGGAAATCGCCGGATAGCCCTGCTCCGCGCCCACCACCGCCTGCCGTTCCAACCTGCCCTGGCTCCAGAGATACCGCGACAGTCGACCATCCTCGGACAACCACACCTGCCCGTCCTTGCCGACGTGCAGGGCATAGACCGCCGTGGCCGGCGCGCCCGGCACCGGCTGGAAGCGCTGCGCATCCGGTTGCCATTGCAGCAGGCCGCGGCTGCTGGCCAGCCAGATCCGGTCCTGCGGTCCGCATTCCACGTCCAGATTGAGCTGACCCGCCTGCAGACCGTCCTGGCCGTTTTCCAGCTGCCGGCGCACGTGCCCGTCCAGGTCGCGCTGCTGCAGGCCCGCCGACAGCATCAACCACAGGCTGTCGCCATCGCAGGTCATCATCGCCTCGATGTTGCCTTCCATGGTCGCATCCGCGCCGGAGTCCCGCCCCCAGCGCCGCAGCTCGCCACGACGCGGGTCGTAGCGCATCAAGGCGTCGGTCGAGCCCACCCACACCCGTCCCTGCCGGTCTTCGCGCACCGACGTCAGCCAATGCATGCCGTTGACGAAGGTGCGGTGCTGCTCGATCACGCCCGTGCGTGGATTGAAACGGTCCAGCGCGCCATGGCTGCCGACGGTCCACACGCCACCATTGCTGGAGGGGCTGGTACCCAGCACATAGGA
Source organism: Stenotrophomonas sp. 82F1 (assembly GCF_056861525.1). Taxonomy (NCBI): domain Bacteria; kingdom Pseudomonadati; phylum Pseudomonadota; class Gammaproteobacteria; order Lysobacterales; family Lysobacteraceae; genus Stenotrophomonas; species Stenotrophomonas sp. 82F1. The sequence goes on from NZ_JBSPUD010000017.1 coordinate 66,020, forward strand.
ATTGCGCAGCGAGGACGGATCATCCTCCAGCCGCGAGAACACCGAGAACTGCCACCAGCGCGGCAGCAGATGCCACAGGCCGGCATTGGTGCTGGCCAGCCAGATGCCACCTTCGCGATCCTCATAGGCACCGGTCCAGTTTGGTCGCACCAGGCCACGGGCGATGGCGCTGTACAGCGGCACTGTCTGGTAACGGCCATCGATGCCCCGGCCCAGGCCGCTGCGGGTATCCAGCCAGTGCCCGCCCTGCTCGTCGCGCAGCATCATGCCCAGTACCTGGTCACCGGCCGGCAATGTCCAGGGCACGGATTCGAAACGGCCATCCGGGCGGCGCACGGTGGCCCCGGCCAGCGTGCTGATCCAGAGGCTGCCGTCGGGCTCGGCGGTCAAACCATTGATCAGCAGGCTGGGCACCAGGTCGCCGCCGATGCGTTCGAAATCGGTGCCGGTCCAGCGCGCCACGCCATGCTTGGTGCCGACCCACAGGCTGCCGTCGGCAAGCGTGGCCAGGTACGGTACCGATGCGGCTGGCAGACTGCGCGGGTTGTTGGCTTCGGGCAGGAACCGCTGCAGACGGTCATTGCTGTCCAGCCGGTACAGGCCGCCCTCGTGGGTGCCGAACCAGATCGCGCCATCCGGCGTCGCAGCCAGGCTCCAGACCGTGTTGCTGCCCATCAGCGGCTGGCTGCTGCGGTCGTAGAAGCGCAGCTGCCGGCGGTCGGCCGACATCCGCACCAGGCCGGCATTTTCAGTGCCGATCCACAGCTCGTTGCGGGCATCGACCAGTACGCTCCAGATGCGGTTGTCGCGCAGGCCATCCTCGGAACGCCAGATGCGGTAGTTGCGCCCGTCGTAGCGGGCCAGGCCATCGTTGGTGGCAATCCACAGGTAGCCGTAGCGGTCTTCGGCCATGCGGTTGACGGTGTTGGATGGCAGCCCATCGAACACGGTGACCTGCCGCGGCGAAGGTGGCACCGGCTGCGCGGCAGCGGGCACCAGGCAGCACAGCAGCAGCATCAGCAGCGTCACTGCCCGCAGATACACCACCGATGGCCTCCTCACGCTGCTGTTGATGATGCCCACGCCGTGGGCGTCGGCATGGTAAACCGAAAGTTGCGCGATTCACGCCGCAAGATGCCGTACTCAGCTGATGATCTGGCGTTTACTGCGCGCTTGGGCAATCGCCGCCACCAGCAGATCGCCGGTCACCGGCTTGCGCAGGAAACCATCGAATCCGGCCGCGAGCACCTGCGTCTCGGCGTAGGCATCCGAGCGCGCGGTAACGGCCACCAACGGCAGCTCGTAGCCCATCGCGCGCAGCTGGCGGGCGATGGCGGTGCCGTCGAGTGCAGGCAGGTCGAGGTCAAGCAGACCGACATCGAAGCCCTCGGTGGAAATCTCCGACAGCGCGCCCAGGCCATGCAGCACATGCACCACCTCATGGCCACGGCTGCGCAGCAGGCCGGCAATGACCTCGGCAACGGTTGCATCATCCTCGACCAGCAGGATGCGCAAGGCAGGCAGTGTCGGCAACGTTGCCTCGCCATCGCTGGAGGCCTGCTGCCGGCTCCAGGGCAGCGGCAGCCGCACGGCGAAACGTGCGCCACGCCCCGGCTGGCTGTCGACATCGATGCGGCCCCCCATTGCCACCGCCAGTTCCTGGCAGATCGCCAGGCCCAGCCCGCTGCCGCCATAGCGCGACGCGGTCCGCGGGCCATCGGCCTGTTCGAAGCGGTGGAACAGGCGCTGCTGCTGCTCGGCGTTGATGCCCGGCCCGCTGTCGCTGACCTCGAAGGTCACCACGCCGCCGTTCTCGTCCAGGCGCGCCGCCAGTCCGACATGGCCGCGCTCGGTGAATTTGATCGCATTGCCCAGCAGGTTCAGCAGGATCTGACGGACGCGCATCTCATCGCCACTGATGCAGATCGGGCCTGGCAGGTCCCCCTCACGCCGGAACGCCAGCCTGCGCTGCTGCGCCATCGGCTGCATCAGCGCCTGCACCTGGTCCAGCAATCCGCCAAGGTCGAACGGCCGGATGTCCAGTTCCAGTCGGCCAGCCTCGATCCGTGCCAGGTCCAGCGCATCGTTGACCAGGCGCAGCAGATGGCTGCCGGCCTGCTGGATCGAGCCGGCATAGCTGCGCTGCACCGGGTCCAGTTCGGTGGCCAGCAGCAGTTCGCTCATGCCCAGGACGCCGGTCATCGGCGTGCGCACCTCGTGGCCCAGGGTCGCCAGGAAGCGGCTCTTGGCCTGCGATGCCTGCTCGGCGATCTGCTGCTTGTGCACCGTCAACTGCCACTGCTGGCGCCGCCGCAGCCGCCTGCGGATCAACCACAGCAGTGCCAGCAGCAACAGCGAGCCCAGCATCACATAGCCGAAGATCGCCATGCTGCTGCGCCACCAGGGTGGCAACACCTTGATGTGCAGCTGCTGCGAGGGCGTCCACGGGCCACTGGCCGATGCGGCCTGCACCTCGATCGCATAGGCCCCGGGCGGCAGCCGCGACAGCGTACGTTGGCCATCCCCGCCCTGTTCCACCCAGTTCTGGTCGTATCCCTCCACACGGAACCGGTAGCGGTTGCCCTGCGGGTTGGCGTAGGACAGCAGCCGCGCATCGATCTGCAGGTCACGGTCATCGGGCCCCAGCAACAGCAGGCCGGAGGTTGGCAGGGGCTGCCAGCCGCGCGCATCGTCGCGACGCACGCGCACCTGCGCGATCACCAGTTGCGACGGCGGCAGTTCGACATCCGCAGCATTCGGATCGAAACCCACCATGCCGGTCTGGGTAACGGCCAGCACCCGGCCATCGGCATCGATTGCCGGCGGGCGTCCGGTGAACTCGGCATCGAGCAGGCCGTCGCGCTCGTTGAAGATCTGCAGGCGACGCTGTTTCGGATCCCAGCGCAGCAGGCCTCGCGGTGTCGTCGCCCACAGCTGTCCGTTCGCGGCCAGGGCCAGCCCTCCCATGCTGACCGGCGGCACGCCGGCGCCGGCATCGATGCGCTGGATCAGGCGCAGGCTGAGGCCATCCCACTGGTAGCGTTCGAACGCCCCTTGGCGCGCGATCCACATCTGCCGGGGATCGATCCACACCAGATCGTAGATCGGGCCCCGGGAAACGCCTGGCACCGCTTCAAAGCGGTCCCCCTGCTCGCGCAGGATCCCCGTTTCCCCCATCACCCAGGCCCGCCCCGTGGCATCGAAGCGGATCTGTTCTACCGGTGCATCGGTATCACCACGCAGCATGGCGCCATCGAAACTGCGCAACAGGCGACCCTCGGCACTGCGCTGCTGCAGGCCCAGATTCATCACCGACACCCAGACCGTGCCATCAGGCGCCTGCCGCATCAGATCGATCCGCTGTCGCAGGTCGGAGCCGCCGCCGATGCGCCAGTCGCGCAGCGCGCGGGTGGCCGGGTCATAGACGCTGATGCGTCCGGCGCGGCCCAGCCACAGCCGCCCATCGGGACGTGGCAGCACCGACCATACCGCGCCGCCGCCCAGCTCGCGGTCGCTGGCCAGCAGGCTCAACGTCCCCTGTGCATCGATCTGGTAGACACCGTGCGCAGAACCAACGTAGTAGCTGCGACCATCGCTGGCGGCACTCAGCAGGTACTGGCTGTCCAGCGGCTTGCCATCGAACTGGTACCAGGTCGAAAAACGCCGCCAGTCTGGCGGAAGGTAGGCCAGGCCCTGGGTCAACAGCGCGACCCACAGCCCTCCCTCATGATCCTGCAGCAGATCGAGCACGCCGCTATGGCCGGTCAGGAAGCCACTGCCACGGTCGCCCTCCAGTTTGCGCAGCACCTGGCCGTCACCGCGCAGCAGGCCATCGGAGGTTCCCGCCCAGTAGCCTCCGCGGCTGTCGGGCAGCACCAGTGCCGAGCGCAGGCCGGCGCTGTCGGCCCAGGCCGGTCGCGTTACCCGATCCTGCGCATCGATGCGGTACAGGCCGTCGTTCTGTGTGCCGACCCAGATTGCGCCATCGGCATCGCGGCTCAGCCGCAGCACGCTGACCGCCGCCAGTTCGCGCGGCGCCACGACTTCGAAGGCCTGGCCGTTCCAGCGCGCCACGCCGGTTTCGGTTCCCACCCACAGCCGTCCCTGCGCGTCGACCAGACTGCTGAAGACGGTGTTGCTGGGCAGTCCGCCGGGCTGCGCCGGATCATGCTGGAAATGTCGCAAAGAGCCGTCTTCGCCGAAACGGCAGACCCCATGGCTGCTGCTGCCGATCCACAGCGCGTGCTCGGCGTAGGCCAAGGTCCAGAACTGCCCCTGGCAGCCTTCGGTGACGGAATCGAAGGTCTTGAAGCGCTCGCGGTCGGCATCCAGGCGGGCCAGCCCCTTGCCGTTGATGCCGACCCATATCCGGTCGAGCGGATCGACCAGCAGGGTTTCGATCTCGTTGCCGGGCAGCGAATCCGGTTGTGCCGGGTCGTGCTGCCACACCCGCAGTTCACCGCCGTCATAGCGGGCCAGGCCGCCATCGGTAGCGGCCCACACACGGCCCTGACGGTCTTCGGCCAGCGCGACCACCATGCGCGAGGGCAACCCCTCGGCGGCACCGAAACGGCGCAGGCGCGGTGTTTCCCCGGCCATGTCCAAGGTCGCGCCTGCAGCGCAAAGCGCCAACAGCACCAGACCTGCTCCTGCAATGCCTTGGCACCACCGGCGCCAGCCGCTCGTCATCCTGAACCCCCTGTCCTGTGCCGATTGTCACACAGGGCTGCAGCCATCGCTGCAACAGCCTGTTTCCGGCCACATCGGCACCACGAACTGTTGCAGCCGTGCACACAGCGTTGCGCAAGGGCTATGGGTATGATCAAGCGGTCTTTTTCCCTGAGCCCACCGCCGATGCGCCTCCGCCTGGCCCTGTTGCCGATGCTGCTTGCCGTCGCCCCCGCCTGGGCGGGCAACGATGCCTACCGCATCGATCCGGTGCACACCCGGGTGCTGTTCGCGATCGACCATGCCGGGTACTCGCAGGCGCTGGGTACGATCTCCGGAAGCCAGGGCCAGCTGCAGTTCGATAGCGACAACTGGCGGGATGCAACGCTGGACGTCGAGATTCCGGTAGCACGACTGGACCTGGGTGATGCCAAGTGGAACCAGGCCACGCTGGCGCGCAGCCTGCTCGATGGCGAACGCTTTCCCACCGCCCGCTTCGTCTCCCACCATGTCGAACCGATCGACGCGAAACGTGCCCACGTGACCGGGACATTGACCCTGCGCGGGGTCAGCCAGGAGGTCACGCTGGAGGTGACCTTGAACCAGGTCAAACGCTATCCGCTGCCGCCGTTCCGGCGTACTGCAGGATTCTCCGCCACCACGACACTGAGCCGCCGCGCCTTCGGCATCACCGCCTGGCCGGGCGTGATCGGTGATGCGGTGCAGGTGCGGATCGAGGCTGAAGCCACGCTCGACCGCAGCGATTCTGCGGGAACTCCCGCGCCCCATCCCCACTCCGACAGCCAGACGGCCACCAAGGACCCTTCATGACCGCCAAGAACACCCCCGCCGCCTGGGGGAGTGTCAGCCAGACCCTGCACTGGCTGATCGCATTGCTGATTCTCGCCCTGGGCATCGTCGGCCTGACCATGGGCGAACTGCCGAAGACGCCCAAGTATTTCTGGGTCTATACCGCGCACAAGTCGATCGGCATCACCGTGCTGGCACTGGTGGTGCTGCGCCTGGGCTGGCGCCTGTATGCGGGTGCCCCCAAGCCGGTACCCGGCGTGCCGGGCTGGCAGGAGCGCATCGCCAGCGCCACCCATGTGCTGCTGTATGTGCTGATGTTCGCCATCCCGTTGTCGGGCTGGCTGTACGACTCGGCCAGCGGCCTGCGCCCGTTCCGCTGGTTCGGCCTGGTCGAGGTGCCCAAGCTGAGCGGACCGGACCCGCAGGTCGTGGCGGTTTCCCACGCGCTGCACGAATACGGCTTCTGGCTGTTGATCGCGGTGGTACTGGCCCATGCCGGTGCTGCCTTCTACCACCACCTGTTCCAGCGCGATGCCACCCTGTCCCGGATGTTGCCGCGTGGCTGGCTCGCCTCTCCCCAGAAGGATTGACCGATGAACCTGAAACTGACCACCCCGGCCGCCGTGGCCGCCGCTCTTGCCGGCATGCTGGCCACCGCACCGGTGCTCGCCGCCGATTACGCGCAGGCCCCAGGTGCCGGTTCGTTCCTGGCCTTTGCCACCAAGTACGACGGTGAAGTGTTCACCGGCAGCTTCCCGGGCTTCGCCACCAAGCTCAGCTTCGACCCCGCCAACCCGGCTGCCGGTTCGCTGGACGTGGTGATTCCGCTGGCCGGCGCCAAGAGCGGCAACAGCGATCGCGACTCCACCCTGCAGGGCGCGGACTTCTTCAACGTCGGCAAGTTCGCTACTGCACGCTACACCGCCAAGGGCTTCCGCGCGCTTGGCAACGACCAGTTCGCCGCCGATGGCACGCTGGAACTGCGTGGCGTCAGCAAGCCGGTCACCTTCACCTTCACCTGGAAGCCCGGCGCACAGCCGGTGCTGACCGGCAAGGCCACGGTCAAGCGCCTGGACTTCGGTGTCGGCGGTGGCGACTGGGCCGATACCAAGACCATCCCGGACGAAACCGCGATCAGCACGATCGTGAAGTTCGACGCGAAATAAGACGCCCTGGCGTCCGCGGTAGCGCCGGGCCATGCCCGGCGGCTTCCCCGATGGCCGCGCTTCGCGCTCGCCGGGCATGGCCCGGCGCTACCTGCCGGCGGCCAACCAGGCCTGCACCGCCGCCGCATCGAACGGCCAGTCCAGCTCCCGCCCGCCGGTCTCATCACGCAGCACCGGCAGCCGCGCCCCATAACGCGCCTCCAGCGCCGGCTGGTCATCGAGAAACACCGATTCGAACTCGGGCGCCCGCGCCTTCGCCAGTTCGGCCAGGGCCATGTCACACAGATGGCAGTCGTCACGCTGGAACAGGGTCAACACCGGGGTTTGCTCCCTTGGCGGAAATGCTGCGCCGCAGTCATGGAAGTGCGGCGTGAACCGCTAGAATAGCGGTCTCTCCCGGTACCCGCAGTACGGCAACCATGGCTGTCAGCACGTTCGACGTTTTCAAGATCGGCATTGGCCCGAGCTCCTCGCACACCGTCGGGCCGATGAGGGCCGCCGAGCGCTTCATCCATCGCTGGCTGCTCGACCCGGGCAAGCTGGGGGAGGTCGCGCGCATCCGTGCCGATGTGTACGGCTCGCTGGCGCTGACCGGTCGCGGCCACGGCACCGACAAGGCGATCCTGCTGGGCCTGGAAGGGCAGCGTCCGAACCTGATCGACCCGGACATCATCCCGTCCACGCTGGAGCGCATCCGCAGCAGCAAGCGCATCGTGCTGATGGGCCAGCACGAGATCGCCTTCGACGAAAAGCGCGACCTCGGCCTGAACAAGCGGCAGAAGCTGCCCTATCACACCAATGGCATGCGCTTCACCGCGTACAACGCCGATGACGAAGTGCTGGCCACCCGCGATTACTACTCGGTCGGCGGTGGCTTCGTGGTCAACCAGGACGATGCGGCCGATGACCGCATCGTGCCGGACGAAACGCCGTTGCCCTACCCGTTCAAGAGCGGCGACGAGCTGTTGGCGCAGACCGCACGCAGTGGCCTGAGCATCGCCCAGTTGATGTTCGAGAACGAGAAGTGCTGGCGCAGCGAAGACGAGATCCGCGACAACCTGCGCGAGATCTGGAGCGCGATGCAGGCCTGCGTGGCGCGTGGCATCCGTGAGGAAGGCGTGCTGCCGGGTGGCCTGAAAGTGGGCCGCCGCGCACCGGCGCTGTACCGCGAACTGTCGTCGAAGCCGGAAGCGGCGATGCGCGACCCGCTGACCACGCTGGACTGGGTCAACCTGTACGCGCTGGCCGTCAATGAAGAAAACGCCGCCGGCGGGCGCGTGGTCACTGCGCCCACCAATGGCGCGGCAGGCGTACTGCCGGCCGTGCTGCACTACTTCGACCGCTTCTGCCCCGGCGCGAACGAACAGCGCGTGTTCGACTTCCTGCTGACCTCGGCGGCGATCGGCATCCTGTACAAGGAAAACGCCTCGATCTCCGGCGCCGAAGTGGGCTGCCAGGGTGAGGTCGGCGTGGCCTGTTCGATGGCCGCCGGTGGCCTGGTCGCCGCGCTGGGTGGCAACCCGAGCCAGATCGAGAACGCGGCGGAAATCGGCATGGAGCACAACCTCGGCCTGACCTGTGACCCGATCGGCGGCCTGGTGCAGATTCCGTGCATCGAGCGCAACGCGATGGGCGCGGTGAAGGCGATCAACGCCTCGCGCATGGCCATGCGCGGCGACGGCAAGCACAAGGTGTCGCTGGACAAGGTCATCAAGACCATGCGCGATACCGGCCGCGACATGCAGGACAAGTACAAGGAAACCAGCCGCGGCGGGCTGGCGGTGAACGTCATCGAGTGCTGAGTTGTAGAGCCGAGCCCATGCTCGGCTGATGAGGGAGCCGAGCATGGGCTCGGCTCTACAGCGGACGGCGTCGTCACCGCTTTGCGGTTAGGCTCGAGGCTCCCCTGCCCCGGAATGTCCCATGCGCGTGATCGCTGCAGCCCTGCTTGCCTGCCTTCCGTTGTCCGCTCTCGCTGCGCCCACCTATGGGCCGCGGCTGGAGGGATTCGATTACGGCTATCCAGTGAAGACCTTTGCGCTGGAATCGCAGCGCCAGCCGCTGGAAATGGCCTATCTGGATGTCGCGCCGAAGAAGACGCCGATCGGCGTGGTGGTGCTGCTGCATGGCAAGAACTTCTGCGCAGCGACCTGGAGGGAGACGATCAAGCCGCTGGTGGCGGCAGGCTACCGGGTGATCGCGCCGGACCAGGTGGGGTTCTGTAAATCAAGCAAGCCCGAGCGCTACCAGTATTCCTTCGGGCAGCTGGCCGACAATACCCATGCGCTGCTGCAGCAGCTGCAGCTGGGTGACGTGCCGGTGCATGTGGTCGGTCATTCGATGGGCGGCATGCTGGCCATCCGCTATGCGCTGATGTATCCGCAGCAGCTGCGCAGTCTGTCGCTGGTCAATCCGATCGGGCTGGAAGACTGGAAGGCGCTGGGCGTGCCCTGGCGCAGCGTGGACGCGTGGTATGCCGGCGAAATGAACATCAGCTATGACAGCATCCGCCGCTACCAGCTGGACGTGTACTACGACGGCAAGTGGAAGCCGGCGTACGAACCGTGGGCACGCATGCAGTCGGGCATGTACGAGGGCCCGGGCAAGCAGCAGGTGGCCTGGAGCCAAGCGTTAACCTCGGACATGGTGTTCAACCAACCCGTCGTCCATGAACTGAAGAATCTGCAGGTACCGACCACGTTGTTCATTGGCCAGAAGGACCGCACGGCGATCGGCCGTGACCAGGCATCGCCCGAACTGAAGGCGACGCTGGGCAACTACCCGGCACTGGGCAAAGCGGCAGCGGCGGCGATACCCGGCTCGACCCTGGTCGAGTTCGCGGCGCTGGGCCATTCGCCGCAGGTGCAGGATCCGAAGCAGTTCAATGCGGCACTGTTGAAGGCACTCAAAGTGCGTTGACGTTCCGTGACCGCCGGGCATGGCCCGGCGCTACCCGGATCGGTGTCGGTGGCACCGGGCCATGCCCGGCGAGCGCAGCGGCCGCTGGGGTCAGCCCACGATCCGCAGCACGTCATCCAGCAGCGCCGCTGCGGTCACTTCCGCACCCGCGCCCGGCCCCTGGATCAACAGCGGCTGCACGCGATAGCGATCACTGTGGATGGCCACGCGGTTGTCGGTGCCCGCGCCCTGCGCCAGCGGATGGTCGGCCGCCAGCTCACGCAGGCCTACCTGCGCACCCTCACCGTCGACGCGCCCGACAAAACGCAGCACCCGACCGTTGTCGCGCGCCTGCTGCCAACGCGCCTGCAGCGGTGCGTCCAGCTGCTCCAGCGCATTCAATGCATCGTCCAGCGGCAATGCCGCCAGCGTATCCGGCACCAGTGAATCGACCTGCACCTGTGAGGCGTCCAGTGCCAATCCGCTGCTGCGCGCCAGGATCAACAACTTGCGGCGCACATCCTCGCCGGACAGATCCAGTCGCGGGTCCGGTTCGGTGTAACCAGCCGCCAGCGCTTCACGCACCGCCGCCGAGAACGGCGACTGGCCGTCATACCGGTTGAACAGCCACGCCAGCGAGCCGGAAAGCACGCCCTCGATGGCATGGATGTGGTCGCCACCGGCCACCAGCGCACGCAGGCTGCTGAGCAACGGCAGACCCGCGCCGACGGTGGCACTGTCGCCGTAGCGTGCACCGCTGTCGGCGCAACGGTCGGCGATGGCCTGCGCGCGCGACAGCTGCGCACCGCGGCCAAGCTTGTTGGCGGTCACCACGTGCACGCCGCGCGCCAACCACTGCACATGGCGCGCCGCTACGTCTTCGCTGGCGGTGGCATCGACCACCACGTCACCACGCTCCAGCCCTTCGGCGCTGGCCCAGGGTGGCGAACTCTGCCCATCGCGCGGTGCACGGCGTGCCAGTTCCAGCGGCAACGCCAGATCGCGGTCGATCGCCAGCGCCGTGCGTGAATTGGCCAGCCACTGCACGCTGGGCAACTCCAGCCCACGTGCCTGCAGCGCCTGGTAGCGCTGTACGAAGGCCGAACCGACGGTGCCGGTTCCGAGCAGCGCCAGGCGGCCGGTACCCAGCAGCGGAATCTCGACAGGCAAAGCGCTCATGCGTCTGCCACCTGTTTGCCGCGTGCCACCGCGTCGATCACCGCTTCGGCACGTGCCAGTGCGGCGTCCAGATCCGCCAGCAGGTCGCGCTCGCCCTCGATACCGACCGACAGCCGCAGCAGGCCTTCGCTGATGCCCGCAGCAGTGCGCGCTTCGGCCGTCATCGCCGCGTGGGTCATGGTTGCCGGATGTGCGATCAGGCTCTCCACCCCACCCAGCGACTCGGCCAGCGTGAAGTAGCGCAGGCCATCGACAAACGCGCGCACAGCGGCATGCGGATCATCGCCGGCACAGCTGGCGAGTTCGAAGGACAGCATTGCGCCGAAGCCACTCTGCTGGCGGGCGGCAACGGCGTGGCCCGGATGATCGGCCAGGCCCGGATAGTAGACCTTGGCCACCGCCGGGTGCGCATCAAGCAGTGCCACGATCGCGGCGGTGTTTTCCTGGTGCGCGCGCAGGCGTGCATCCAGCGTGCGCAGGCCGCGCAGAGTCAGGAACGCATCGAATGGCGAACCGGTAAGGCCCAGTGCATTGCCCCACCACACCAGCTGTTCGTGCACGGTGGGATCGCGGGCAATCACCGCACCACCGACCACGTCGCTGTGGCCGTTGATGTACTTGGTGGTGGAGTGCAGCACCACGTCCGCACCGAACGACAGCGGTTGCTGCAATGCCGGCGACAGGAACGTGTTGTCCACCACCACCAGCGCACCGGCCTTGTGCGCGGCATCGATCACGAAGCGCAGGTCGGTGATGCGCAGCAGCGGGTTGGACGGCGTTTCCACCAGCACCAGCTTCGGCTGCGTGGCCAGCGCCTGGGCCAGCGCGCGTGGGTCGGTCAGGTCGGCGGTGACCAGTTCGAAATGGCCCTTCTTCGCCAGCGCGTTGAACAGGCGCCAGCTGCCGCCGTACGCATCATGTGGCACCACCAGGGTATCGCCCGGCTGCAGCAGTGCGTTCAGCACCAGGTTGATCGCGCCCATGCCAGTGGCCGTGACCACGCCGCCGGCGCCACCTTCCAGTTCGGCCAGCGCTTCGCCCAGCAGGTCGCGGGTGGGGTTGCCACTGCGGGTGTAGTCGTACTGGCGCTTGTTGCCGAAGCCTTCAAAGCTGAAGTTCGACGACAGCACGATCGGCGGCGTGACCGCGCCATGGGCGGTGTCCCGATCGATGCCGGCGCGGACGGCGGCGGTGGTGCGACAACAGGACGGTTCAGCGGCGTGCAGGCTCATGCGGACTCTCCAGAAGTGCGGAAGGCGGTGGCGAGGATCGCGTCGATGCGATCGGTTTCTTTCAGGAATGCGTCGTGACCGTAGGGCGAGCGCAGCACGCGCAGGCTGCCGCGCGGGCCCAGTCCCTCGACCAGACCGACCAGGTCGGCCAGCGGCACCAGGCGGTCGCCTTCAACGGCGACCACCACGGTCGGCGGCAGGATCGCGGCCGGGTCCACGCGGTGCAGGTCGATCGACTCGGACAGGCGCAGGTAGGCATTGACCGGCGTGCGCGCCACGTACTGCGCGCCTGCCGCGTCGAGATAATCTTCGGCGGCGACACGGACGCGGCCATTGACCACTTCCGGTGCCGCGTCGAAGCGCTCGCCGAATTCTTCCGGCGTGCGATAGCTGAGCATCGCGAACTGGCGGGCCAGCGCCAGGCCATGGTCTTCGCCACACTGCAGCTGGCCCAGCGCAACGGCACGGCGCTGCAGCGCACGCCAGGCGGCGGCATACGGATGCGGACGGTGCGCGCCGCTGACCAGCACCAGCTGGCGTACCCGTGCGCGATGACGGATCGCGAACTGCTGGCCGACCAGCGCGCCGTAGGAATAGCCGACGAAGGCCTTCAGCGCGCGGATGCCGAGGTGGTCCAGCAGCAGGGCCAACGCATCGGCCTGGTCGGCGGTATCGATCGGCACATCCAAGGCACCGTCGGCACCGATGAAATCGAACGCGAGCACACGCAGCTGCTGCGGATCGAGTGCGCGACCACTGCCGACCAGGCCTTCGGCCCAGCCCTTCTCGGTGAACTGCGCATTGGAGGCCACGTGGCGGTGCGCGGAAATGCCGCCGGCCAGCACCACCACCGGTGCGTTGACCGGACCGACCCATTCATAGCGCAGGCGCACCGGGCAAGGGCCGGCATGGCGCATCGACAGCACGGCGGCGAACTCGCCGCGCTCGGCGTGCACGCGGTCATCGACCGGCACGCTGACGGGGACAAAGGGTTCGGGGCGAAGCACGGTGCTGGTGGCGAAGCTCATGGCGGGTTCCGGTAGGGAAATCGGCCATCGAGCCTTCGCGGGGCTCGCGTTCGAAATGCACGTGGTGTGCAGGTTCGAACCATCTTTCGGTGGACGCCACGGTCCCCGCAGGATTTGGCACCTACGCAGGCGCTTTCGCGTCTGCGGGCTGCCCCGGCTTCAAAGGGCCTGTCCCTCTGCCGGTCTCGATGGTGGAGCCACGATGCCAGCGCTTTCCGGGCATGTCAATCCCTTCATGCGGATAAAGCGATGAATGAATGCGGAGACCCCGACCCTTCCCCCTTCCCGGCAGCTTGCGTAGAGTCCCGGCGGTCCATGTCGCTGGAGCCTTCGATGCGCCGCCTGCCCCTGTCCTGCCTGCTGCTGCCCCTGTTGGCGAGCGCCTCCGCGAACGCCGCCGACTGGCGCCAGGGCTGGGGACTGGTGCCGAAGACTGCAGCCGCGCGCAGTGCCGAGACGGCGCCGCAAGCTGCGTCGATGGCACGCCTGCGGCTGCAGCCGCTGGGCGACCAGTGGCAGGCGCGGATCGACAATCCGCTGTCCGGCCCGGTGCAGATCGAGCTGCGCGCGGCCCCCGGCACGCAGGTGGACGGCCTGCCGCTGCAGTCGCTGGTGCAGGCCACCGGCAGTCTGGTGGTGGGCCACCTGCCCTCCCCCTCCAGCGGCAGGGCGCTGGACCTCCGCCTGCAGTCGGTGCCGGGCAATCCGGCCGCGCGCGCCGAGGACGTCGCCTACCGCCTGCCGTTCGAGGCTGTCCAGCTGCGTGTGGACCAGGCCCCGCAGGGCCGGTTCAGCCACGATGACGAGGAGAACCGCGACGCCATCGACTTTGCCCTGCCCGAAGCAACGCAGGTCCTGGCCGCCCGCGAGGGCACGGTGATGCAGGTACAGGATGGTTTCCGCGGCAATGGCCTGGACCGTGAGCGCGATGCCGGACGCGCCAACTTCGTTCGCATCCTGCACAGCGACGGCAGCATGGCGATGTACGCCCACCTGAAGGCCGGCGGCATGCGGGTCCGTCCCGGCCAGGCCGTGCAGGCTGGCCAACCGATCGGCCTGTCCGGCAACAGTGGCTACAGCACCGCCCCGCACCTGCACTTCGTGGTGCAGCTCAACCGGGGCATGGGCCTGCGTTCGGTGCCGGTGCGCATCCTCGCCCCGCAGGGCGAATTGCACTTCGCCCGCGAGGGCAGCGGCGACGCCAGCGCCGGGCGCTGACCCGCCGACGCCGGCAGGCCGGTATAATCGGGCGCTTATCTCTTTGAAAAGCGCCCCGTGCGGGCGCCACTGCCATGTCCGAAGTCGCCACCGAAGCGTCGCGTCGCCGCACGTTCGCCATCATTTCCCACCCTGACGCCGGCAAGACCACGCTGACCGAAAAGCTGCTGCTGTTCGGCGGCGCGATCCAGATGGCCGGCTCGGTGAAGGGCCGCAAGGCTGCCCGCCACGCCACCTCGGACTGGATGGCGCTGGAAAAGGAGCGCGGCATCTCCGTCACCTCCTCGGTGATGCAGTTCCCATACGAAGGCAAGATCATCAACCTGCTCGACACCCCGGGCCACGCCGACTTCGGCGAGGACACCTACCGCGTGCTGACCGCGGTGGACTCGGCGCTGATGGTGATCGACGTGGCCAAGGGCGTGGAAGAGCGCACCATCAAGCTGATGGAAGTGTGCCGCCTGCGCGACACCCCGATCATGACCTTCATCAACAAGCTCGATCGCGAGGGCAAGGAGCCGATCGACCTGCTGGACGAGGTTGAAAGCGTGCTCGGCGTCCAGTGCGCACCGGTCACCTGGCCGATCGGCATGGGCCAGCGCCTGAAGGGCGTGGTCCACCTGATCACCGGCGAAGTGCACCTGTACGAACAGGGCCGCAACTTCACCCGCCAGGATTCGACCATCTTCCCCTCGATCGATTCGCCCGGGCTTGCAGAGAAGATCGGCGAGCGCATGCTGGCCGATCTGCGCGACGAGCTGGAACTGGTGCAGGGCGCCAGCCACCCGTTCGACCTGCAGGCCTACCGGGCCGGCAAGCAGACCCCGGTGTTCTTCGGTTCGGGTGTGAACAACTTCGGCGTGCAGCCGCTGCTGGACTTCTTCGTCGAGCACGCGCCGTCGCCGCAGGCACGGTCTACCACCGGCCGCGACGTCGCCCCGCAGGAGCCGAAGCTGACCGGCTTCGTGTTCAAGATCCAGGCCAACATGGATCCGCAGCACCGTGACCGCGTGGCGTTCATGCGCGTCTGCTCGGGCCGGTTCACTGCTGGCATGAAGACCCTGCACGTGCGTACCGGCAAGGACATGAAGCTGGCCAATGCGCTGACCTTCATGGCCAGCGACCGCGAAATCGCCGCCGAGGCGTGGCCGGGCGATGTGATCGGCATCCACAACCACGGCACCATTTCCATCGGTGACACCTTCACCGAAGGCGAAGCGATCACCTTCACCGGCATCCCCAACTTCGCTCCGGAACTGTTCCGTCGCGCCCGCCTGCGCGATCCGCTCAAGCTCAAGCAGCTGCAGAAGGGCCTGGCACAGTTGTCCGAGGAAGGCGCGACCCAGTTCTTCCGTCCGCTGACCAGCAACGACCTGATCCTGGGCGCGGTCGGTGTGCTGCAGTTCGATGTAGCCGCGTACCGTCTGAAGGACGAGTACGGCGTGGAAGCGACCTTCGAGCCGGTCAGTGTCACCACCGCACGCTGGGTCCACTGCAGCAACGAGAAGAAGCTGGAGGAGTTCCGCGAGAAGAACGCGCTGAACCTGGCCCTCGACGCCGCCGGCCACCTGGTCTACCTGGCACCGACCCGGGTCAACCTGCAGCTGGCGCAGGAACGCGCGCCGGACGTGCGTTTCTCGGCAACCCGGGAAGCCGCGCATACGGTCACCGGCAACTGATTGCAGCAACCATACGGTGGCGGGGGTGCACGCGCCCGCCATCGCGGCGATGATAGGGGGGTGCGGGTCCCCCTCCCTGCAGACGATGCCCATGCCATGTCCACGACTTCTGTTGCTTCGATCCGTGAAGAAATTGCCAGCGCCCTGACCCACGGGCTGGGTGCGGTGCTTGCCCTGGCCGCCAGCGCGGTACTGATCACCCTGGCCGCGATCTACGGCGATGGCTGGCAGCTGGCCAGCGCGATCGTGTTCGGCATCGCCCTGCTGCTGCTGTACACCGCCTCCACGCTGTACCACGCCATCCAGCATCCGCAGGCCAAGGGCCGCCTGAAGGTGTTCGACCATTGCGCGATCTATGTGCTGATCGCCGGCACCTATACCCCGTTCACCCTGATCGGCCTGCGCGGCCCCTGGGGCTGGGGCATGTTCACCGCGATCTGGGCGCTGGCGCTCGGCGGCGTGGTGTTCAAGCTGTTCTACACCGGCCGCTTCAAGCTGCTGTCCACGGTGATCTACATCGCCATGGGCTGGCTGGTGGTGGTGGCGATCAAGCCGATGTGGGCCTCGATCGATGGCGGCACCCTGGCCTGGCTGTTCGGCGGCGGCCTGTCCTACACGCTGGGCACCTACTTCTACCACCGCGAATCGATCCCCTATTCGCATGCGATCTGGCATCTGTTCGTGATCGGCGGCAGCGTCTGCCACTTCGTCGCAGTGACCCGACAGGTGCTGTGACCGCTGATCTGCGGTAGCGCCAAGCCCTGCCTGGCAGGCAGGCAGGCAGGCAGGCAGGCGTCCACTGTGCACGCCATGCACATGAACGCTTCGCGCCCCGTCCACCGCGACGGGGCAACCATGGCAGCGTGAATGCTGCCTCTGCTCCTGCTGCTCCCAAGGCGTCGCGCTGGCGCCTGCGTCGCCCCGGTCCACGCGGGCAGCGCTGGCTGGCCGTGCTGATATTCCTGTTCGCGGCGATCCTGATCCTCATCGCCCTGTGGGACTGGAACTGGTTCAAGGGTCCGGTGGAACGTGCGGTGCAGGCCCGTACCGGGCGCGCCCTGCACATCGGCAACCTGGACGTCGACCTCGGCCGCACCACCACCGTACGCGCCGATACCCTCACCTTCGCCAACGCCCCCTGGGCGAAACAGCCGAACATGGCCAGCGCCGACCGGGTCGAGATCGACATACGGGTCTGGCCGTTGCTGCGCGGTAACGTGCAGCTTCCCGAAATCCGCCTGACCCGCCCTGACGTACTGCTGGAGACGGCACCGCGCAAAGGTGACCCGGGCAACTGGAACTTTCTCGGCGACAGCAAGGGCGGCACCACGCCGCAGCTCAAGCGCCTGCGCATCGACGATGGTCGCCTGCAGTTCCTTGACGCTCCAGGCCGCACCGACATCCTGGTGAACGTGCGCAGCGGCGAACCGAAACAGGCCGACGCCGCACCACCGTTGCTGGTGGCCGGCAAAGGTCGCTGGCGGGGCAATCCCTTCGTCCTGAGCGGTGGCACCGAATCGCCGCTGGAACTGACCGACAGCGCCCATCCCTTCCGCATCCACCTCGATGGCCGCGCTGGCGCGACCCATGCCGTTGCCAGCGGCACCTTGACCAACCCGTTCCAGCTGCAGGTGTTCGACCTGCAGTTCGCGCTGAGCGGCGACGACCTGGCCGATCTGTATCCATTGCTGGGCATCGCCATTCCGCCCTCCCCGCCGTATGCCCTCGATGGCCGCCTGAAGCGCGATCACCAGGTGTGGCGCTACGAGCGCTTCACCGGCAACGTCGGCGACAGTGATCTGGGGGGCGATGTGCAGTTCGACGTCTCCCGGGACCGTCCGCGGATGACCGCCAACCTGGTGTCGCGTCGTCTCGATTTCGATGACCTTGCCGGCTTCGTCGGCGCACCGCCGAAGACCGGCGGCGGTGAGACGGCCAATGCAGAACAGAGGGCCGAGGCGGCGCGCGTGGCTGCCAGCGCGAAGGTGCTGCCGGCCACCCCGTACAACCTCGGCAAGCTGCGTGCGATGGATGCCGACGTGCGCTGGAAGGCCCAGCGCATCAATGCGCCGAAGCTGCCTCTGGATGACATGGATGCACACCTGCTGCTGGACGATGGTGTGCTGCGGCTGGACCCGCTGAACTTCGGCGTTGCCGGTGGCGACATCCGCAGCACGATCCGCATGGATGCACGTCGGCCGCAGATCGCAACCTCCTTCAAGGCCAGCGTGCGCGGCGTGCAGCTGGGCCAGTTGTTCCCCGATGCCAAGCTGGCCGAGCAGGCCAAGGGCGGTATCAGCGGCAGTATCGACCTGACCGGCAACGGCAACTCGATCGCGGCGATGCTCGGCAGCAGCAGCGGCAACGTGGCGCTGGGCATGGGCCGCGGCCATGTCGGCAACCTGCTGATGGAAGTGGCGGGGCTGGACATCACCGAGTCGCTCAAATTCCTGTTCACCGGCGACAAACAGATTCCGCTGCGCTGCGCCTTCGCCGATTTCGGCGTGCGCGAGGGCCTGATGCATACCCGGTCGATGGCAGTGGACACCACCGATACGATCATCCTCGGCGAGGGCGATGTCAGCCTGCGCGATGAAACCCTGGACCTGCTGCTGAAGCCACGCCCCAAGGACAGGAGCATCCTGGTGCTGCGCTCGCCGCTGCGCATCGGTGGAACGTTCAAGGACCCGTCATTCCGCCCCGACTTCAAGGCACTGGGTCTCCGTGGTGCGGTGGCGCTGACGCTGGGCAGCATCGCGCCGCCGGCGGCACTGCTGGCCACCATCGAACTGGGCCCGGGCAAGGACGCCGACTGCGGTGGGCACTACGCGAAATAGAGCGGGCGTTCGCGGCGCCTTTGTTTTCCGTGCGGAGAGCCGAAGCAAGGCGACAGGCAGGACACGCCGCACCCGACGCCTTCCCGACGAATCAGGAAGGCACTGCTTTCGTTTTGGCTCTGGCTTTAGTAGCAGTTGCTTGAAAAAGCGGGCCGGCGGGCCGCAGGCCCGCCAGCGACAAACTCACCCCGCCACGATGTACTGCTGCAGCTGATCCAGCTCGCGCCGCTGCGCATCGATCACCGACTTCACCAAGTCACCGATGGAAATGACCCCCAGTACCTGCCCGCCCTCGACCACCGGCAGATGGCGGATGCGGTAATCGGTCACCAGCTGCAGGCAGTGTTCCACCTGCTCACCGGGACTCACTGTCACTACTTTGGCGGTCATGATCTCCGACACAGCGGTATCGCGCGACGAACGATCGTGCAGCACGATCTTGCGTGCGTAATCGCGCTCGGACAGGATCCCGACCAGTCGCGGTCCATCCATCACCAGTACCGCGCCGATGCCCTTCTGCGCCATCAGCCGGATCGCATCGATCACCGCCGCGCCAGGCGCGACCGCATGCACTTCAGGGGACTTGCCGTCCAACAGTTGCCGTACCGACGTCATCTGCCTGCCCTCCCAGGGTGGGTTGCGGCTCCGAGTCTGCCACGGAAGGGGCCAACCATGCGTCAACCAGGTACAACGGCCGTTGCTTGGACTCCTCGTACAGGCGTCCCAGGTACTCGCCGATCAGCCCCAGCGCGATCAACTGCACGCCGCCCAGGAACAGGATCACCGCCATCATCGTCGGCCAGCCGGCCACCCGGTCGCCATAGATCGCCGCCTTGGCGATCACCCAGAGGGCAAACACGAACGCCACGCCCGCGGTGGCCAACCCCATGTAGGTGGCCGCCCGCAGCGGGACCGTCGAGAAGCCGGTGATGCCTTCCAGTGCGAAGTTCCACAGCCGCCACAGGCTGAACTTGCTGCTGCCGGCCAAGCGGGCATGCCGGTGATACGGCACCGCCACGCGGCGGAAACCGACCCAGCTGAAGAGCCCCTTCATGAACCGGTGGCGCTCGCGCATCTCGCGCAATGCGCTCAGCGCGCGCGGCGACAGCAAGCGGAAATCGCCGGTATCGGCCGGAATGGGCGTGCGCGAAAGGCGCCCTATCACCCGGTAGAACATCGATGCGGTCGCACGTTTGCTCCAGCTCTCACCGTCGCGCACCAGGCGGGTGCCGTAGACATTGTCATAGCCCTCGCGCCAGCGTTCGACAAACTGCGGCACCAGCTCCGGCGGGTCCTGGCCATCGGCGTCGAGGATCATCGCCGCGCCTTCGCGCACCTGGTCCAGGCCGGCGGTCAGCGCCGCCTCCTTGCCGAAGTTGCGCGACAGCTTCAGCGCCGATACCCGCGGGTCGGCCTGGGCCAACGAGGTAATCAACGACCAGGTCGTGTCACTGCTGCCATCGTCCACATACAGGATGTGCCCATCGATTTCGGCCAGGCCATCCAGTACCGCGCACAGCCGCGGATGCAGCTGGGGCAGCGCCAGTTCCTCGTTGTGCGCGGCAATGACGAAAGTAAGGCGTTCACGTGTCATCGCGCGATTGTACGTGGTTGACGGACGTGCAGCCCGTCAGTCCACGGTTCGAAGTTCCCGCTTTCCGCACGAATAACAGCGGTACCACCAGCACCGCTCGTGCCCCTCAGTCCTCCGCCAGATACCCCGCTCCACCCAGCTGCCGTGCCTGCCGCTGGATCCACGCCGCACGCCGCTGCACGTACGGGCCGGGCTTGGCCGCGTTGTAGCGACGCGGCGCCGGCAGCACTGCCGCCAGACGCGCGCTCTCCGCAGGGCTCAGCCGTGCGGCGTCCTTGCCCCAGAATGTCTGTGCCGCCGCCTGTGCGCCATACACGCCGTCGCCGAACTCGGCGATGTTGGCGTACATCTCCAGGATCCGCTGCTTTGGCCAGAAGGCTTCGATCAGCACCGTGTACCAGACCTCCAGGCCCTTGCGGATCCAGCTGCGGCCCTGCCACAGGAACAGGTTCTTGGCCACCTGCTGGCTGATCGTGCTGGCCCCGCGCAGGCGCCCACCGCGCGCGTTGTGGTCGCGCGCCTTTTCAATGGCCTGCAGGTCGAACCCACTATGGTCAGGGAAGCGCTGGTCCTCCGCGGCCACCAGCGAAATGGGCAGGCTCGGCGCCATCTGGTCAAGGTCCCGCCACTGGTAGTGCAGCCGGTAGGACCAGTCGCCTTCACCCAGTGCCTCGCCGAAACGCCAGACCATCACCGTGGACAACGGCGGATCGATGAAACGCAGCACCAGCACCTGCAGGCAGCTGAAGGCCACGAACAGCACCGGCAGCCACAGCAGCCGCTTCCAGCGCCAGCGCCGACGTGGCGCCGTGTCGGCGGCGGCCACTACCTTGTCCTGCTCTCCCCCTGCCCCCATTACTGGTGCATCCTTCTTATGCCTGGTTGTCGGCGCATTATCCGGCAACCATCCCCGTTTACGCGCGATGTGAGCCGATGACCGCCCAATCCGATTCCCTTATCCGTTTCCTGCTCCCCGACGCCGGTGTCCGTGGCGTCCACGTGCGCCTGCAGGCCACCTGGCAGGACATCCAGTCCCACGGCGAATACCCGGACAGTGCCACCGAACTGCTCGGCGACGCCTGCGTGGCCTCGGCGCTGTTCACCGGCCACACCAAGGTGGACGGCCGCCTGTCGATCCAGCTGCGCAGCAATACCGCGCTGCGCACCCTGTTCGCCGAATGCACCGCCGCCGGCACCCTGCGCGGCATCGTCCAGCTGGCCGAAGGGGGTGACGCCCCCCGCGACCTGACCGAACTGGGCCAGGACGCCCTGCTCGCCATCACCATCGAGAATCCGGGCCTGGATCCGCGCGAACCGCAGCGCTACCAGAGCCTGGTCGCGCTGACCGCGCCGGAACTGGATGAAGCGTTCGAGGACTACTTCCGCCAGTCCGAGCAGTTGCCGACGCGGCTGCTGCTGGCCGCCGACCGCAACGGCGCTGCCGGCCTGCTGCTGCAGAAGCTGCCGGGCGACGAGGGCGACGACGACGGCTGGGCCCGCGCCAGCGCGCTGTTCGACACCCTGGGCAAGGCCGAGCTGCTGGCCACCCCGGCCGAGGAACTGCTGCACCGGTTGTTCCACGAGGAGAAGGCGGAGCTGGTGGGTGACAAGGCGCTGTCCTTCGCCTGCTCCTGCTCGCGTGAACGGGTCGCCTCGATGCTGTTCTCGCTGGGCGAGGAAGAGGCCCGTGCCGCTGCCGAAGACACCGGCGCGGTGGACGTACGGTGCGAATTCTGCGGACAGGAGTATCACTTTCCGTTGACGGAGTTCGGCATATTGTTCCACGGTGCCCAGGGGGCTGTACCGGCACCTGAACGTCTTCAGTGAAAACGAACGAGTCTTGTGTCTGGGGAGGAGCAAGGCTTGTTAAGAAATCATAAACACCCTAGGATCGAGTTCCCGCCCCAGCGGGAACTTTCACTGTCCGTCACTGTCTGAACTGGTCCGATGCGTACCTTCCTGCGTCTACCGCTGGCCCTGCTGATCGCCCTTGGCGCGATCACGGGCGTGCATGCGCAGAGCAAGGACACCCGCACCGTGATTCCGGTGTGGAACAAGGGCAGCGGCAAGGTCGAGGCCCTGCTGTACCTGGAGCCGACCGGTGAACAGGCCGTTGGCGCACGCTGGCATTTCGGCCGCAATTCGCTCGACGCTGCGTTCGGCCTGTCTTCGGGCGACTCGCTGGGCCTGCTGTGCAACAGCAGCAGCGGCTCCAGCATCAGCGGACTGGCCAGCCATTGCATGCTGGCCAGCCTGGGCGACGACGATGACGCCATCGGCTCCAACCGGCGCCTGACCGGCACCGCCGCGCTCAACCGGGGCACCGGCCGCCTGGGAATCACTGCCGGCGCCGGCCGCGAGACCCTGCCCGCCTGGCTGGCGACGCCCAGCAAGACCCCGTCGCTGCGCGCCGAACAGAATGACCTGACCGTGTTCGCACAGAAGAACATCGGTCGCGAAGGCTTTGTCTCCATCGCCGGCACCTATGCCAAGGCGCGCCTGGTACCCCTGGCTGACGCCTCGCCGGCCATCGTCGACCGCTGGGACAGCAAGAGCCTGAGCCTGGGCGCTGGCTACGGCAATTTCAGCGGCAGCATCATCGGCCGCGTGGTTGACGTTCCGGGCAAGCCCGGCAAGTGGGAAGGCCTGGGCATCGGCCTGACCTGGCGCACCCCGTGGTCCGGCCAGCTCACCGTCGGCGCCGAGAACGTCATCAGCCGCGGCAAGAACCCATTCTCCCCGCGCAACGAAAGCAACGATGACGGCACCGTGCCGTACGTCCGCTACGAGCAGGATCTGTAGTCGCCTACGACTGGTAACAAGCAGTGTTCAACATCGGGCGCCCTGGGGCGCCCGAATTGTTTCCGGACACTTCTGTCAAGTGCGAAAAGCACCTATTCGTTACAAACAGATACAACGCGACATGCATCAACTGAAACTTTTTTGTGCTTCGAAGGCGTGCAGAGGTTGCGCCGCCCCTGCGCGCAACCCGATAACTCGTTGAAATAAAAGAAATCAAAGCCCATTCATGTGTAACCACAGCGTGAATTAACACAGCTTTAATTTTTGGCAGAGGGCCGTTACTATCGATTCAGCCTCGCGATTTTGGAGCCTTCTTTTTTGGCGCCGCCGCGAAGGCACTACCCCAGCCAAGATTTCTTGGAGAGAGAGAGCCAATGAATTTCCAGTCCAACAAGCTGCGTGACGCTGTCGTCGTCGCGCTGATCGCCGGTGCGGCGACGTCCGTAACAGCCCAGGCGCAGGAAGCGACCAACCTGGATCGCATCTCGGTGACCGGTTCGCGCATCAAGAGCACCGACATCGAAACCTCGCAGCCGGTCCTGAGCCTGACCCGCGCCGACATCGAAAAGCAGGGCGTGACCTCAGTCGCCGACATCCTGCAGCGCATCGCCGCCAACGGCGCCGCTCTGAACCGCACCTTCAACAACGGTGGCGACGGTTCATCCGGCATCAGCCTGCGCAACCTCGGTTCGGACCGTACCCTGGTGCTGGTCAATGGCCGCCGCTGGACCACCGGCCTGGACGGCAGCGTCGACCTGAACACCATCCCGACCGCGATGGTCGAGCGCATCGACGTCCTGAAGGACGGCGCTTCCACCATCTACGGTTCGGACGCCATCGCCGGCGTGGTGAACATCATCACCAAGCAGAACTTCGACGGTGCCGAAGCGAACTTCTACAAGGGCCAGTACAGCGACGGTGACGGCGAGCGTGAAGCGGCCGACTTCACCATCGGCACCACCACCGATCGCGCATCGGTGATGCTGGGTGTCTCCTACGTCAAGGAAGGCAAGGTCATGGCCGGCGATCGCAAGATCTCCGCTGGCGGCCCGCCGTTCTTCAGCGGCCAAAGCAGCACCGGCATGCCGGGCTCCTACATCCGTGACGAAGAGCGCTATGTCCAGATCAACGGCGTCGAGACGCCGTTCAACGCCAACATCCACGGCTACAACACCGCTCCGGACAACTACCTGCTGACCCCGCAGGAGCGTACCTCGCTGTTCGCGTCGGGCTCGTACAACGTCACCGACAACATCACCTTCCGTACCGAGGCGATGTACAACGAGCGCAAGTCCGAGCAGCTGCTGGCGGCCATGCCGGTCACCGGCATGCGTCTCAGCGCCAACAGCATGTACAACCCGACGGGTGAAGACCTGACCGGCGTCAATCGTCGCTTCAATGAAAGCGGCGGCCGTTCGTTCAACCAGAACGTCAAGAACTGGCACTTCTACGGTGGCTTCGAAGGCTTCTTCGAATTCGCCGACCGCAACTTCGACTGGGATGTCGGCTACCGCTACGACAAGACCGACCAGAACGACCTGACCTACGGTCTGTTCAACCTGGCCAACCTGCGCAACGCCTACGGCCCGTCGGAAATGCGTGGCGGTGTGCCGGTGTGCGTCTCCGCTCCTGGCGGCGACATCATCGCCGGCTGCGTGCCGGTCAACGCTCTGGGCCCGGAAGGCTCGATCAGCCAAGCTGCGATCGATTACACCTCGTTCACCGCACACGATTCGTCGAGCCTGGTGTCCAAGGGTTACTACGCCAACATCTCTGGCGAAATCGTGCAGCTGCCGGCCGGTGCTCTGGCCTTCGCTGCCGGTTACGAGTACCGCAAGGAAACCGGTCAGTTCGATCCGGACGCCTTCATCGCTGCGGGCCTGAGCACTGGCAACGGCGCCAAGCCGACCAAGGGTGGCTACGACCTGGACGAAGTGTTCCTGGAACTGTCGATCCCGGTGTTGGCTGATCTGCCGGGCGCCAAGCTGCTTGACTTCAGTGCCGCGACCCGTTACTCGAAGTACAGCAACTTCGGCAATACCACCAACAACAAGTTCGGTTTCCGCTGGAAGCCGATCGACGACCTGATGATCCGCGGCAACTACTCGGAAGGCTTCCGCGCGCCGAGCATCAGCAATCTGTACGGTGGTGACGGCGATTCGTACGAAACCTACGCTGATCCTTGCGCAGCCGCCAATGGCCCGACCGGTGCCGTGCTTGCCCAGTGTATTGCCCAGGGGGTGCCGGCCGGCTTCGTCCAGCCGGGTACGGAAGATGAGGATGGCGTGCCGCAGTCGGGCGCGACCCAGACCGAAGAACCGTTCACCTGGAAGTCGAACCCGAATCTGAAGCCGGAAACCTCGACCAGCAAGACGCTGGGCCTGGTGTGGAGCCCGAGCTTCGTGACCGGCCTGAACGTGACCCTGGACTGGTGGCAGATCAAGATCGAAGACGCCATCACCCGTCCGGCGATCCAGGACATCATGAACTACTGCTACGGCGGTTCGCCGGCCGAGCAGGCAGCGTACTGCGGCCTGATCACCCGTGATCCGACCTATGGCACCACCGCGCAGCGTTACACCATCACCAACGTCGACATGCCGCTGCAGAACCTGGCGTCGTACAAGGTGGAAGGCTGGGATCTGGGCGTCCTGTACCGTCTGCCGGAAACCTCGTTCGGCCAGTTCACCATCAGCTGGGACAGCACCTATCTGGCCAAGTGGGAAACCAAGGCCACGCGCGACTCTGAAGTGGAAGGCCGCCAGGGCCGTTACCTCGACCAGGATCCGTACTGGCGCATCCGTTCCAACCTGTATGTCGATTGGTCCTTCGGTGACTTCGGTGTCAATTACGGCCTGCGTTACAAGTCCGGCATGACCGAAGACTGCCTGCTGGGCGGCGCGCTGCGCAGCTACTGCTCCGATCCGGAAGGTCGCAAGAACCACATGGGTGCCACCACCTACCACGACATCCAGGTGCGCTACAACACCCCGTGGAAGGGCACGATCATGCTGGGTCTGAACAACGCATGGGACAAGCAGCCGCCGGTCTCGTACTCGACCTCGTACAACATGTTCGACCCGCAGTACGACCTGCCGGGCCGTTACATGTACATGCAGTACAAGCAGAAGTTCTGATCGATTCATTGATCAGCTGATGCAGCAACGGCCCCGAAAGGGGCCGTTGTTTTTTGTACGTACGCTGCTGGCGTCGACGCCAACGAAAAAGGCCGCGGCATTGCCGCGGCCTTTCTGCATCCAGCGATGAAGAACGCTCAGCCGTTCGGAATCAGCGTGTCGATGAGGTGTTCGACATACGCTTCGAAATCCTCGCGTGCCTGCTTGGGCTGCTGCAGCTGCAACGACAACTGCAGGAAGCCCACATACGCTGCATAGGCCAAGCGTGCGCGGTGGCGTGCATCGGTCGAGCTCAGGCCCGCCTGGCGGAACGAGGCGATCAGGTAATCGAGTCGTCGCTGCGAAACACGGTCGATCACCGGCCGCACCATCGGATGGTCAAGGGCCTTCAGCAGCTCGCTGTAGATGATGTGCGGCTGCACTTCGTGCGCCACCATCTGGAACAACTGGCGCAGGCGCACGCGCGGATCCGGCACGTCTTCCAGGCTGCCGAACACCTGTTCCTGCTCGAACAGTTCCCAGCGTTCCAGCGCGGCCTGCAGCAGCGCATCACGCGAGGGGAAGTGCCAGTAGAAACTGCCCTTGGTCACGCCAAGGCGGCGCGCCAGCGGTTCCACCGCGACGGCACTCACACCTTGCTCGGCAATCAGATCGAGGGCCGCCTGGGCCCAGTCTTCGGCACTCAGGCGGCTGTTGCGGCCGGCACGCGGTTCGCCGGCGGAAGCGTCAGGTTGATTCATTTGCTGATTTAACCATACGCCGGGGTTCGTTGCAGTACGCGGTTGCGGCCGAAACCGTCGGCAGCCGGGCCAGAAGGGATTCCTGCGACGCACCATACCGTGCAGTATTGACTTCCTGCAGAAGCAATCCATACTAGCGAGTATGGTTATGTCCCCGACTCCCGCTGCATTCCATGACCTGCGCCTGGAGGCCGCCCACGGCGCCTCGCTGGCTGCAACTGCCAGCACCTCCGGCCGTCGCGGACGCGTACTGTTCGCACACGGCTTTGGCCAGACCCGCCATGCCTGGACGACCACGGCCAAAGCCCTGTCGGCCGCGGGCCTGCAAACCCTGGCCTACGACGCCCGCGGTCATGGCGATTCCGACTGGAACGCGGCCGATCTGGCCTATCACGGCGAGCAGTTCGCCGATGACCTGATCGTGCTGGCCGGCGAGCAGCCGCGACCGCCGGTGCTGGTGGCCGCGTCCATGGGGGGCCTGTTCGGCCTGCTGGCCGAATCACGCTGGCCCGGGCTGTTCTCGGCGATGGTGCTGGTGGACATCACCCCGCGCTGGGACACGGCTGGCGTCGAACGCATCCTTGCCTTCATGACCGCGCACCCGGACGGATTCGCCTCGCTGTCGCAGGCTGCCGATGTGATTTCGGCCTATGTGCCGCACCGCCCGCGCAAATCCGAGGATTCACTGCGCGCCCTGCTGCGCGACGATGGCCACGGCCGTTGGCGCTGGCACTGGGACCCGCGCCTGGTGGCCGAACTGGCCCGCGACAGCGAGCAGCACCAGGACGCACTGGCCGAGGCCGCGCGCCAGGTGAAGTGCCCCCTGCTGCTGGTCAGCGGTGGCCGCAGCGATCTGGTCACCCCGCAGACGGTGGCCGAATTCCTGGCATTGGC
The DNA here is from genome assembly GCF_056861525.1 of Stenotrophomonas sp. 82F1. Taxonomy (NCBI): domain Bacteria; kingdom Pseudomonadati; phylum Pseudomonadota; class Gammaproteobacteria; order Lysobacterales; family Lysobacteraceae; genus Stenotrophomonas; species Stenotrophomonas sp. 82F1. Next base: position 93,902 of record NZ_JBSPUD010000017.1, read on the forward strand.
GCCGCACGCGCGCCACGTACAGTTGCCGCAGGCCACGCACATGGTCGCCGGTGATGACAACGACGCCTTTACCGCTACTGTGTTGGACTATCTGGACGTGTTGCCCGCAGCGGATGCTGCAGCTTCGTCCGCCATAAACGAGCACGTCACCGGAGCACGCTCATGAGCCTCGTCATTCCCTTCCTCGCCCTGCTGCTGGCAGGCGCGTTCGTTGCCTACCACCGCATGCGCCTGCTGACCTGGACGCTGATCAGCGTGGCCCTGCTGGTCGCCTGCTGGTTCATTCCCTACGTAAACCAGACCGCCACGATCGTCGCTGCTGCCGTATTGGCCGTGATCGTCGTGCCGCTGCTGCTGCCGTTCATCCGCAAGCCGCTGCTGACCGGCCCGATGATGAAGGTGTTCCGCAAGGTGCTGCCGCCGCTGTCGCAGACCGAGCGCATCGCCCTGGAAACCGGCTCGGTCGGCTTCGAAGGCGAACTGTTCACCGGTGACCCGGACTGGAACATCCTGCTGAACTACCCCAAGCCGCAGCTGAGTGCTGAAGAACAGGCCTTCCTCGATGGCCCGGTCGAAGAGCTGTGCAAGATGGTCAACGACTGGGAGATCACCCACGTCCATGCGGACCTGCCGCCGGAACTGTGGAGCTTCATCAAGAAGAACAAGTTCTTCGGCATGATCATTCCGAAGGAATACGGCGGCCTGGGCTTCAGCGCGCTGGCCCACCACAAGGTGATCCAGAAGCTGGCCTCGGTGTCTTCGGTGGTCAGCTCCACCGTTGGCGTACCGAACTCGTTGGGCCCGGGTGAGCTGCTCAACCATTACGGCACCCAGGAACAGAAAGACCAGTACCTGCCGCGCCTGGCCGATGGCCGCGAAGTGCCCTGCTTCGGCCTGACCGGTCCGTTCGCCGGCTCGGACGCCACCTCGATCCCCGATTACGGCATCGTCTGCAAGGGCGAGTGGAACGGCGAGCAGGTCCTCGGCGTCAAGCTCACCTTCGACAAGCGCTACATCACGCTGGCCCCGGTGGCCACGCTGATCGGCCTTGCCTTCCGCATGTACGACCCGGATGGCCTGATCGGCACCACCCGCGATATCGGCATCACCCTGGCCCTGTTGCCGCGTGACACCGCCGGTGTGGAAATCGGCCGTCGCCATTTCCCGCTCAACTCGACCTTCCAGAACGGCCCGATCCGTGGCAAGGATGTCTTCATCCCGCTGACCCAGCTGATCGGCGGCGCCGAGAAGGCCGGCAAGGGCTGGAACATGCTCAACGAGTGCCTGGCCGTCGGCCGCTCGATCACCCTGCCCTCCACCGCCAGCGGCGGTGCCAAGGCCGGCGCGGTGGTGACCGGTGCCTACGCGCGTATCCGCAAGCAGTTCGGCCTGTCGGTCGGCCGCTTCGAAGGCGTGGAAGAAGCGCTGGCCCGCATTGGTGGCAAGGCGTACAAGATCAGCGCGCTGTCGCAGGCCACCGCTGCCGCTGTGGACCGCGGTGACGTGCCGTCGGTGCCGTCGGCGATCGCCAAGTACCACTGCACCAACATGAGCCGTGAAGTGATCTCGGACGTGATGGACGTGATCGGCGGCAAGGGCATCATCCTGGGGCCGCGCAACTTCGCCGGCCGCAGCTGGCAGGCCGCGCCGATCGCCATCACGGTGGAAGGCGCCAACATCATGACCCGCAGCCTGCTGATCTTCGGCCAGGGTGCGATCCTCTGCCACCCGTGGGTACTGAAGGAAATGAAGGCGGCGCAGGATCCGGACACCCGTGCCGGCCTGCAGGACTTCGACCGCAGCCTGTTCGGCCACATCCGCTACGGCATTTCGAATGCCGTGCGTTCGTTCTGGTTCGGCCTGACCGGTGCGCGTTTCGGCGCGGCCCCGGGCGATGCCTACACCCGCCGCTACTTCCGCAAGCTGGACCGTTACTCGGCCAACCTGGCGCTGATGGCCGACATCTCGATGATGACGCTCGGCGGCAAGCTGAAGTTCAAGGAATCGCTGTCTGGCCGCCTGGGCGACGTGCTGAGCCACGTCTACATGACCAGCGCCATGCTCAAGCGCTATCACGACGAAGGCGCACCGCAGGCCGACCAGCCGCTGCTGGCCTGGGCTTTCCATGACAGCGTGCACAAGATCGAGGAATCGCTGTCGGCCGCGCTGCGCAACTTCCCGATCCGTCCGATCGGCTGGTTGATGTGGGCACTGATCTTCCCGCTGGGCCGTCGTGCCGAGGCCCCCGGCGACCGCCTGAGCCGTCGTGTGGCTGCGCTGCTGATGGCACCGAACGAAGCCCGCGACCGCCTCGCCAGCGGCGTGTTCCTGACCCCGTGCGAGAACAACCCGGGCGGCCGCATCAACAGCTACCTGAGCAAGGCGATCATGGCCGAGCCGGTGGAGCGCAAGTTCATCAAGGCGCTCAAGACCAAGGGCATCGAAGCGCTGGATTTCGTCACCCAGTTGGACGAGGCCGTGGCCGAAGGCGTGATCACCCAGGACGAGCGCACCCTGCTCGAGGAGCTGCGCACGCTCACCCTGGAAACCATCACCGTGGACGACTTCGATCCGGAAGAGCTCCGCTCGGCGGGCTACTACAAGCGCGAACAGAAGGGCGCGCAGTCGCAGGCCGCGTGATCGCAGCCACCATGTAAACGACAACGGCGGACTTCGGTCCGCCGTTTCTTTAGGGAGACACCCGATGTCTGCTCCACTGCTTACGCTTTACCACCGCCTGCAGCGCTGGCCTGCCGGCAACTGGTTGTTCTCGCGCGCGGTGTGCTTCAAGGCCCCCTACTTCGCCAGCATCGCCCCGCGCATCACACGCCTGGAGAACGGCCGCTGCGAGGGCCTGCTGGTCGACAGACGCAAGGTGCGCAACCACATCGGCACGGTGCACGCGATCGCGATGTGCAATCTGGCCGAGCTGACCGCCGGGCTGATGGTGGATGCGTCGCTGCCGAAGGGCATGCGCTGGATCCCCAAGGGAATGCAGGTGCAGTACCTGGCCAAGGCCCGCGGCACGCTGCACGCGACGGCGTTGCCGGCGCAGCCGATCGTGGTGGCGGCCGAAGGTTACGCGTTGCCGGTGACGGTGAGCGTGCGCGACCGCGCGGGCACGGAGGTATTCAGTGCGGTGATCGACATGTGGGTGTCGCCGGCGAAGTGATGTTCCCGCGAACGGCGCAGCCCCTCGTGGGTTGGTCGCTGGAAGCGGGTCATGGGTTGGGCCGGAGGGGTGGGATGCCCAGGGGACGCCGTGAATACGTCCCTGTAGGCTCGGGCGCGCCATCCACGGCGCTTACGCCCCTGCGCATCCCACCCCTCCGGCCCCTGACAGATCTCTGCGGCGTCCACCCACGGAAAAGAAAAAAGAAGAGCAAAAGCAAAAAGCGGCCCAGCGGCCGCTTTTTTGCTTTTCGGTGTTGCTGTTGCTGTTGCTCTTGATCTTCTTTTTCTTCTCCGTGGGCTGGCCGCACACGGAAACTGTCAGGGGTGGGGCGGGTGGGCCGTGCAGGGGCGGTGGGGCCCAGGCTGGGGCCCGCGGGCGTAAACC
>NZ_JBSPUD010000017.1:97470-106354 GCF_056861525.1 Stenotrophomonas sp. 82F1
GGGGGGGGGCGGGGCTGGGGCGTTGGCGCCATGGATGGCGCCATCGAGCTTACAGGGACGTACTTGCAGCGTCCCCTGCACGGCCCACCCGCCCCGCCAAGCGCGGCTTTTGATCTGAGCGGCCAACCACGAGGGGCTGCGCCGTTGGCCGGAAACTACGCCACCGCGCGAAGGATCAACGCCAGGATCGCCGGCACCGCCTGGATCATGAAGATGCGCCGGCTCACGCTGTACGCGCCATAGCAGCCCGCCACCACCACGCACGCCAGCGAGAACGTCACCAGCACCGGCTGCGCCAACACCAGCCCCACCACGATGCCTGCCGCCAGGAAGCCGTTGTACAGGCCCTGGTTCGCCGCGAGCACGCGCGTGGTCTCCGCCTTCTCCGGCGTATTGCGGAACGTCTTCAGACCCAGCGGGCGGGTCCACAGGAACATCTCCAGCACCAGGAAATAAACGTGCAGCAGTGCGACCAGCAGGGTCAGGGCGAGCGCGATCCAGTACATGGGCGGTTCCTTGAACAGGGATGGAGAATGAGGTCAGATCCCTTTCCCTGCGGGAAAGGGATCTGACCCCGGAAAATCAGCGGTCGCGCGGCAGCTTCTTTTCTTCGCGCAGCACGCCGAACGCAGCAGCGGTCATGCACGCGGCCACCACCACGCCGCCGACGAATACCACGTGCGAACCGAACAGGGACAGCCCCTTGTGCACCCAGGTGAAGCTCAGGTCAGCGCCGCGGTAGACCACCGTATCGATGGCCGCGCCGGCCTTGTAGCGCCACTGGCGGTCCACACGGGTGTAGATGGTTTCGCGTGCTGGCTTGAACAGCGAGAACTCGCTGGCCCGGGTCAACACCTGCACCACCGCCACCATCATCGGCAGAGGCGAGGCAGCCAGCACAGAGAAGCCGAGCAGGATGGCGAAGGCGGGAATCAGCAGGGCCGGGGCGATGCCATGACGCGACAGCAGCCAGCGGGTCAGGCTCAACTGCAGCAATAGCGTCAATGCGTTCACCGCCAGGTCGATGCGCGAGAAGAACGCAGTGCTGGCGGCTGGATCGCTGAAGGCCGCGCGCACGATGCTGGCCTGCTGGTTGTACAGCAGGGTGCCCACGCCCACACCGAACATCACCAGGACTGCCAGCCAGCGCAGCAGCGGCTCACGAACGATCAGCTTCAGGCCATCGAGCACGCTGCCACCCATCGGCTGCTCACCGGACACCAGCTGCTGCTCGCGTTCGCGCAGCACCGCCCAATGCCGCAGGCGCCAGATGCAGAACAGGCAGATGATCAGGAAACCGGCCGACACCAGCATCAGGTTGGCGATGCCAACGCGCTGCGCCAGCGCGCTGGTAATGAGCGGGCCAAGGAAGGCACCGATGGTGCCGGCCGCACCGATATAGCCGTAGTAGGCACGCGCCTGCGCGTTGGAGAACACGTCGGCCATGAAGCTCCAGAACACGGCCACTGCGAACAGGTTGAACACCATCACCCAGAGGAAGAAGGCCATGCCCCGCCCCGGCACTTGGCTGTCGAACAGCGCATAGAAGCCCAGCAGGGTGGCGATGAAGAAGCCGTACACCGCCGGCAGGAACACCCGCCGCGGGAAGCGGCTGACCAGCCAGCCATAGACCGGCTGCAGCACCAGCATGATCACGAACACGCAGGAGAACAGGAACTGCAGGACGAAGTCCTTCAGCGCGATGCCGTGGCTGGCGAACCAGGCGATCAGCACCGGTGGGAACACCGTCTCCAGGTCGGCCGAGGCCGCCATCGCTTCGCGCACCGGGCGCAGCACGTAGTAGCCGCTGAGCAGGCAGAAGAAGTACAGGAACGACCACCACAGCGCCGGCGACTCGCGCAGCGCTGCGACCAGCTTCTTCAACGGACCGCCCGCAGTGGCCGCGCTCACGCGGCTCCCCTCGCCAGCGAACGGCGGTTGGACAGCGGCATGGCAGGCTCCGGGGGCAGTGAAGCGCGTACGTTATCCAATGCACTGCAACATCGCCAGCGCAGGCCGCACTGACGGCTGCAACGCAGTATCACGGACCGGCCCCGCGGACACCTTGTGATACACGCTTTTCTGGCGTCAAAAATCCAACTTTTTCAACAAGATGCGCATTCATCTTCGCTTTGTTTGTGCACAGGCGAAAAGCGGCGCTAGAATCATCCCCAGCAGTCGCGCACGGGTTCCAACCGATGAAAAAGAACAGCCTGCGTCGTCCGATCCGTTCGGCGGCCACCGGTTTGCTGGGCATGTTGATGCCCCTTGCCTTGTCCACCACCGCGCAGACCCCGCCGGCCCTGCCGCCGATGCCGACCAACATCGAGACCGCTGCCGGTGGCGCCATCGCCCACACCCAGCCGGCGGCCTACCGCACCGGGCTGGTGCCGCAGGTGCAGTTGCCGGCCGCCGGCTTCAACGTCGCCAACATCGAATCGATGGCGCAGCAGCTCACCTATGGCGAGCGCGTGCCGGGCATGGCAGTGGCCATCGTGCAGGGCGGCCGCGTGCTGAGCGCGCGCGGCTACGGCGTCACCGACGTCAACAACCCACTGCCGGTCGATGCCCACACCGTGTTTCGCCTGGCGTCGCTGTCCAAGGCCTTCGCCGGCACCATGGCCGGCCTGCTGGTCAATGACGGCACGCTGCGCTGGGACAGCAAGGTCACCGACTACGTGCCGGGCTTCCGCCTGAACTCGCCGGAGGCCACCGACCGCCTGACCGTGGCCGATGTGCTCAGCCACCGCGTCGGCCTGCCGTACAACGCCTACGACCGCGACATCGAAGGCAATGCCGAGTACTACGCGCTGACCCAGAAGCTGGCCAACACCAGCCTGAAGTGCCTGCCGGGCGACTGCTACGCCTACCAGAACGTGGCCTTCAGCCTGATCGGCGACGTCGTCTACGCCGCTTCCGGCAGTTTCTACGAGCAGTCGGTCGAACGCCGCATCTTCAAGCCGCTGGGCATGAACGATGCCAGCCTCGGCCTGGCCGGCATCCAGGCCAGTTCGCGCTGGGCGCGCCCGCACGTGCGCAGCCGCAACGGCTGGGTATCGCTGACGCCGAAGCCGACCTATTACCGCGTGGCTCCTGCTGCTGGCGTCAACGCCAGCGCCAGTGACATGGCGCAGTGGCTGCTGGCCCATACCGGCCACCGCCCGGACGTGCTGCCGGCACCGCTGCTGGCCACCCTGCACTCCAGCCTGATCAACACCCCGGGCGAGATGCGTTCGGGCTGGCGCCGTGAACGCCTGCACTCGGCCGGCTACGCGCTGGGCTGGCGCACCTTCGACTACGCCGGTCACGATGTCGTGTTCCATGCCGGCGCCGTGCAGGGTTACCGCGGCCTGGTGGCATTGGTACCGGAGCGCGACCTCGGCATCGCCATCATGTGGAACGGTGAAAGCGGCCTGCCCAGCGGTCTGTTGCCGACCGTGCTCGACGCCGCCCTCGGCCTGCCGTCGCAGCGTTGGCTGGACGTGGACACCGACTTCGGCAGCGACAACCTGATGGCCGAGGGCGCCGCCCCGGCGCAGCAGGACAAGCGCAAGGGCAAGGGCGCCTCGGGCAACCGCGCGGTGGCCTCGCCGCGCTGAGCTGGCGAACTCGACCGTGAGCAGAAGGGCGGCCCACGGGTCGCCCTTTTTTTGTTGTTGTAGCGCCGAGCCCATGCTCGGCTGATTCAAGCAGCCGAGCATGGTTCGGCTCCACCGTTCCGCAGGGCTAGTGGGCGAAGTAGTGCATTCCGCCATCCACCGGAATCACCGCCCCAGTGATGTACCCCGCCAACGGGGAGGCCAGGAATGCAACCAGGTGCGCCACCTCCTCTGGTTCGCCGAAACGCCCCATCGGGATGTTGCGGGCGATGAACTCACGTCGGCTCTCTTCGGTGGGATGCAGACGATCCAGGATCTGCGCGCTGTTGATACGTCCTGGTGCAATCGCGTTGATGGTGATGCCCTCGCCCGCCACGTCGCAGGACAGTCCCTTGCTCCACAGATGCAGCGCCGCTTTCGCCGGGCTCGCGGCATTCACCGCGCGCGGCTCCATCGACCCACTGAGGTTGATGACACGCCCCCAGCCCTTGGCCCGCATCGACGGCAGCAACGCCTGCGTCAGCCGTCGTGCCGCCGAGAAGTTCAGCGCCATCGCCTCGTCCCACACCTCATCTGCTGCAGCCACGCCGGCCAGCCGTGCACCACCGGCCGCATTGACCAGGATATCCACGCGCTGCAGCGCCTGCAGCGACGCGCTGGCAATGCGCTGCACATCGTCGGCGTCGGTCAGATCGCCCAGCAGCACGACCGGTGCTGGCCCACCCGCCGCCTCGATCGCGGCCGCCACCGACTGCAACGGCGCCTGCCGCCGCGCAGTGATCGCCATGCGCACACCCAGCGTCGCCAACACCCGCGCGACACCAGCGCCGATGCCACTACCTGCGCCGGTGACCAGCGCGGTACGTCCTTCAAGATCCAGTTTCATGTGTTGCCCTGCCAGGTTCTACCGGCCCATCTGGCCGTGCGGACATGCTCTTTGAATACCCTCGATTGATTAACTTCGACGAGGTTTCAACATTCAGAACCCGGGGTGTCAGATGAACCTGTTGGAGAGCATGCAGGTCTATGTGCTGGCCGTGGAAAAGGGCAGCCTGAGTGCCGCGGCGTCGGCACTGGACATCTCCGCGACGATGGCCGGCAAGCACCTGCGCGCCCTGGAAAAACGGCTGGGCATGCAGCTGTTGAGCCGCACCACCCGACGGCAGCACATGACCGCGTTCGGTGAGGCCTACTACGGCCGCTGCAAGGAGATCCTGCGCCTGGTGGAGGAAACCGATGCACAGGCCCAGCATCACCATCTGGCACCGGCGGGCAAGCTGCGGATCAGTGCGCCGGTGATCTTCGGCACGCATGCGCTGGTGCCGGCACTGTCGACCTATATGGACCGCTACCCCGAGGTCAGTGTCGAACTGGTACTGACCGATCGCGTGGTCGAACTGGCCGATGAGGGATTCGAGGCCGCCATCCGCATCGGCATGCTGGCCGACACCACGCATCTGGTGGCGCGTCCGCTCAGCCCCTATCGACTGACCCTGTGTGCATCACCGGCCTACCTCGCACGGCATGGCACGCCGCACAGCGTGCAGGCGCTGCAGCAGCATCAATGCCTGTCGCTGGATCCGGCGGCGCTGTCGCACTGGCTGGGCAACGAGGCAACGTCAGCGACGCAGCCACCTTCAGGACGCCTGCAGATCAACAACGGCGAAGCGTTGCGGCTGGCCGCGCTGCAGGGCCAGGGCATCATCCTGCAGTCGAGCCTGCTGCTGGCAGCGGACATCGATGCGGGTCGTCTGGTCCCGTTGCTGCCGGAGCATGGCCGCCGCGGACGGCCCATGCACCTGGTCTATCCGCACGACCGTTATCACTCGACCCGCCTGCGCAGCTTCGTGGATTTCCTGGTCGAGCGGTTTCCCTGCGACGCAGCGGGTGAACGCAGCTGGCCAGGCGCAGACAGCCCATAAAAAAACCCCCTCCCCGCTGGGCAGTCGGGGAAGGGGTCTCAGGGTACGGCTATCGGGAAGTACTTAGATCAGCGGTGCCGGCGTTGCCGGAAGGGCCACCGGAGCGGCCTTCTTCTTGCGGGCGGCCGGCTTGCGCTTGGCAACCTTCTTGGCAGCCTTCTTCGGGGCAGCCTTCTTGGTCGCCTTCTTCGCAGTCTTCTTCACTGCCTTCTTGGCGGTCTTCTTTGTCGCCTTCTTCACTGCCTTCTTGGCGACCTTCTTGGCCGGCTTGCGGGCAGTGGTCTTCTTGGCGGCTTTCTTGGCAGTCTTCTTGGTGGCCTTCTTGGCTACCTTCTTGACGGCCTTCTTCGCAGTCTTCTTGACGGCCTTCTTGGCAGCGGACTTCTTGGCTACCTTCTTCGCAGCCTTCTTCACTGTCTTCTTGGCCGTGGCCTTCTTGGCGACCTTCTTGGCAGCCTTCTTCACTGCCTTCTTGGCGGTCGCCTTCTTCGCGACCTTCTTCACTGCCTTCTTGGCAGCGGCCTTCTTGGCGACTTTCTTCACCGCTTTCTTGGCGGCGGGCTTTTTCTTCGCAGCTTTCTTGGTTGCCATGGTGATGGCTCCTCGTCAGTGATAGGGAGTTGAAACGCCCAGGTGGATCAAACCCGCCCATGCTGCGTGCGGGGACCGCCGGCGCGTCAGGCGCGCCGTTACGGATGCGGTGATGCCCGCCACGATCGGCGGAGCAGGCATCGGAACAGGGGTCGCCTTGCATTTCTCCGGGGGAAGCGGGGCCATGTCCACCGTCTTGAGGATCGCGGTGGTCTTCGAGGGGCTGCTTCGCATCGGACGATTGATTCTGCGCACTCGGTTTGGCAGGCAAGGTCTGCTGAGGCGAAACCTAATCACGGTTTTTTTTACTGTCAACAACCCCCGCGAAAAATTTTCACATCCGCCGCGTCCCGGGAGCCCTTCCCGCGCCTGCCGATGTTCCTCCGCGAGCACCGGCAAACACGGCGTCGCGCATCGTCGCTGCCATCGGCTGCGCACGAACAGCGAAGAAAAAACACTTGAAATAAGCACTCTGCGTCATGTAGAGGCCTGGAGTAGAACGCCGCACGGCGACGTGGTCGTGCACGGCGATGCACTCGCCAACGCCAGCACAACGGACCTGCAACAAGGGCAAAAACTTTTCACATCCAGACGCGCCGCTGCGGGGGTGGAAACGCGGATTTGCGCAAAACTGCGCACGCCTTTCGGCCGCGCTCGACACCGGCTGATGCCATGGCGATGGCATGCGGCGAACCGGTCGGCATAAGTTCGACGCGTCCTCCAAAACGAAAACGGCCACCCGTGGGTGGCCGTTTTCGTACCAGGGAAACGACGACTCAGTGGTCTTCGTCTTCCAGGCCTTCGGCGTACGCGTCCGGGTCCAGCAGCTCGTTGAGCTCATCGCTGTTGGACACTTCGACCACGAACATCCAGCCGTCGCCGTAGGCGTCTTCGTTGATGGTTTCCGGCTTGTCGGCCAGCGCCGAGTTGACCTCGACGATGGTGCCGCTGACCGGGCTGTAGACGTCGGAGGCGGCCTTCACCGACTCGACGACCGCGATCTGCTCGTTGGCCTTGGCGGTCGTGCCGACTTCCGGCAGCTCGACGTAGACCAGGTCACCCAGCAGGCCCTGAGCGTGGTCGGAAATACCGACGGTAACGCGGCCATTGCCTTCGACACGGGCCCACTCATGGGACTTGAGGAACTTGAGGTCGCCGGGGATCTCGCTCATGGGACTGCTCCAGAGATATGCAGGGGGTGGAAAAAACGGGGCTAGTGTAACCAACCGGCCGCCACTGCTGGCAGTGACGACCGGCACGTTTGGATCACGCGTCGGCCAGCACGCCGGGCTGGGCCTGGCCTTCGCGCACGAACGGGAACTTGACCACCCGCACCGGCACCTGGCGGCCGCGGATGTCGACGGTGACCTGACCGAGTTCACCGGCCGGCACGCGCGCGAATGCGATGCCCTTGGCCAGGGTCGGCGAGAAGGTGCCGGACAGGATCTCGCCCTGGCCGCCGGCCGTGGTGACCGCCTGGCCATGGCGCAGCACACCCTTCTCATCCATCACCAGGCCGATCATCTGGCGTGCGTTGCCAGCGGCCTTCTGCGCCTCCAGCACGTCGCGGCCGATGAAGTCGCGGCCTTCGTCCAGCGACACCGTCCAGGCCAGCGCCGCTTCGTAGGGGCTGATCGCTTCGTCCATGTCCTGGCCGTACAGATTCATGCCGGCTTCCAGGCGCAGGGTGTCGCGCGCGCCGAGGCCGGCCGGCTTCACGCCAGCAGCAAGCAGGCGGTTCCAGAACGCGACCACGGCATCCTGCGGCAGCAGGATCTCGAAACCGTCTTCGCCGGTGTAGCCGGTACGGGCGACGAACAGTTCAACGCCGTCGTCGGACTGCACCTGCAGCGCGGCGAAGCGGCCGAGCTTGCCCAGCGACTCACGGTCGGCTTCGCGGGCCAGGCCGATGACGATGTCGCGCGCCTGCGGCCCCTGCACGGCGAGGATCGCCAGGTCCGGACGCTGCTCGACCGAGACGTTGAACGGCGCCGCCTGCTCGCGCAGCCACGCCAGATCCTTCTCGCGGGTGGAGGCGTTGACCACCATGCGGAAGAAGTCTTCGCCCAGGTAATAGACGATCAGGTCGTCAATGACGCCGCCCTGCGGATTCAGCATGCACGAGTACAGCGCCTTGCCGGTGGCCTTGAGCTTGTCGACCGAGTTGGCCAGCAGGCGGCGCAGGAACGGCTTGACCTGGTCGCCGCGCAGGTCGACCACGGTCATGTGGCTGACATCGAACACGCCCGACTCACGACGCACCAGGTGGTGCTCGTCCAGCTGCGAGCCGTAGTGGATGGGCATGTCCCAACCCCCGAAATCGACCATCTTGGCGCCAAGGGCGCGGTGGGTATCGTTGAGCAGCGTCTTCTGGGTCATGACCGGGTCCGGCAGCAGAGGAAACAAGAACGCGCATTATCCCAGATCGGTCGGCCGCAGGTCGCGCCGCAGCGCAGCGGGGGGATGTTGGCCGGCCGGCGGCCGGCAGCGCTTTCTACAAGCCAGGCAACGGCAACGGCCAAAGCGCATCGGCTCGGCGACGTCTGTGGGGTGGTGGGGCGATGTAGGGTTGCGGGACACGCCGCAAGTACGTCCCTGTAGGCTCGTAGGCGCCATCCATGGCGCCTGCGGTCCCTCCACCCCACACCGCCCCACCCCTCCCATGACCCGCGAGCGCAGCGACCGGCTTTTGCTTCTGCTCTTCATTTTTCTTTTCCGTGGGTGGACGCCACCGGAAATTGTCAGAGGTCGGGCGGGTGGGCTGGGCCGGGG
>NZ_JBSPUD010000018.1:0-71139 GCF_056861525.1 Stenotrophomonas sp. 82F1
CCCCGCCCTCCCACGGAATGCCCGCGGTTGCTGTTGCTTCGGCAGTTGCTGTTGCTTCGGCTTCGGCCTCTGCAGGTGCCGGGCGCAGCCCGGCCGTAACCCCTACAGCACCCGATACGCGCGCTCGGCCGCATCGAATACATTGCCCGGCGCGAACTGCTCGCCCAGGTAGTGCAGTGATTGCCGGTGCTGCTGCAGCGAGCGCTGCGCCGCGCCGGGGCCCAGCAGCATCTGCTCGAATTCGATCAGGTCCTGCAGGATGCGCCAGTGCCGATACCATGCGATCCAGCGCGGATCGCCGAGGTCGTCGCCATATCCCTCGGCGAAGCCCAGCGGATGCTCACGCCCCCAGCGGCCACCCACCGCAGCGCCAACAAACATCAGGTCGCGCTCGCGCGGGGCCAGCGCCAGGCCGTCCCAGTCGATCAGGTGCAGCGCATCGTCCTGCCCCATCAGCAGATTGCCGGCGTGCAGATCGGTGTGGCACAGACAAAGTGCGGGTGCTTCGTCCTGCAACGCACGACGCAGTGCTTCAGCACGCTGGTGAAGTTCGGCGATGCGCGGCCGCTGCTGCTGCCACAGCGCCAGGAACGCACTGCCGGATCGATCCTGCGCCTGCGCCAGCGTCGAGGGATCCTGCAACCACGCACCCACCGTATCGACCGCCGCGGTTTCAAGCCGCAGCGTCGGCAATGCCTGGCGCAGCGCCGGCGGAATCCCGGCCTCATGCAGGCGCCGCAGCACCTCGCCCAGCCGGCGCCATTGCGCACGGCTCAGCGGTGCCTCGAAGCCCGACTGCCCTTCGATATAGGGGAACAACGTGAACTGCAGGCCCCAGCGCTGCACCGAGGCACCGCCGGCCAATGCCGGCCAGGGCGCCACGATCTCTTCGATGCCCAATGTGCCGCGCAGCCAGTGCAGGCTGTCCCAGACCGCTGGCGCAACCTGGAAGTTGCGGCACTTCAACCACCAGTGGTCATGACGGGCGTCGATGCGGAACACGCACGCATTGGCGTCGGCGCCCACCGGACGCGGCACCACCGCCGTCGCGTTGATGTCGTAGGACTGCTGCAGGACCTCTACGATCTGCTGCGCCGAAGCGAATGACATGGAGGCAGGCGTGCTCTGGTGACGACACCTACTATCGCAGATGGCCCTGCATCCGCACAGGCTAACGGGTCACAACATCGGTGTCCTGCGACGAAATAACTAGCCAGCGACGCGTCGCATCACCGCTTCCAACGGACCGCGCGCGAACTGCCATGACCACAACCAGGCTGCTGCGGTAGCCAGCATCACGAACAGCAACGCGGCCATCAACACCCACGACAGGCTGGCGCTTCCATCCAGCAGACCGAGCGATTCCAGCACGCCCATGCCAATCAGGATGTGCGCCACGTACAGGCTCAGCGTCATCCGTCCGGCTGCGGTGAACGGCTCCAGCCAATCACCGGGATGCAGCCGCACCAACCACAGGCACGCGGCGATCAATGCACACGCCGCACCTGCGCCGGTCAGCAGATACGCCGGACCGGGCGGCATCGGCTGCGTCGCCAGCCACAGCTGCCACACCGTGCCGTGGCCCCATTGATGCAACGCCTGGCCGGCGCCCATCAACAACAGACCGAGCAACAGCAGGGCGCGCTGCACCCGTGGCTGCGACAGCGGCAGCCGCGCCAGCAGCATGCCCAGCAGGAAGAAGCACAACCACGGCAGCACGGGATGGAAGCCGTTGAACAACAGGTTGCGCATCGCACCCGGCCATTGCCATAGACCTTCGTAAGCCAGCGTCTGCCAGTTCCAGCCCTGGCTGTAGTCCCAGCGCAGCAGGGCCCAGAACGAGACCAACGCCAAGGCAGCCATGCTGCCCAGCAGAACACGGGGCGACGCGCGCAGCCACAGCACCGCCACCGCGAAGTACACCGCGTAGTAGTGCAGGATGTCGGCGGGAAACACGGTCAGGTTGAGCAGGCCGAGTACGGCCAGGAACACGGCCCGTCGCCAGGTCTGCATGCTCGCCTGCCACCACGCTTGCCGCTGCGTGGCCAGCACCAACCCCACCCCGGCCAGGGTCACGAAGGTGGCCGAGGCCTTGCCTTCCAGCAGGCGGAAAAATCCAGCAAGCAGCCCGCCACCATCGGCCTCGACGGCCATCGCCAGACGGAAGTTGACCAGCACCATGCCGGCCAGCGCGAGATAGCGCGCGAGGTCCAGTCCATGCAACCGCCGATCGTCACTGCTCACGAACGGCCTCCGAGCAGCGCCGCCAGCAGGCCAGGATCAAGCACGTCGGCATCCGCAGCGCGCGCCTCGCCCAACCCCTGCCGCAGCGCATCGCTTTCGATCGCATCCAGCAATACCTGCGCCTGCAGCGTCGCCGGCAGCGCAGGACGGCGGCGCTCACGCCTTGCGACCTGCTGCAGGGCCTCGGCCAGCCCCCGCTGCAACTGCGCGCGGTTGCCCGCGAATGCCGCCGCCACCGGCGGATTGCGCGCGCTCTCGGCCAGCACTTCCACACTCAGCAGCGCCCATTCCGGCTGCCGACACAAGGCATGGAAATCCTGCAGGAATCCCTGCACCTGCGCCCGTTCGCCATTGCAGTCCGTCAACCGTTGCAACAGGGGCTGCAGTTCATCCTGTTCGGCTTCGGCCGTAGCCAGGATCAGCGCCTCCTTGCCGGGAAAGTGGTTGTAGAGATTGCCTAGGCTGACGCCCGCCGCCTGCGCGATGTCGCGCATGCTGGTCTGGTGGAAGCCCTTGGCCAGAAAACACTGCAGGGCAGCCTGCAGGATCTGCGATGCACGCTGCTCATTGCGGTCGGTTCGGTTCATGCCGCAAACAATGAACGAACGTTCGTCCATTTAACAGGGCAGCCAAAGCCTCCGGCCAGTCGCCGTTCAGGCCGCCGCGCTTGACCTCAACCGCAGTTGAGGAGCGATCCTGCCGCGCCCTGCAGCGCCTGTGGATCTGGCATGCCCCTAGAAGAATTCGTCCAGCAGCCGGTAGAACGCCAGTCGATCTTCATCGGCGGGCATGCCATAACGGACCAGCAGCGGTGCGACCCAACGGGTGTCGCCGTAATTGTGGACCAGGCTGCGCGCGGCCAACGCCAGGTCCTGGCAACGATCAGCCACGCCCAGCCGGCCACAATCGATGAAGCCGCTGAAGCGGCCGTCGACCGCCAGCAGATTCGGCAGGCACGCATCGCCGTGCGCTACCACCAGATCCTCATCCGCCGGACGGGTTGCCAGCAGTTCGGCATAGACCTGCTCCGCGCTCTGCCCAAGGCGTTCATCGTCGAAATCATCCGCATCGACCTGCCCCGCCGCCACGCGCGCGGCTACCGCCGGCAAGCGCGATGCCAGGCGATGATCGAACGGACACGCGGCGACTGGCAGCGCATGCAGGGCGCGCAGCGCGTCAGCCAGCAGCACGACCACCTGGGCCGGCTCCAGCGTCGGCGACGATGCCAGGTCATGGCCGGGCAACGCACTCATCAGCAGCCAGCGGCGACCGCCCTCCTCCGCCGTATCCAGCACCGTGGGCACCGGCTGTCCCTGTGCCCGCAGCCAGTGCAGACGCAGGATCTCGCCCTCCAGCTCGCTGAAGGCATCGATCACTTCCGATTTCAGGAACGCATCCGGCAGCCCCGGACGTCGCACCCGTGCCACATCCGCGCGCGATACGCCGATGCACTGCATCTCGATCTCTGCATCGCGCAGCGCGCTGCGCCACTGCGACGGCAAGGGCATGACATCGCCATCGCTTGATCCTGCTTCCATCTCCACCGCTCCGGCCCCGGTCACAGCCTGGATTCTCTCCGAAGCGGACACTGCACAGCAAAGGACATCGCATGAAACTCATGGTCATCGGCGCCAGCAAAGGCCTCGGCCGCGCCTTCGTGGAAGGCCTCTGCCAGCCCGGCGATACCGTCATCGGCGTGTCGCGCACACGCCCCACGCAGCTGGACTGCAGCGAGGGCGTCGACCTGCACTGGATAGAAGCAGACCTGAGCCAGCCGGCACGGGCGGCCGCCAGCATCGCAGCGCAGGCGCCGCCGGATCTCGATGTGCTCATCCACAATCTCGGCATCTGGGAGGAGACCGCATTCAGTGACGACTACGATTTCCTCAACGAACGTGACAGCGCGCTGGCGCAGCTGGTGGACGTCAACATCACCGCCACCCTGCTGCTGCTCAAGCAGCTGCTGCCGCGCGTGCTCGGCGGACGCCGCCCGCAGCTGGTGTTGACCGGCTCGACCTCGGCGCTGCCGCGCAGTGGCCGCCCCGAGGTGGCCTTCGGGGCGTCCAAGTTCGCCCTCAACGGCATCGCCGACGCCCTGCGCGAAGGCTTCCGCCAGCAGCGGCTGGCCGTGACGACGCTGCAGCTGGGCTACCTGAACACCGACGATGCACTGTCGGTGCCCCTGCAGCAGGCGGCCGCGCGCGGCAATGGCGAGTACGTGCCGGTGCACGACGTGGTGTCGATGATGCGCGCCCTGCTGCATCTGTCGCCCTCCAGTTTCGTCCGCGAGCTGGTGCTGCCTGCGATCGCCGATCCGCGTTACTAGCACCCAGCGCACGCTGGCATCCCCGGTTTGGCCGCAGACGCGGCCGTGGTTTACCCTGCGGCTACTGGCAGTTGGCCGCACACAGGACCGGCTATGGCTATGGATGCGCTATCACGGGTTTCGACCCGGATCCTGGACAGCGCCCTGCCCAGCCTGCCGCTGTACCTGCTGCAGGCAACCGCAGTGATCGGCATGATCGGCGTGTTCCTGATCGCCACCCGCCGCCGCGGTGAAGCCATCGAAGGGCGCCGCGTCTACATCGGCGTGATTCTCGGCCTGATCCATCTGTTCAATTCCTGGTTCGTGGCCGGCTACGCGCAAGGTGTGGTCAAGCTCAACCTCGGCATCGACATCCTGCTGATCAGCGGCCTGCTGGGTGGCTGGCGCGGCGGCGTGACCTGCCTGCTGGCCAGCCTGCTGGCGCGCTACCAGTTCTCCGGCGCCCAGTACTTCCTGCCCGTCAGCCTGGAATCGGCGCTGCAGGTACTTGCAGGCATCTGGCTGCGTGGGTGGATGTACCCGCGCATGCTCACCCACCTGTCGCTACGGCTGATCCTGCAGGCCTGGGGGGTGCGCATCGCGGTGACCCTGCTTGGCCTGGCGCTGGGCGTGGCGATCATCGGCAGCGCGCAGCTGCCCCTGCTGGAACTGGCCACCCAGCGGCTGCTTGCCCTGCCGGTGTCACTGCTGGTGCTGGCGGCGGTATTCGCACTGGTCTACAACGACGCGCAGATCGATGCCCAGCGCCAACGCGAACATGCCTGGATGCGCATCGATCCGGTCAGCGGCCTGCCCAACCTGCGCGCCCTCGACGAGCGCCTGCAACGCCACTGGCGCAGCAGCGAAGACCATGGCAATGCGTGCCTGATCGTGACCGAGATGGGCAACCTGCAGGACCTGCTGCTGCGCTATGGCCCGCTGAATGACAGTGGCGTGTGGAATCGGCACAACGCCGAAGCCGTGCATCGCACCCTGCTGCACGCAAGGCCGACCGGCACGA
This sequence comes from Stenotrophomonas sp. 82F1, assembly GCF_056861525.1. NCBI lineage: Bacteria > Pseudomonadati > Pseudomonadota > Gammaproteobacteria > Lysobacterales > Lysobacteraceae > Stenotrophomonas > Stenotrophomonas sp. 82F1. The sequence continues at coordinate 5,571 of NZ_JBSPUD010000018.1, forward strand.
TGGAGGTCTATCAGTTCGGTGACAGCGCGCTGGCGATCCTGCTGTTGGACGCCAGCCTTGCCGATCTCCGCGCGGATACCGAACTGCCTGCGCTGGCCGACCGGTTGTCCACGGTGATCGGCGATGACTGGCCGGGCTTCCGCCCGGTGTTCCGCTGCGCGGTGGTCGAGTTGCAGCCACCCACGCAGGACGACAGCTCCATCCCGTTCCGCGCCGTCACCCTGGCCTTGAACACGATCGACTCCGGCGTGGTGTTCTTCGACGATCCGATCCAGCGCGACAGCGAAGTGGATGCACTGATCGAGACCGCACTGGACCACTGGCTGCAGCACGCCGACGCACCGCTGTACTACCAGCCGAAGTTCCGCCTGCATGACCGCCACCTGGTCGGCGCCGAAGCGCTGTTGCGGATGCGCGATGGCGACGGTCACCTGATTGCGCCGATGCGGGTGGTTTCGCTGCTGCGCCGCCGCGGTCGCCTGGCCGAACTGGAATGGGCCACGCTGCAGGCGGCCACCGCCTTCCTTGGCCGCTGCAGGGATGACGGGCACACGCTGACGATCGCGGTGAACGTGTCCGCCGAATCGCTGCGCCAACCCGGCTTCGGCGCGCGCCTGTGCAGCTTGCTGGAGCAGCAGCGCATACCCGGCGCGATGTTGCGGCTGGAAATCGTCGAGTGGACCGAGATCGTCGAGCGCGACGTCGTCGACGCCAACGTCGTCGTTCTATTGGCCGCTGGCATGAGCCTGTCACTGGACGACTTCGGCGCTGGCTATTCGACGCTGATCCTGCTGTCACAGCTGTCAGTGGCCGAGGTCAAGATCGAGCGGGCGCTGATCGCCACGCTATCCGATGCCAAATCGCAGTCCATCGTCCGCTTCATCGTGGAGGTGGCGCACCGCTGCGGCGCCGTCGTCGTCGCCGAAGGCACCGAAACCACGGCACAGGAACACCTGCTGCGCGCGCTGGGAGTGGATGTCGGCCAGGGCTATCTGTATGCACACGCCCTGCCGCCGGAACAGTTCCGGCAGCTGGCGTGAGGGCCTTTCAGGCAAGGCGCATCGACAGTTCCACATCCTCAGCGAACGGTAGCGACAGATAGCCGGCGCTGCCCGAGCGCATGCGCTGCTGGTAGCGCGGGCTGTCGTCGGCATTGTCGGCCACCACCAGCGCGCCCGGGCGCAGACGATCCTGCAGCAGGTCCAGCACATCGTCGTACAGCACCTTGGCACCATCGAGCAGCACCAGGTCGATCGTATCGGGCAGATCCACCGTCAGCGTCTCCAGCGCATCGCCCACGCGGATCTCCACCAGGTCGTCCAGGCCCGCTTCACGCAGGTGGGCGGCGGCGCGGCGCGCCTTCTCCGGCTCGAACTCGGTGGTGATCAGCCGGCCACCGCCGTTGTCACGCAGCGCCGCGGCCAGATGGATGCTGGAGATGCCGAACGAGGTACCGAACTCGACGATGCTGCGCGCGCCACTGCTGCGCGCCAGCAGGTACAGCAGGTTGCCGGTTTGCGGCGATACCGGCAGCCACAGGTCCTTCAGCAGCTCGCCGTACAGGCGCCGGTATTCGGTGCGGCTGCCGAGCAGTCGCTGCCGCTCTTCGGCGGAAACGGCGGTCAGGCCCGGGCTGAGCGCGCTGTCGGCTTCGGTGAACAGGCGCGCCAGCAGGGGCGCGACCGGGGCGGAAATCAGGGTGGACATGGACGGATGTTCCTTTCGGTGGCGGGGTTAGAATGCGAATGATTCGTCGCAATCAAGAATACGGACGATCCCCCGTCCCGCCTATTCGCATTGGAAAAGCCCCATGTCCGAACGCCGTCCCCCGCAGATTTCCTCGAGAAAACAGCCTCGCCAGTCACGATCGAACGACCTGGTCGCGGCCATCCTCGAAGCCGCTGCTCAGGTTTTGAAGCACGAGGGTGCCCCCCGGTTCACCACCGCGCGGGTAGCCGAACGCGCCGGCGTCAGCGTCGGCTCGCTGTACCAGTACTTCCCCAACAAAGCAGCGATCCTGTTCCGCCTGCAGCACGACGAGTGGCAGCAGACCGGCGCGATGCTGCGCGACATCCTGCAGGACGCGCGGCAACAGCACCTGCAGCGCCTGCGCACGCTGGTGCATGCGTTCATCGAATCCGAATGCGAAGAAGCGCAGACCCGCGGCGCACTGAACGATGCGGCGCCGCTGTACCGCGATGCGCCGGAAGCACAGGAAGCGCGCAGCGAAACCGACGATGCGATGCTCGCGTTCATCGCCGAGGTGCTGCCGCAGGCCCCGGCGGCCACACGGCAGCTGGCAGTTGATCTGATCGACACCACGCTGGGTGCCACCGGCCGCGAATTTTCCAGTGAACCGCGCACCGCAGCGCAGATACGCAGCTATGCCGATGCGGTGGCCGACATGTTCTGCGCCTACCTCCGGCATCTGGGCGCGCACTGATCTCGCAGTCCCGGATTTACACCGCGTAGAAGCCCAGGAACATCGCCACCGCCGACTCCGCAACGCGCGTGCGTTCGGCCGGTGCCAGCGGCGCCTGGCCCATCGTCACCTGCGGCCAGAACGCGAAGCTCTTCACCAGCCCCTGCAGCTGATGGCCGGCAAATTCCGGATCGACCTCGCGCAGCCGCCCATCGGCAATCGCCGCACGGATCCACGCGCTGACGCCACTCTCCTTCTCGCCCATGCGGCAGACGATCGCCTGCGCACGCTCGGGCGAATGGATGATCTCGGCCATCGCCACCCGCGCCAGATCGATGAAGTTGGCATCACCCAGCAGGTCCAGTTTCTGCCGCAGCAGCTGCAGCAGCTGCACCTCCAGCGGCTGGTCGGCGCGGTAAGGCAACTCGACGCTGGCCACGCTGCTGTGCCACAGCTCTTCCAGGATCAGCGCGAACAGTTCTTCTTTGCTGGGGAAGTGGTTGTAGACGGTGCGCTTGGAGACACCCGCCACCGCCGCGATGCGATCCATGCTGGTCGCCTCGTAGCCGGCCGAACGGAACTCCTCCACCGCCGCGCGGACGATGGCCTCGCGTTTGCGGTCGGTAAGGCGTTGCGGGGCACGGGACATGGCGGGACCAGACAGCTGAACGGATTCCCCTATTTTACACCCGGCAGTGTACTTTCCGAAATCTGGAAACTACACTGTGCAGTGTACCCTGCGGACGTCACCCATGAAGCGCCTGCTCCTTGTCCTCCTGCTCGGAATCCTCGCCGTGACCGCTTATACCTTCTGCAAATCCTGGTCCCTCCCCGACTTCCCCGATTCGCCGCAGTACCGCGAAGGCAAGTTCCGCAACGCCCTGCCGAAGCCGGCGATGGGCCTGCGCGACGGCCTGGAGATCTGGTGGACCTTCCTGTTCAACAAGCCCAAGGGCACCGTGCCCAACCACCCCATTCCGGTGCAGGCGCTGGACCGCGCCACGCTGGACGCGGCACCTGACCGCAGCCTGTTCCGCCTGGGCCATTCGACGATCCTGCTGAAGCTGCGCGGCCAGTACTGGCTGACCGATCCGGTGTTCTCCGAACGCGCCTCACCGGTGCAATGGATGGGCCCGGCGCGCTTCCATGCACCGCCGATCAGCATCGACGAACTGCCGCCGATTGCCGGCGTCATCCTCTCGCATAATCACTACGACCACCTCGACCACGCGGCCGTGATGAAGCTGGCCGGCAAGACCGCGCGCTTCATCGCGCCGCTGGGTGTGGGCGATCAGCTGATTGCCTGGGGCGTGGATGCGGCCAAGGTTGAACAACTGGACTGGTGGCAGTCCACCGAAGCCGCTGGCCTGCGCCTGACCGCCACGCCCGGCCAGCATTTTTCCGGCCGCGGTCTGGGTGACAGCGATCGCAGCCTGTGGGCCTCGTGGGTGATCCAGGACGGCGACTTCCGCATCTTCTTCAGCGGCGACACCGGCTACTTCGATGGCTTCAAGGCCATCGGCGAGAAGTACGGTCCGTTCGACCTGACGATGATCGAAACCGGCGCCTACGATCAGCGCTGGGCGTTCGTGCACATGCAGCCCGAACAGACCCTGCAGGCGCACCTGGACCTGCGCGGCAAGTGGCTGCTGCCGATCCACAACGGCACCTTCGACCTGGCCCTGCACGAGTGGCAGCAGCCGTTCGAACGCATCAGCGCATTGGCTGCGGCAAAGAACGTGCCGGTGGCCACGCCGATGATGGGCGAGGTATTGGACATGCAGGCACCGACCGCGGGAACGCGCTGGTGGGAACGGGTGGAACTGTAACGGCCTGTCGCGCAGCGACCCTCAGCCGGGATGGCTAATCAGCCGCTCCTGCTCCTTCGCCACATTGATCTGAAGCGCCGCAGCAGCGAGCTCCGCCAGCTCGCTGCTGACCTTCTGGCTGCCGCGCGCCTGCATCCACGAAAGAATATCGGCCAGGTGCCAGATCGACGCGCTGCCCTCGTGCACCGGTGCCGGAAACGTCTGCGGGTGCGCGAGCAGCAACTTGCGCATGTTCTGCCGTGACATGCCCAGCAGATCAGCAACGTCCGTCAGCCCTACCAGATCGGGACTGACTTCGATCAGCTCTGCATCGGGTACGGCACGCTGGACGTCTGCCAGCGCGGAAAGCACGGCCTCCCGCGCACTGGCCGCCTGGCGGCAGAATTCAACCGCCAACCTGCCCGGCCTGCCAATGCCCAGCAGCGCATCATCACAGCCGGCATCGGCAAGGCGTTGCTCAAGCGAGCCAGCGTCGGTACCTGAATCCGGCAGACGATATTTGAGAATGAAGGTGAATTCCATCATCGACGTGTCCTTGGGAGGATGCCGGGTGCGTCATCGCTCACGGCTGCAGTTCTCGACAGCGCGACACAAGGCTCGCGCATGGTTCAAGGCATTCCGGGGCGTGCTCCATATGCTCACCACACAGAATTCGCCACATCGGCAGTCCTTGTCGTTGTAGGGACAGTACATTCGTTCCCAGGCATGACTGCCGCCGATCCGCAGCCTCCATCCACGCGATTCGGCGAAACGGAGAGCCGCTTCAATGTCTTTGTCTGGATGGCGCGAACGGGGCATTCCTTTCCCTCGAACTCTGGATGTGATTGCACAGGTTGTCAAGTGACAACCTATAATGGGTGGGCTTGGTCGCTTCGACCCTACAGCCTCTCCGCCCGGGTTCCAGAGCCATCCCCGTCAGGGCGTACACGCAGCGTGCATCGCGATCCGGCACATCACTGGTTGCGCGAACGGATCTGTGCGCATTCATGAAACCTCGGGCCGGAACGCATCCGAGAAATATTGCGACGCGTCATGTAACCGGTTACATCCCTTGCTAGCGTAGGCCCGCCCGTTCCCGGGCCCTGCTGATGTGAGGCCTTCGCAATGACGTTGTGCGCTGACCGCTGGACCGCTCCCCGCCTGCCGAACCGGCGCCTTGCCGCGGCCCTGCTGCTCGGCCTCTCACTGGCCGCCACCGCCACCGCCACCGCAAAGAACCTGCCACCGCGCGCGCAATGGCAGGCCAGCGCGTCATCGCAGCAGGTTCCGGCGATGGCGATCCGCCACCTGATCGACAACGATCCGAAGACGGTGACCGGTGGAGCGTTCAGTCCCGGCCACTGGTTCCAGATCGATCTCGGCAAACCGGCGATGCTGGCCGGTGCCCGTCTCACCTGGGATGTCTCCAACCCCGAAGGCTATTCACTGCAGACCTCGCTCGATGGCAAGCAGTGGCAGACCGCCTATGTCATGGGCGATTCGCTGGGCGGCATCGAGACCCTGTATTTCGCACCGCGCCAGGCCCGCTATCTGCGCCTGGCCAGCCCGCAGCGCACCTCCGACTGGGGCGTCTCCATCTTCGAAATGGAACCGCTCGATGCCGCGCTCACTGCACGCGTGACCGGGCTGGATGCCGCCCAGTCCGCGGCGCTGTGGCAGGGTGGCGGCTCGGTGGCCATCCCCGCTGGCAAGGGCGGCATCCATACGCTCGACATCACCCTGCCCCGTGCACAGCCCAGCACCGGGCTGGCGGTGGACTGGGCCAACGTGCATGGCGCTGCACGCCTGCAGGCACAGGATGCGCAAGGCCGCTGGCACGAACTGGCGCGCGATGCGCAGGCGGCGACCCGGCAGCAGAGCTGGCTGGCGGCCGACGCGCCACTCGACCTGCAGGCACTGCGGTTGACCGTGGAAGGCGATGCCCCCCAGGTCAAACGCATCCGCCTGCTCGGCCCGAAGGCGGTGATGACGCCGATGAAGCGCTACCAGATCGCCGCCAGTGGCGCGCAGCGCGCGTTGTTCCCTGCCTCGTTGCACATGCAGCAGACCTACTGGACCGCAGTCGGCGTGCATGCGGGCCGGCAGAAATCGATCTTCGACGAATACGGCAACATCGAGGCCTACAAGGGCGCACCGCTGGTGCAGCCGATCTGGCGCAATGCCGATGGCCGCGCGGCGGGTGCCGCCGAACAACCGGTGCAGCACGCGCTTCGCGATGGCTGGAAGCCGATGCCATCGGCCACCTGGTCACCGCAACCGGGGCTGGAACTGCACAGCGAGGCCTTCGCCATCGAGCGCGATGGGCAACCGGTCACCTTCGTGCGCCATCGCCTGCGCAACACCGGCAGCACGGCCGTCGAAGGCACGCTGACCCTCGCGGTGCGACCGATGCAGATGAACCCGCCGTGGCAGAACGGCGGGCTGTCGCCGATCCGCGAAGTGGCCGTTGCAGGCAACGCCGTGCGCGTCAATGGCCGTACCCTGCTGCAGTCACTCACTGCGGTGGATGCCGCCGGCGCCGCGCCCTTCGGCAACGAAGGCGACACCGAGATCACCTCGGCCATCGCCAGCGGGCAACTGCCTGCCGCACAACAGGCAAGCGATGCCGCAGGGCTGGCAGCGGCGGCGTTGAGCTATCGCGTCCGCCTGGCACCCGGTGCCAGCGATGCGGTGGTGGTGGCCTTCCCGCTCGGTACCGCCACCGCCGATGCCAATGGCGTGCTGCCGCAGGCAGCGGCCCTCGACCTCGCCTCGCTGCCGCGCGATGGCGACAAGGCCTTCGACACGCTGGCCAGCCGCGCCTCCGCCGATTGGCAGGCACGCCTGGGCCAGGTCGGCCTGCGCCTGCCCGACCCGTCGCTGGTGGACATGCTGCGCGCGCAGGCCGCGTACATGCTGATCAACCAGACCGGCCCGGCGATGCAGCCCGGCCCACGCAACTACAACCGCTCCTTCATCCGCGATGGCATGGCCACCTCGGCCGTGCTGCTGCGCATGGGCGAAGCCAAGGTGGCACGCGACTACCTGGCCTGGTACAGCGAACACGGCGTGCACGGCAACGGCCTGGTGTCGCCGATCCTCAACGACGATGGCAGCGTCAATACCGGCTTCGGCTCGGACATCGAGTACGACAGCCAAGGCCAGTACGTCACCCTGGTGGCCGACGTTGCACGGCTGGATGGCGGGCCGGAAAGCGTGCGTACCTATCTGCCCAAGGTGAAGGCCGCACTGCGCTTCCTGCAGGAACTGCGCGAACGCACGCTGGTGCCGGGCTATATGGCCGACCAGCCCGCACCGGAGCGCTTCGCCGGCATTCTTGCGCCTTCGATCAGCCACGAGGGCTACCCCTCGCCCACCCACAGCTACTGGGACGACTACTGGGGCCTGAAGGGCTGGCATGACGGTGCGTGGCTGGCCGAATCACTGGGCGACCACGAAACCGCGAAGTGGGCACGCGAACAGTACAAGGCGTTGTATGACGCCCTGCATGCCTCGATCCGCGCAACGATGGCATGGAAGGGCATCGACTTCATTCCCTCGTCGGCCGACCTCGGCGATGGCGACCCGACCGGTGTGTCGATCGCACTGGACCCGACCGGCGCACAGAGCGTGCTGCCCGCCGAGGCCCTGCGCACCACCTTCGCCCGTTACCTGGACGATGTGCGCAAGCGCAACCAGCCCGGTGCGCTGTATGCCTACACACCGTATGAAATCCGCAACGTGCTGAGCTACGTGCACCTGGGCCAGCCTGAAGCGGCCGACGAACTGCTGCAGGGCCTGCTGCACGATCGCAGGCCGCTGGAATGGCAGGTGCTTGCCGAGGTCGTGCATTCGCGGCTGCGTTTCCCGCGCTACCTCGGCGACATGCCGCACACCTGGATCGGCGCCGAATACGGCCGCACCCTGTTCGGCATGCTGATGCGCGAGGACGATGATGCGCTGTCGCTGCTGCCGGGTACGCCGCCTTCCTGGGTGGCCGGTGAAGGACTGGCCGTGGACCGCCTGCCCACTGCCTATGGCACGTTGCAGCTGCAGGCGCGCCAGGGCGATGGCCTCTTGACCGTCTCGCTCGGCAAGGGACTGCGCAAGGGCACGCCGGTACGTGTGTGGTGGCCGAGCCGCACCCTGCCGAAGGACGTGCGCGTCGACGGGCGATCGGTACAGATTTTCGACAAGGACGGGGTGCTGCTCGATGGCCCGTTCCGTATGCTTGAGGCACGCTGGCAGTGACGCCAATGCAGGAACCGAAGTGATCGAACTTCTACTCAATGGCGGCCCGGTTGCCGCCGCCACTGACCAACAGCTGGCCAGTGCACTGGCGCTGGCCGCATCCATGCCCCAACTCGAGCTGTGGGCATCGGTGCCCGACGGCCCATCGCTGTGCATGCTGCGCAATGCGGAGCACGCGTGGCTGATGTACCTGCGCGAGCCCGGCGACGACGGCTTCCATTCCTGTGGAAACGAACACCGCGCCGGCAACGCCTATTTCCGGCTCGACAACGGTCAGGTGGATGGCTATCCGCTGGCATGGTGCATCGACATCGAGGCGTGCTTCGCTGCGATCCGCTTCTTCCACGGCAATCGAGGCGCCCGCCCGCAACACATCGATTGGCAGTCCTGACTCCGGTAGAGGCCGACCTTGGGCGGCGTGCCCCGCCTGGCATTCCGGTGGGTGCCAACCGTTGGTTGGCACGCCTGCATCAAAACCCCGGCAACCCCGGCGGATTGGTCTGCGACTGCGGCACCGCCTCTTCGGCTACGTTCCAGCGCGCCAGCACCTTCGCGTAGGTGCCGCTGCTGATCTGGGTGTTCAGTGCCTGGGTCACCGCGTCGGCCAGGCCGCTGCCCTTGCGGGTGGTCACCGAGATCGCCGCCGCATCCGGCCAGCCGCCCGGGAACAGGCCGACCCGGCGCACCTTGCCATCACGTGCCGAATAGGCGCCGGTAGCATTCGGCTCGAACGACACATCCGCGCGACCGGTGATCACCGCCAGCCGCCCGATCACCGCGTCATCGAAGTACTGGTACTCCACCGGTTTCAGGCCCGCGGCAATGTTCTGCTTGTCCCATTGGCGCAGGATCTGGTCCTGGTTGGTGCTCGCCCCCACCACCACTTTCAGCCCGGCCACGTCGGCGGGCGTGGCGATCTTCTGGATCGGCCCATCGGTGCGGGTATAGATGCCCAGCAGATCGAAACGGTAGCTGGAGAAATCGAACTTCTTCTTGCGCTCTTCAGTGACCGTCACGTTCGACAGCACCGCATCGTACTTGCCCGATTCCAGCCCCAGCGGCCAGTCGGCCCAGGCCACCGGCACCACCACCAGCTTCAGGCCGAGGCCGTCTGCGATCAATCGTGCGATATCGGGCTCCACGCCCACCACTTCCTTGCTGTCGGCACCGTAGTCCGCCAACGGCAGCTGGCCGGGATGGGTAGCGATGGTGAACGCACCCGGTGTGACGAAACGGTAGCCGGCCGGAATCAGCGCTTGTGCCTTCGGATCGGGCGTGCCCTTCAGTATCTCCGCGTTGCTGGCTGCAAGTGATGTCGCCGCAACGGGCACGCCATCGGGGCCCTGGCGTACGCGCGAGTAGACGATGCCGGCGATGCCTATGACCAGCACACCGACGATCAACAGGGTGCTGCGTGCGGGACGTCGCTGCGATGCTGGGCTCATGGGGTTTCTCGAAAGGGGTTACAGGGTCTTGGCCAGGAAATCGGCGGTGCGTTGCTGGCGCGGGTGTTCAAACAGCGCGTCCGGCGTGCCCTGCTCGATCACCCGGCCCTGGTCCATCATCACTACGTGGTCGGCCACGCGACGGGCGAAGCCCAGTTCGTGGGTGACGATCACCAGCGTTGTGCCGGAACTGGCCAGTTCCTCGATCACGCTCAGCACCTCCGACACCAGCTCCGGGTCCAGCGCGGAGGTGGGCTCGTCGAACAGCAGCACCTTCGGCTGCAGCGCCAGCGCGCGGGCAATGGCCACGCGCTGCTGCTGGCCACCGGACAGCTGGCGTGGGAAGGCATCGGCCTTGTCGGCCAACCCCACCCGCTCCAGCAGCGTGCGCGCCTGCTGCTCGGCCTGGGCCCGCGAAATGCCGCGTACCGCGATGGGCGCTTCGATGATGTTCTCCAGCGCGGTCATGTGCGGGAACAGGTTGAAGCCCTGGAACACCATGCCGACTTCGGCGCGGCGCCGGCGGATCTCGCTTTCCGGCAGCTCGTACAGCGTGTCGCCGTCGCGGCGATAGCCGATCAGCTGGCCGCCCACGGTGACGAAGCCACTGTCAGCGCGTTCAAGATGATTGATCAGCCGCAGCAGCGTGGACTTGCCGGCCCCGGACGGACCGATCAACACGGTCACGCTGCCGGCCTTCAGCTCCAGATGCACGTCATCCAGCACCGTCTGCTCGCCGAAGGCCTTGCCCACACCCTGCAATGAAACGGCAGCGCCAGTGCCCGCCTCGATCGGCACGGCAAAGGCCGCGCGACTGGGTACCCGTGCGCTGGGCGGCGCTACGGGACGCGGTGGCGTCGACGGTACCCGCGACACGTTGCGCTCATGCTGCAGCTGGCCGCGGGCGAAACGCTGCTCCACCCGCCGTTGCAGCAGCGACAGCACCGTCAGGATCACCAGGTACCAGACCGTGGCCACCATCAGCAGCGGCACCACCTCCAGGTTGCGGCGGTAGATCACCTGCACGGTATAGAACAACTCCGGCAGCGCCAGCACGTAGACCACCGACGTGCTCTTGGCCAGCCCGATCACATCGTTGAACGCCGCCGGCAGGATCGAACGCATCGCCTGCGGCAGGATGATGCGGCGCACCTGACGGCCGCGCGGCAGGCCCAACGCGGCGGCCGCTTCGTACTGGCCGTGGTCGACCGACAGGATGCCGCCACGGATCACTTCCGCCGAAAACGCCGCCTGGTTCAAGGTGAGGCCGAGTACCGCCGCAGTGAACACGCCGATCAACTGCGTGGTCGGGTACGAGAACAGGCTGATGCCGGTGAACGGCACGCCCAGTTCGATGGTGCTGTACAGGTAGCCCAGGTTGTTCAGCAGCAGCAACAGCACCAGCAGCGGGATCGAACGGAACAGCCACACGTAGCCCCACGACACCGCCGACAGCAGCGGTGAGCCGGAGACTCGGGCCAGGGCCAGCAGGGTGCCCAGCGCGAAGCCGAGGCCGGTACCGAGCGCGGTCAGCAGCAAGGTCCGCCCCAGTCCTTCCAGTACCGGGCGGGCGAAGAACCATTCGGCGAACGTGCCCCAGCCCCAACGCGGGTTGCCCAGCACCGACTGCAGTCCGATCAGGATCAGCGCCAGTGCCAGCACCGTCCCGATCACCTGCAGCGGGTGCCGCGCCGGCACGATCTTCAGCGTTGCGGCCGGCTGGCGGGGAATGCCCTCGATAGCGGTGGACGGCGTGCTCATGCCACCGCTCCGTGCAGTGCGATGTCGGGCGTGACGCCCACCTGCGGCTGCCGCACCAGCTGTTTTTCGAACGGCAGGTGCGCGATGGTTTCCGGGTCAGCATCCAGGTCGAACAGCGCGGTGTAGCCGTGGCTGAGGTACAGGCCAACCGCCTCCGGCTGGCGGAAGCCGGTGGTCAGGAACACGCGCCGATAGCCCTGCCGCGCGGCCTGGTCTTCCAGTTCCTGCAATACGCGGCGGGCGATGCCCTGCCGGCGCAGGCCGGGCAGCGTCCAGATGCGTTTGAATTCGGCGGTATCCTCATCGCGATGCGGCATGAACGCGCCGCCGGAGATTGCTACGCCGTCGCGCAGCAGCAGCACGAACGCACCCACCGGGGCCGCGAAGGCCTCCGCAGGATAGCGCTGCAGCTCTTCGCGGGCGCTGCCACCAATCCGACGGCGCACGTCCGCGTACCGGTTGTCGTATTCCTGTTCCAGGCCGTCAAACAGCGGCCGCGCCAACGGGTCATCCACCGTGGTGTACAGAAAGCGATCGTTGTCGTACCGCACGCTCATGCCACGTCCTCCACCAGGTAGTGCTCGGCCAGGCGCGCCCACAGGCTGGCCGCCGGGGCGATGGCCGCATCGTTGAACACATAGCGCGGGCTGTGCAGCGGCGCGCTGTCGCCGTTGCCGACGAATACGAAACTGCCCGGCCGCGCCTGCAGCAGGAAAGCGAAGTCCTCGCTGGCGGTACGCGGTGCGAAGGACTCCACCACCTGCCCGGCGCCGAAGCCCTGCACCGCCACCTCGCGGATGTAGGCGGTCTGCTCCGGGTGATTGATCACGCTGGGGAAGCCGCGCGGGAATTCGATCTCGGCACGCGCACCAAACGCGGCGGCGGTCTGCTCGGCAATGTCGGTCACCCGCCGACGCAGCGTATCGCGCACCTCCGGCAGGTACGCGCGCACGGTCAGCTTCAGCTCAACCACATCGGGAATCACGTTGGCGGCCTGCCCACCGTGGATCGAACCGACGGTGACCACACCCATCTGCCGCGGGTCGACATTGCGCGACACCACGCTCTGCAGCGCGGTGATGATGTGTGCAGCGGCCAGGATCGGGTCGACGCTGCCCTGCGGCTCGGCGCCGTGACCACCCTTGCCGATCACCCGCAGCCGCGCCCAGTCCACCGAGGCCATCGCCGGTCCGTCGACGAAGCCGAAGTGACCAACCGGTACGCCCGGCCAGTTGTGCAGGCCATAGATAGCATCAACCGGGAAGCGTTCGAACAGGCCATCGGCGATCATCTTCGAAGCACCTGACCCGGTTTCCTCGGCCGGCTGGAACACCAGCTGCAACGTGCCGTCGAATCGCCCGTGATGCGCCAGGTAGTGGGCGGCCGACAGCAGGATGGCGGTGTGGCCATCGTGGCCGCAGGCGTGCATCAGCCCTTCGCGCTGGCTGGCATAGGCCAGCCCGGATTCTTCATGGATCGGCAGCGCATCGATGTCGGCGCGCAGGCCCAACCGGCGACTGCCCTGCCCGCGCTGCAGCGTACCGACCACACCGGTGCCACCGATGCCGGTGCTGACCGCGTAGCCCCATTGCTGCAGCAGTTCCGCCACGCGGGCACTGGTGCGGTGTTCTTCGAAGGCCAGTTCCGGGTGCTGGTGCAGGTCATGGCGGATCGCGATGGCCTCGTCGGCACGTGCCGCGATCTCGGGCAGTACGCCCGTTGCCGGCGCATTCCGCCGGGCATGGCCGGGCGCTACCGAAGTATCTCCGCTCATTGCCTTATCCCACCTTGCGCGCCGGCTCGGCGTCGGTCGCATACCGGCTTGCCTTGCGTGGCAGGCCCAGGTGGTCGCGCAGGGTCTGTCCTTCGAGCTCGCTGCGGTGGTAGCCGCGCGCTTCCAGCAGCGGCAACACCAGCGTTACGAAATCATCCAGGCCTTCGCGCTGCGCGGCGAAGCCGAGGATGAAGCCATCGCTGGCGCCGGCGTCGAACCAGCGGATCAGTTCGTCGGCTACGTGCTCCGGCGTCCCAATGAAGTTCGGCCGCGGGCTCACTGCCTGCAGTGCCACCTGGCGCAGGCTCAGGCCCTGCTCGCGCGCGTCCTGCTTGATGCGGTCGGTGGTGGAGCGGAAGGAATTGGCACCGATATCGCCCAGCTCCGGGAACAGCGCGTCCGGGTCGTACTGGCTGAAGTCGTGGTGGTCGAAGAAGCGGCCGAGATACGCCAAGGCATCATCCAGCCCGGCCAGCGCAGCAATCGCCTGGTACTTGGCCTCGGCTTCTTCCGCCGTACGGCCAACGATCGGGCCGATGCCCGGGAAGATCTTGACGTCACCGGCGCTGCGGCCATGGGCGATCGCCGAATTCTTCACCTTCTGGGTGAACGCACGGGTCTCCTCCAGCGACGGCGCGTGGGTGAACACCGCATCGGCGAACTTGCCGGCCAGCGCAATGCCATCGTCGGACGAACCGGCCTGGAAGATCACCGGCTGCCCCTGCGGCGAGCGCTGGATGTTGAGCGGGCCTTCCACCTGGAAGAAGTGGCCTTTGTGGTCGAGGCGACGGAACTTCTCCGGTGCGAAGAACGTGCCGCTGTCGCGGTCGCGAACGAATGCATCGTCATCCCACGAATCCCACAGGCCCTGCACCACCTCAAGGTACTCATCGGCAATCTGGTAGCGCAGCGCGTGTTCCGGATGCGGGCGGCCGTAGTTGCGGCCCGAACCTTCCAGCGGCGAGGTCACCACGTTCCAGCCGGCGCGGCCACCACTGAGCAGGTCCAGCGACGCGAACTGGCGCGCCACGGTGAACGGATCGCTGTACGAGGTGGACAGCGTGCCGGCCAGACCGATCTTCTTCGTTGCCGTCGCCAGTGCCGACAGCAGCGAGATCGGCTCGAAACGGTTGAGGAAATGCGGGATCGACTTCTCGTTGATGTACAGGCCGTCAGCAACGAAGCCGAAGGCGATGCCGTTGTCCTCGGCGGTACGCGCGATATCGATGTAATAGCCCAGGTTGACGCTGGCATCGGGCGCGTTGGACGGATGCTTCCAGGCATGCATATGGCTGCCGGGGCCCTGCAGCATGATGCCGAACGGGATGGGACGCGGGGTCGTGCTCATGGGGTCGCTCCAGCAGTCAGGCCACCGCCGCGCGGGGTGCGGGCGACAGCAGTTCAAGGGACGTCAGGCGTGCGTCGAGGTCGGCCACCGGCGCGTCGAGGATGAATTCACCCACGCCGAAGCGCCGGTGCAGCGCATCCAGCTCGCTGCGTACGTGCTGCGCGTCGCCTGAGAGCACGCTGGGGCGTGTTTCTTCGACGCGGAAGTCAGTGACACCCACCTGCCGTGCGTACTCGGCAGCGGCCTCGGGGCTGGGCAGGTTCACCGTCTGTCCGGGGCCCAGGTGCAGCTTGTAGACCCGCAACGCGCCGATATGGCGCGCAGCGGCCTCGCTGGTGGGCGCGGCGAAGGCCACGGTTGCCAGCAGGGGTGCATGCGTGGACACCGCGCGATATGCCTCGAAGGCGGCCTCGATGTGTTTCGGGTCGCCGTCGAAGTGCGCGGCATACACGAAGCGCCAGCCAAGTTCGGCCGCCTGCCGCGCGCTCTGCGGGCTGGCGCCCAGCAGGAAGCGCTCCGGCGCCGTCTGCGGAATCGGCCGCGCCTGCGCATCGGCCTGCGCATCGGACAGATACCCTTCCAGGTCGCGCAGCTGCTGGTCGAAATCGGCGAATGCCGGGCGACCGGCGGCCAATGCGGCAGTCGATGCCGGCAGACCGCCCGGTGCCTTGCCCACGCCCAGATCCACCCGCCCCGGCGCCAATGCGGCCAGCAGGTTGAAGTTCTCGGCCACCTTGTACGGTGCGTAGTGGCGCAGCATCACCCCGCCACTGCCGATGCGGATGCGCCGGGTCTGCGCCAGCACCCACGCCGCCAGCACTTCCGGTGCCGGGCTGGCCAGCGTCGGCGCCGCGTGGTGCTCGGCAAACCAGTAGCGGTGATAGCCCAGCTGCTCGGCGCGCTGCGCCAGTTGCAGGCTGTTGCGCAGCGCCTGTTCCGGCGTGCTGCCGTCGGCCACCGGGCTCTTGTCCAACACGCTGGTGAGGTAGCTCATCGTCACGTCCTCGCTCAGGGATGGGCCACGGGAATGCCCAGCAGGCCGTTCAGTGCCGCCAGGATCGGTTCGGCACCGGAGATGTACTGGCGCTGCTGGTACTCACCACTGGCGTACTCATTGACCACGCCCTGCGGCAGCACCAGCTTCGGCAGCGACTGGTCCTGCTCGCCGATCTCGGCGATCACCTCGCGGCGCGGCCGGCTGAAGCCGATGCGGCGCACATCCAGTTGCGCGTCGAGGCCGTCGATGCTCGACAGCGCACCTTCCAGCAGCAGGCTGTGCCGGCAGAAGAAGCGTTGTCCGGGCAACTGGCCGTCCTCGAACTCGCGGTCCAGCAGGAACAGGATGGGTTTGTGGGTTGCGTCTACAGCCACGGAATCGTCCTCGTAGGGGCCGGCAATGCACTGCCGCTTCGACATTGATGCTAGAGAAGGAAGGCCGGATGCCAGCGCCAGAACTCGACAATCCACGGTCGGATCCGGCCATGCAGATGCAGGTTGGCAATAAGCAGACTGCCGGCCGTTATGGGCGCTGGTAGCATCACGCCGCTTGCGCGGGCGCGCGCCAACCCAGCGCCGGCGCGATGTCCTCGATCACCGTGGTGAGGATGCGCCGGTAGTCCTGCTCGGGCAGCTCATAGGGCAGCTCCACGCGAAGCTCGTCCACCTGCTGCAGCAGCGGATCGGCCTGCAACCGCGCGATGATCTGCGCCGTGCTGCCGACCACGTCGGGCGCGAACATGGTGCGGCGTGGCCCTTGCGGCGCCAGAGTGCGCGCATGCCGCTGCGCACTGAAGGCGTCGATCCGCTGGCGCGTGGCCGCATCCACATCCTCGGTGGGCACCAGCACCCGCCCTACCGCCACGCGACGCGTGCTGCCCAACGGCAGTGCCGCGCGATAGGCCTGCAGGTGCTGCAGCTGGGCACCGAAGAAGTCATCACTCAGCTCGGCGCGGTTGACGTTGCCCAGCAGCAGATGCAGCCCCTGCGCACCCGCCGAACGCGCCGACTGCAGAGAGCCAGCGCCATACCAGACCCGGTCCACCAGCCCCGGCGCATGCGGCTGCAGTCGCGGACGATAGCGCGTGGCCGCATTGCCGACCTCGGCGTCGGCGGCACCCAACGGCTCGCCACGCAGCGCCTCCAGCAACCGCGCTACCCGGCCATGGGAAAAGTCGATGTGCGCAGGGTCGCTGTCGTACAACAGTGGCCCAACCAGTTCCCCGTGTGGCGGCGCGCCGGTACTGACGCCCACCTGCAGCCGGCCACCGGCCAGCGCGTCCAGCAACGACAGATCCTCGGCCAGACGGAACGGTGTTTCATAGCCCAGCTGGATCACCGCACTGCCCAGCTCGATGCGCGTGGTGTGCTGGCTGGCCGCCGCCAGGAACACCGCTGCCGAGCTGATGCCCGGCTCCAGGTGGCGGTGGCGCACCCACGCGCCGTCATAGCCCAGCTGTTCGGCAAACGCGATCAGCGCCAACGTCGCGTCCAGGCCCGCGCGCGGTTGTTCAGGCAGATAGCTTCCGGGCGTGAGGAACGCCAGGTGCCGCAGCTGCACCGCCACGTCCTAGGCGATCCTGCGCAGCGGCGCCGGCAGCGTTGCCGCCAGTGGCGCCACGTGTCCCGCTGCACGCTCGGCCGCCAGTTGGATGCGCGCCTGCAGTGCAGTACTGTTGATCTGGTCGCCGTCGAAGTCGGCCGGCGTGGCATACACCCCGATCGGCAACGTATGCGCCTGCAGGAAGCTGAAAAGCGGCCGCAGCTGATGGTCGATCACCAGCGCGTGGCGCTCGCTGCCACCGGTCGCGGCCAGCAGCACCGGTGTATCCACCAGCGCGTCCAGCTCGATGAAGTCGATAAGGTGCTTGAACAGGCCCGGATAGGACCCGCGATACACCGGCGTGGCCGCTACCAGCAGCTGCGCCGATTCAATCGTGGCCAGCGCGCGCTCCACCTGTGGCTCCACTTCACTACGCTGCAGCGCCTGCCCGAGCGAGCGCGCGATCGGTGCCAGCTCGACCAGCTCCACGCTGATGTTGACCCGCTCGCGCAGCTCTTCCAGCAAATGCCGCACCAGCAGCAACGTGCGCGAGTTGGCCGACGCCGTCGGCGAACCAATCAACGCAACCACATTCAATGCAGATGACATGAAACGCTCCCATGTAGCGCCGAGCCACGCTCGGCTGCGTGTTGCATGAACCTCAGAACCGGTAGTTGACGCGCCCGTACCAGAACGTGCCGACGTTGCTCAGCACATCACCGCTGTCCCAGGTGGTCTCGATGCTGGCCACGTCGGTGGCGCTGCGTGCGTACGCGGGCACCTTGCGGGTGCGCTTGTCGAACAGGTTGTTGATGCCCAGCGCGGCGCTCCAGCCCGCACCCAACTCCACACCACCGGACAGGTTGGTCACCAGCACCGGCGGCTGCTTGTACTCCACGCCGTTGTTCAGGCGCTTGATCGGGCCGTAGTAGGTGAAGTCCACGTTCGAACGCCAGCGCCCGTTCTGCCAGCCCAGCCCCGCCACCTGCGTGTACGACGGCGTGCGGAAGCGCAGCGCGTACTCGCTCGACTTGGTCAGCAGGTTGATGTTCGGCAGCCCCTGCAGCGCCTGCGGAATCGCGCTCACCTTCTGGATGGTGGTGCGGCCCACGTTGGCCGCATAGCTCCAGCGCAGCTTGCCCCACTGTGTTTCCTGGTTCGCTTCCAGGGTCAGCTCCACACCGCGCGTGCGGGTGTCGCCCACGTTGGTGAAATAGCTGGCGTAGAACGCATCGCCGGGCAGGATGCTGATGCCGGCCGTACCCAGCAGCGCATCAATCGTGTTCTTCTGCGCGGCGGTCAGCACCGTGCCGCTGTTGTCGGTCACCCGCGCCGGGTCCTGCGCGTTGTAGCCGATCTGGCTGGACTGACCGAGCTGGCCGCGGATGTCGATCTGGTACGCATCCACCGCCAGATGGAAGGCCGGGCTCGGGTCCCAGGTCACGCCGAGGCTGTAGTTGGTGGCTTTCTCCGGCTTCAGCGGCGTGGCGCCCAGCGCCACCGCTGCCGGCGAAGCGACCTGCGCCACCAGCGTTGTACCGCACGGGCAGCTGCCGGTGGCCTGGTAGAACTGCGCCCCCAGGCTCGGCGCGTGGAAGCCGTTGCTGACCGTGGCACGTACACCCAGCGCATCGGTGAGGTCGAAGCGCGTGGTCAACCGACCGGTCGATACCGTGCCGAAGTCGGAATGGTCTTCCCAGCGCGCGGCCGCATCCAGGTACCAGCGCGAGGTGATGTTGGTCGCCGCACCTGCGTACACCGCCTTGCTGTTGCGGGTGGCCTTCACCGCATCGGCGGTGGAATAACCTACGAAGGCGGCTGCACCGAAGCCGGTGTACGACTCCCACTGCCCTGCCCCGCGCTCGTACTGCTCGTGCTGGTACTCGGCACCGGCACTCACTTCCAGCGGCGATGCGAAGGCCGCCACCTCGAAGCTGCGACGCAGGTCGAGGTTGGCGATGCCCTGCTGGTAGTCCAGCTTGCCGTCGTAGAAGTCGGTGGGCGAGCCGGGGTATGGCAGCGAATAGTTCACCGAATTGCGCGTGTAGGTACGTACCGTATTGCGGTTGCCGGTCAGGCTGACGTCGTAGTCCCAGCCGGCAACCTGGCCCTTCACCCCGGCCGTGCCGGTGTACTGCTTCTCCTTGGTTTCCAGCACCGGCAGGAAGCCGTCGGGAAACACGCTCAGCACGCCCGGCGCTCTGTAGGTGGTGAAGATCGTTGCCGGCAGCCGGAAGTTCTGGATCGCCTGCGCGGTACGGTCGCTGGCGGTGGCATTGGCGTAGAACTGCGCGTTCTCACCCAGCCCATGGCCCACGTTCACCGCGAAGGCCTTCAACGCATAAGACGGCGAGCTGAGGATGATGTTGGCCTCCGCATCGCGTCCGGCCTCGGCCGGGTTCGGCGCCGCTCCGGCCGGCAGCCGGTTGTTCGGTCGCAGCGCCACCAGGTTGCCGTTGCCGTCCACCGCGGGATAGCTCAGGTAGCCATCGATGTAGCGCCGCGTGCGTATCGCATGGTGCTGGCGCGTGCTCTCACCGGACAGGTTGATGAAGCCATCCTCGCCCCAGGGCAGACCGATGTTGGCGCGCACGCTGGTGCGGCTGCCGTCGCCATCGGTGCTCTGCCCGCTCTCCACCGACACATCGCCACCGTGCGCCTGCGATTTCAGGATCACGTTGATCACCCCGGTGATCGCGTCCGAACCGTAGATGGCCGATGCGCCATCACGCAGCACCTCTACGTGGTCGATGGCCGATACCGGAATCAGCGCCAGATCGGCCCAGGCGTGGCCCGGATAGCCGCCGCCGTTGGCACCACTGACGTACGCACTGGCGTTGCGGCGCTTGCCGTTCACCAACACCAGCGTGTAACCCGGCGACAGGTTGCGCAGCTGGTAGCCACGGATCAGGCTTTCCTGGTCACTTTGATAGCCACCAATCTGGCTCAGCGATGGCAGGCTGCGCTGCAGGGCTTCAAGCAGATTGGCCTGGCCGGTAGCCGCCAGGTCTTCAGCCGATACCACGTCGATCGGTGTCGAACTGTTTTTCACTGTGCGCGTACTGGTTCGCGAGCCGGTCACCACCACCGCATCCAGCGTGGACGCGGCAAGGTTCGCAGAAGTGGCAGTGGTCGCCGACGGCGCATCGGCATCAGCCGCATACGCCGGGGCAGCGGCCAGGGCGGCCGCAATCAGAAGGGAGAGCGTGGACAGCGCAGGAATATGGGCAGCAGGCATGGGGGCTCGTGGGGGTGGGCCGGAGACACACCTCCATTCAAGGGCCCACGCCCAACGCGCAACAGCGGATATCGCGTCATGTGACCGTCACATCGCGCCAGCCACATGACTGCTGGTAATGAGGTTAGGCGGCCGCGCCGGTGCACTACTGTCTGTAGAGCCGAGCCCACGCTCGGCTGCTCTTCGCGACCGCGTCAGAATGCATCCACCCCTTCCGGTATTGAGCCGAGCGTGGGCTCGGCTCTACAAGAAGGGAGCGACCGCTCCATATACCCCGCCGGTATCACCTCATGCCCGCGCGCCACTCAGCGGCACGCGCCTGCGTCGGTAGCATCAAGCCATGCCCACCCTGCCTGCCGAACCGAACGCGCCCACCGTCGCCATCGTGGCCTGCCACGGCCAGGGCCTGTTCGAATTCGGCTGCGCGGTCGGCCTGTTCGCACCCATCCGCCCCGAACTGGGCGTGGCCTGGTACCGCACCCAGCTCTGCGCTGGCGAGCCCGGTGCACTGCGCATGCTCGGCAGCGCACAGGTACAGCTGCCCTACGATCTGAGTGCGGTCGACGACGCCGACATCATCGTCATTCCCGGCTGGCGCGAACCCAGCGAGCGCCCACCGCAGGCCCTGCTCGATGCCCTCACCCGCGCCCATGCGCGCGGCGCCCGCATCACCTCCATCTGCTCCGGCGCGTTCGTGCTCGCGTGGGCTGGTCTGCTCGATGGCCGCCAGGCCACCACCCACTGGCGGCTCACCGAAACACTGGCCCGCGAGTTCCCGCGCATCCACGTACGCGACGACGTGCTGTATGTGGACGCCGGCAGCATCATCACCTCGGCCGGGTCGGCCACCGGCATGGACATGATGCTGCACATGGTGCGCAAGGATTACGGTGCACGCGTGGCCAACCTCGTAGCGGAGCGGCTGGTGCTGGCGCCGTGGCGCGATGCCGAACGCAGCCAGCGCGTCAGCCGCGCGATCCCGCTGGGCGAGCCCACGCGGCTGGCGAAACTGATGGAATGGATGCGGCGCAATCTGCGCGAGCCGCATTCGCTGGGCAGCCTCGCCGAACAGGCCGCGCTGAGCCAGCGCACCCTGCAGCGCCAGTTCCTCGAAGCCACCGGCCTGTCGCCCATCGACTGGCTCATCCGCGAACGCGTGGCCTACGCCCGCGAGCTGCTGGAAACCACCGATCGGCCACTGCAATGGGTGGCCGAACAGGCGGGCTTCGGTTCGCAGGAATCGTTCCGTCGGCACTTCCGTGGCATGGTCGACGCCAGCCCCATCGAATACCGCAACCAGCACCGCAGTGGCATCAGCGCCGACCGGCTCGTGGGTTGTTGATAGGGCCGGAAGCGCTTGACGCTTACAGCCTCGCGTGAGCGCTGCAGGCGCTGTAGCCTCGGGTTCGAGCAATCCGACTCGAGCAGAAGTCCTCGGCGGGCCGTGCCCCGCAGCCGTTCATGGTCCAAAGGATCAGCCGTGCTACGGTGTACATACCATGTAACACATGAAGACAACGCCGTGAACGAAGCAACTTTCACATTCCGTGTGGACGAATCACTGAAGGAAGCCTTCGGCAATGCCGCAAAGGCGCGGGACCGCACCAGTGCGCAACTACTTCGTGATTTCATGCGCGCCTTTGTGCAGCAACAGGAGGACAGCGAGCAGGAAGCGCGCATCCGCGAGCAGGTTCAGGTCGGATTGGAGGCCGCAGATGCCGGGCACCTGATACCCGCAGCCGAGGTTGAGGCCAGATTTGCCGCACGCCGAGCGGCGACCAAGCGCAGGCTCGAAAAATCGAGGTGAAAGAACTGCTCTGGACAACGCAGGCAATCGAGGATCGCGAGTCAATCTATGCATTCATCGAAGCGGATAATCCGGCTGCCGCCTTGGCGCTGGACACGCTGTTCGGCCAAAAGTCCGCCCGGCTCGGTGAGCATCCAAACATCGGCAGGAATGGCCGGGTAGCAAACACCCGTGAATGGGTGCTTCATTCCAATTACATTCTTGTGTACGACATCGTCGATACGCAGGTGCGGGTGCTTCGCCTGCTGCACACCGCACGTGCTCATGCGGAGCGCAACTGATTCCCCCCGCATTGACGGAAAAGTTGGACCTGCTTGCCACAGCGGGTGAACCTTCTTGTGGACAGGCCAACGGAAACCGCCAATCTGAAGGTCTGCACAGGAACGAACTCAACGGCTTGACGCTACCCGCTGCCGTGCATGAATCCGCCAGCACTGCGCCACGAAGCCGATCGCAAACACCGCTGCACATCCCAGCAGCGTCTGCAGGATCACCGGCGCCAATGGTGCCGCGGCAATCGGATGCGCCACCGGCAGTCGCGTCAGCGTTTCATTCACGCCCGGCACCAGCGACAGCAGGAAGCTGAAAGACAGCGCGAACGTCGACAGATAAGGCGCCAACCGGCCAAGGAACCGCAGCCGCGCCGCCAGCACGCCACCGAATGCAATCAGCAGGATCACCACACCAAACGCATGGCCTGGATTGAGGCCCCCGGTGCTGGAGACGGTGAATGACGTCACCACCGACAGCACCAATCCCAGCAGATAGAGCTTGCCCGCGCGGGTAGCCGGATCAATGGCGCGATGGCGGATGAATCCGTAAACGCCGGCGACGATGGGAATCAGGCTGATCGCGGTGTGCACGACGCCCAGGGGAGACAGCGGATGACTCATGGCAACCTCTGCTGGAATTATTAACCTACTAGTAGGTAGGCATTACGGACAAAAAGAAGACCCGCTTCGCGCAGGCCTTCCGGGAATCACTCAGACCGCCGCGCTCACCCGGGCAATCGACAACCGTGCCAGCGCCGCGAACGTCGCTGCATCACCAAAGCCGCGTGCAGCCAGCATCGCGCCATGCACCGACGCCATGAAGGCCTTCGCCTCGTCCGCGGGCGTACCCTGCAGACGCAGCTGGCCGCGGGCCACACCCTTTTCCAGCGTCACGGTCAGCCAGCTGGTCAGATCCTCGAAGTGCCCGCGCACTTCGTCGGCAACTTCCAGCGGAATCATCGGCATCTCGGCGGCCAGCATCGTGCAGATGCAGAACGACGCCGTGCCACCGGCAATGCAGGCCGACCAGTAGTCCACGTACGCATTGAGCTCCTGCAGCGGGTCGCCCAGCTGCCGGTCCAGCAGCGCCAGGCCCTCGCGTGCCTCCGCCCGGTACAGCTCCACCACCGTACGCACCAGGTCGGCCTTGCTGGGGAAATGGTGGTGGATGCTGGCCTTGCTGATGTTCACCCGCGCGGACACGTCGGCGTAGCTGAAACCGTTGTAGCCACCGGCTTCCAGCAGCGAACGGGCCTGGGCCAGGATCTCGTGGGCCTTGGGGGAGAGCGACTCTTTCATGGGTGCAAACCTACTAGTAGGTAGAATCAATGTCAACCGCCCTCCGCTGCGCTCGCCGGGCATGGCCCGGCGCTACCAGGGAAGCCCGTGTCAGGTAGCGCCGGGCCATGCCCGGCGAACGAGACGGTCAATGCGAAGACACATACACCGCATCGGCCGGCGCCGGCGGCAACGCAAAACTTCGCCGCATGCGCGCCACCTCGGCGGCCGGCGGCAACCCGAACAGGCGCTTGAACTCCCGGTTGAACTGCGACGGGCTGGCGTACCCCACCGCCAGCGATGCCGCCTCGGCCGTCATGCCTTGCCGCAGCATCAGCAGCCGCGCCTGGTGCAGCCGCGTGGACTTCACGTACTGCATCGGCGAGGTGCCGGTAATGCTGCGGAAGTGATCATGGAACGTGGCCACGCTCATCTCCGCCTGCGCCGCCAGCGCGTCAACATCCAGCGCCGTCGAATAGGCCGCATGGATATGCCGCAGCACTTTGCCGATGCGGCCGAAGCGCCCGCGCATGGCCAGCGCCTCGCGCATCGCCCCACCCTGTGCGCCGGTCAGCACCCGGAAATACAGCTCGCGCACCAGCGAGGGCCCCAGCACGTCTGCCTCCAACGGATCGGCCAGCGCTTCCAGCAAGCGCAGCACGGTGGCCTGCATCGCGCCCTGCATCGGGCTGGACATCATGCTCTGTGCGGGCACTTCAGTGCTGGCGGTGCGCTCGCCCAGTTCAATCAGCAGATCCGCCGCCAGTTGCAGGTCCAGATGCAGGTAGATCGCCAGCAGCGGCGCCTCCGCCGTGGCCTCGGTTTCCATGGTGAACGGCACCGGCACCGACACCGCCAGGTAGTGCTGCGCGTCGTACTGGTAGACCTGCCCGCCCAGATAGCCGCGCTTCACGCCCTGGCAGACGATCACGATGCCCGGGTCGTACAGCACCGGCGTGCGCGCCAGTGGCCGGTTCGAGCGCAGCAGGCGCACACCAGGCAGTGCCGTCAGCGTGTAGCCCTCGTCCACCGCCAGCGCCTGCAACAGGCCGACCATGCGCGCCTGTGCGGGATGCTGCAGCGGATCATCGGTCAATCGCATCGGGCGCCCCATAGGAATAGGCAAGAACGACCGAATCTTAGGCCTGGGCTACCCCGCACTCAACCACTAACGTGCAAGACCCCAGCCACGAGCCCTCGCCCATGACCGTATCCCGCCTCCTCCTCATCACCGGCGTCAGCAGCGGCTTCGGCCGCGCCCTCGCACAGCAGGCGCTGCTGGCCGGCCATCGCGTGGTCGGCACCGTGCGCAGCGAATCGGCCCGCCAGCAATTCGAGGCACTCGCCCCCGGCCGCGCCTTCGGCCGCCTGCTGGACGTCACCGATGCCGGCACCATCGATGCACTCATCACCGATATCGAAAGCAACATCGGCGCCATCGACGTGCTGGTCAACAACGCCGGCTACGGCCACGAAGGCATCCTCGAAGAATCCACGCTGGACGAACTGCGCCATCAGTTCGAAGTGAACGTCTTCGGCCCCGCCGCGCTGATCAAGGCCGTGCTGCCGCACATGCGCGCGCGCCGTCGCGGCCACATCCTCAACATCACCTCCATGGGCGGCTTCATCACCCTGCCCGGCATCGCCTGGTACTGCGGCAGCAAGTTCGCGCTGGAAGGCATCAGCGAAGTGCTGGGCAAGGAAGTCGCGCCGTTCGGCATCCACGTGACCGCTATCGCGCCGGGTTCGTTCCGCACCGATTGGGCCGGTCGTTCGATGGTGCGGGCCTCGCGCAGCATCGGCGACTACGACGCACTGTTCGACCCGATCCGCCGCGCACGCGAGGAAAAGAGCGGCCATCAGCTGGGCGCCCCGATCAAGGCCGCGCAGGCCATGCTGCAGGTGATCGACAACCCCAACCCACCCACGCACCTGCTGCTGGGCAGCGATGCAGTGCAGCTGGTACGGGCAAAGCTGACATCGATGACCGGCAGCATCGACGCTTGGGAACAGCTGAGCCGCTCGACCGACGGCGGGATGTAAGTGCAGGCGGTAGCGCCGGGCCATGCCCGGCGAGCGAAGCGGCGCCGAAAGAAACCGCCGGGCATGGCCCGGCCCTACCTACGCCCCGCTCGCTCAGTCGTCCTGCACCAGCTTGAACTCACGCAGCAACCCACCAATCTGGGTCTTGTCCAGCTTGTTCATCAGCAGGTTGCGCAGGAACGCCGGTCCCGGAATGTCCAGTTCCTTGCCATCGCGCAGGCGGCCGGTCGCCGCCAGCAGCGTGCGCACGTCGTAGGTGGAATTGAACACCTCCGGCACGCCGCGCTCGATGCCCAGCAGCGTGTACACCGCTTCCATCGGCGTACGCACCGAATACTCGGTGGTGAAGATGCAGTCGCGCTGCTTCGATTCGGCAAACTGGCCGATGAAGGCAAAGTTCACCGCGCCCTCCGGCACCACGTCCGGGCGGTCACCGGCCTGGCGCGGCATGAAGAACGCGGTGATGTACGGCATCATCACCGGCACCGTCTTCGCCCCGGTCGCCGCCAGCTCGTCGATCTCGTCCACCGGCACACCCAGGTGGTACAGCCACTCGCGGGTGATCTCCTCGCCCGTGCAGTCCTGCATCGGCTTGTTCACGTAATCGCCCGGTGTATCCACAAACAGCGAATACACCCACACCACGATCTGGTCCTTCGGCTGGTTCTTGAAGTGCGGCTGGCGGTTCACCGTCCAGCTCATCAGCCAGCGTGAATCGCGCACGCTCACGATGCCGCCGGTCACCACCCTGCCACTGAACGGATCGCGCTTGGCAATCTTCTCGATGTACGCCGGAATGCGCGCGTCCAGCGTGGTCACCGTCGCCGATTCCCACTTGGTTTCCGCTATATGCGCGCCGAACACATCCGGGTGCCCGAACGCCGCATCCTTGGCTGCGATGCGCCGCCACAGGTCCCATGCCGGTGCCGGGCCTTCATTCAAGCGCGCGGCGGTGTGGTGGTCGCCGTTGTCGGAATTCTCGGTAAGCGAGCCGATCGTCATGAACAGCAGATCGTCCGCGCCCAGATCGACGCCACCGGCCTGGCCATCCTGCGTCCAGTGGATGCGCGTGGCCTGCTTGCGCCCTTCCTGCAGCGCGAAGTCCACATCGGTCACTTCAGTGCCGTACTGGAACTGCACGCCGCGCTCCTGCAGCCACTTCACCAACGGCAGCACCAGCGATTCGTACTGGTTGTACTTGGTGAACTTCAGCGCAGAGAAGTCCGGCAGCCCGCCGATATGGTGGATGAAGCGATGCAGGTACAGCTTCATCTCCAGCGCCGAGTGCCATTCCTCGAACGCGAACATTGTGCGCCAGTACAGCCAGAAATTGCTGTCGAGGAAATCGCGGCCCAGCACTTCGTTGATGCGCTTGTTTTCCATCTCCTGCCGGGTGGCCAGGAACAGCGCGATGATGTCCTTCTGCGCCTGCTCGCTCAGGGTGAACAGGCCATCGGTATGCGCGTCCTCGCCCCGGTTGACGGTGGCACGCTGCAGCGAATAGTTCGGGTCGTCCTTGTTCAGCCAGTAGAACTCATCCAGCACACTGGCATCGTCGATCTCCAGCGACGGAATCGAGCGGAACAGATCCCACAGGCACTCGAAATGGTCTTCCATCTCGCGGCCGCCGCGGATCACGAAACCCTTCTCCGGCACCTTCAGGCCATCGAGCGCGCCACCAGCAATCTGCTGCTGTTCCAGGATGGTGATGCGCTCGCCGGGCATGCGCCCATCGCGCACCAGGAACGCCGCACCGGCCAACGAAGCCAGGCCCGAGCCGACGAACCAGGCCGTCTTGTTGTCCACGCCCGCCGGCTTGCGCGGGCGTGCGAAGGCCTCGTAGTTGCCACTGCTGTAGTACATGCGCGTCTCCTTCCTGGATGGGGTGTGCCCACTCTAGCGCTGAACCGATGTACCGCATCCTGCAGAGAGACTGCGACGCAGTGACGCAGGTGCTTGCTGCCCCTGCGTTGCAAGCGGCTCAACCGCGGTCAGCCGTCGCTTCGGTAGTGAACCAGCGTTGGAACCCCTCGATGGCATCCGGCATCAGCGCACTGGCGCGCTCGCAGACCACCGCTTCGGCCTGGCGGATAGCAGTCACTGCGTCCGGCTGCGCGCACAACGCCATCGCCACATCCGAGGCATCCAGCATCGCCAGGTTCACGCCCACGCCCACCGGCGGCATCAGATGGGCTGCATCGCCGATCAGCGTCACGCCGTTGCGCGGTGTCCAACGGAAATCCGCCGGCAGGCTGTAGATCGGCCGCCGCACGAAGTCGGTGCACGCCTCCAGCAGCCGCCGCAGGTTCGGTGCCCAGCCGGTGTAGCTTCCTGTGACCAGCGCACGCATGCCTTGCTGCGCGATCTGCGCATCAAGCCAATCAGAAGGCCGCTTCAGCGCCGCATACACGCAGAACCGATCACCGCTGTTGCGCTGCACGAACAGCGCCTCCTCGCCGCCAAAGCAGAACAGGCTGCCCTGCCCCACCATGGCCCCGATATCCGCCTCAGGCTGCGTGATCCAACCTTCAAAGAAGGTAATGCCGGTCGGCAACGGCTGGCAGGCACTCAGCGCTGCCCGCACTTTCGACCACGCACCATCGGCACCGATCACGATGTCCGCCTCGGCCTGCACGCCGTTGGCAAAGCGCAGGCTGTGGTGGCCTGCCTGTGCAAGCACTAGCTCGGTCAGGCAATGGCCCCACTGCACCGTGTCGGTCGGCAGCGCACCCAGCAGCAGCTGGCGCAGGTCGCCGCGGTCGATCTCCGGCTTGTCCATGCTTCCCTCCGGCCCGAATCCACCGGCGACAATCTCTCCGGTCCACGGATCGCCTGTCCGCTGTTCCTGTCCCTCGTGGCGCGCCACGGCCCGGAATGCGTCCAGCAGACCGGCGCGCTGCAGCGCCACCTGGCCGGAATCCTCGTGCAGATCCAGCGTGCCGCCCTGGGTGCGCTGCTGCCCCGACGACTCGCCCTCGTACACGCACACGCGGTGGCCGCCGCGATGCAGGATGAGGGCGGCGGTCAGGCCGGCGGGGCCTCCGCCGATGATGGCGATACGCGGATGCTGCAGCATGAGGCGGCCCATGGAATGGTTGATATATCAACCGTAGAACGTTCCGGTTGACACGTCAACCGGACACGTGCAACGTGAGCGCATGACCCCACCCACCATCACCCCCGACGAGTGGGCCGCCTGGCGCGGCTTCCGACGCATGGCCGAAATCACCTCCGGCCGCATCGTCCACGACATCACCCGCAGCACCGGGCTCTCCAGTGCGGACTTCGTCGTGCTGATGGAACTGAGCAAGGCAAAGGATCGCTGCCGCCGCCAGCGCGAACTGCTGGACTACCTGGAATGGGACAAGACCCGGCTCTCGCACCAGCTCACCCGCATGGCCGGCCGCGGCCTGATCGAGCGCGACACCGACAGCGACAACGTCGTGGTGATCCGCATGACCGCAGAAGGCCGCACGCAGCTGAGCGCAGCACGGCCGGTCCATGTCATCAGCGTGCGCCGGAATTTCCTCGACCACCTCTCAGCCGACGATCTGGCCGCGCTGCAACAGATCACCGACAAACTGCATGCGGCGCTGCAGGACGCAGAGAACTGAGACGCCGTCAGTTCACAGACGACGGCCCAACACCTGTCCCGGCCAGCCATCCACGTTGAAGGTCGACAGCCGCTCGTAACCGCACGATTCGTAGAAGCGCACCAGCTCGCCACTGCCACCGCCATAGCAATCCACGCGCAGGTAATCCAATCCCGCCGCGCGAGCCTGCTCGTCGGCGAACGCCATCAAGCGACGACCGATACCACGCACCCGCGCATCGCGCGAAGCAATCAGCGCGCGTACGTACAACTCGGGTTCGGTCGCCGCAGGCACATACGGCATGGCCTCACCCAACGCCAGGAACGCGCGCACCTCACCCTGCGCGGTTTCCGCCACCCACGCACCGGGCAGTGCGCAGGCATCGGTCACCTGGGTGATACGGCGCGGAATGGACGACCACGGCTCGGTGCCCCACTGCTGCGGATTGCCGATGGCCACGAACCACGCAATCACCTCATCGAACAAGCCCAGCACCGCAGCCGCATCGGCCACACTGGCGCGACGGATGTTCAAGATGTCCTTTCCAACTTCAGTCACGCACGCACTCCCTGACGTCCCGCAAATCCAGTAGTGCCAGGCCATGCCTGGCAAGCACCCAGTGTATCGACCCCGCGCCTCACCATCGCACTTGACATGCAGGCATTTACCTGCCTATTGTGATCCCACGGACGGCACCCCGCCGCCCACCGTGGAGCCGCAGTCATGGTGGATATCGCACATAGAGTCGGCGTCAACGCCCCATCGGCCCAGGTCTACCAGGCCCTGGTCAGCCCCGAAGGCATCGCCGCCTGGTGGGCCGAAGACACCACCGGCGACCGCCACCCCGGCGGCACCGTCACCTCCCGCTTCACCGCCAACGGCGTGCAGATCGGCGCCATGCAGATGAAGCTGCTGCAACTGCAGCCCAACGAGCTGGTGCTGTGGGAATTCATCGACGGCCCACCGGAATGGATCGGCACCACCGCGCGTTTCGCCCTGCACCAGGACGGCGACTACTGCATCGTGCTGTTCACTCACGAAGGCTGGAAAGAACGCGTGGAATTCATGCACCACTGCAGCACCAAGTGGACCATCTTCCTGATGAGCCTGAAATCCCTGTTGGAAACCGGCCACGGCCAGCCCAGCCCGCACGACATCAAGATCGACAACTGGAACTGAAGGCCCCCATGGATGCAGACAAGGTGTTCAAGGCACTGGCCGACCCCACGCGCCGCACGCTGCTGGACCTGCTGTGCGAGCGCAACGGGCAGACGCTCGGGCAGCTCTGCGAGCACCTGCAGATGGCCCGGCAATCGGTCACCCAGCACCTTGGCCTGCTGGAAGACGCCAACCTGATCAGCACCGTCAGGCGCGGCCGCGAGAAGCTGCACTTCATCAACCCAGTGCCGCTGCACGACGTCTATACGCGCTGGGTAAGCAAGTTCGAGCAGCAGCGCCTGAGCCTGCTGCATGACCTCAAACAGGAACTGGAAGGAGAATGACGATGAGCGTTGAATCCACCCGTTTCATCCACGTGATCTATATCGCCTCCACGCCGCAGAAGGTGTTCGAGGCCATCACCCGACCGGAGATTGCCCGCACCTACTGGGGCCATGAAAACGTATCGGACTGGAAGCCCGGGTCGCGCTGGCAACACGTGCGCGCCAACGACGAACGCAAGGTCGAGCTGGTGGGCGAAGTGGTGGAAAACACCCCACCCTCGCGGCTGGTGATCACCTGGGCAGCCGCCTCGCAGGCAGACAACCCGAAGGCCTACAGCCGGGTGACGTTCGAGATCGTGCCCTATGAGGACATGGTCAAGCTGACGGTGACCCATGACGAGCTGGAACCGGGTAGCGGCATGGATACCGGCATCCGTCAGGGCTGGCCGATCGTGCTGTCGAGCCTGAAGTCGCTGCTGGAAACCGGCAAAGGCCTGGACGTCTTCGCCAAACCCCAGTAATGCCAGCCCATGGCTGGCAATCCCCCGGCCCAAGCCAACCCGTGAAGGCACCTTGATTCCGCTGAACGACGCATGCAACGCGTGTTGGCCGCTCACCCGTCAAGCACGCGTTACACCACGTCAACACGGCATCATTGCGACGCAGTCTAAATACCCTTCCACAGGTTCCTCTTGCAGCCCTCTTCCCCTTCGGCCGGTGAACCGGCCCCGTCGTCGCCGGCCTTCATTGAAGTTGTTGTTGTGCGGGCCGGTACCCACCTGTTTGCCATCGATGTCGAAGCCGCGATTGAAATCCGCGGCCCGGAAACCTTTGATCGCCCCGGCAGTGGTACGTGCCCGCACCTCACCGTGCGCGGCCACGCCCTGCCGGTGGTCGACCTGCGCCAAGCCATTGGTTTGAGCGGGTTCGCCCATGGCTGCCCGACCATGCTGCTGGTGCAGGCCGGCGCGGAGACCTTCGCTCTGGCCGTGGACGAAGTGCGGGACATCGAAAGCGTGCCACGGTCTAAGATGCAGCCCACCAACGGCACACCGTTCGCGTTCTGCAGCCATCGCATCGCGTTGGGCGCCCTCGGCGAGATTCCCCTGATCGATCCCGCACGGCTTCGGTAACGCTGGTAACCCCACACGCTAGCGCCGGGCCATGCCCGGCGAGCACAGCGGCCACAATCGCCGTCGTGGCGCGGGGCTACCATGCTTGCTGTGATCATACTCCGGAGGCAGTCTGCACGATGAGATTCTTCACAAGTGCACTAGTATTTTCAGCCGCAATGTTCTCCTCCGGCGTTTCGGCCTCCGAGCCGAAGGCGATTCCAGAGGCACAGCAGAAGTTCTGGAGCCTGACAGAGAGAATTGCCATTGCGTTACCAGGCGATGGGCGTGATCTGCAGAAGCTCATTCCCCCTTCCATTGCACGCACAGATATCTCCAGCTCAAATGCAGCACAAGCACGGCGCGCGGAGATTGGCCCGTCACTGTTTGCCGATAACGTCGCTGTTGTGATGGGCAAGAACAATCATGCCGATGCGGTTTCATTCGATCTTTCAGGCAGTTGCATACCGTTCTCTTCGATCCGCAAACGGTATCCCAGCATTCTGGTGATAAATCACGCCGCGAGTGATCTTGAATGGAATACGCTCGGAACCCAAGTGGGAGATTCAGTCATCGCATTCTGGTTCAAGGGCACGGAGTTCGGTTGCGTGCGCAGGGTTGAGATCACCCCGGCTGCTGGGACATTGTCACGACTTAACGTGAACTAGAAGAGGGCCTCAGGATCGCTTGCGATCCTGAGGCGTCTCCGCTCCGATGGCGAGAAAACCCCTGCTTGGCCGAGGCACTGGCCGCCGGCTGAACGCTGCCCTCGCACTCACTCACGCCAAACCCGCTTCCGACCGCCCTCCGACGGCACCCATCACAGCATCGCCTGCAGACAATCCAGGCAATCCTCGATGAGCGCTTTAGACGCAGGTTCCCTGCACAGCAAAGTGGCGGCGGTCACCCTCGGCTTCTGGGTGATGAAGATCGCCGCCACCACCCTCGGCGAGACCGCCGGCGACCTGCTGTCGATGACGCTCAATCTGGGTTATGTGGCCAGCTCGGCCATCCTGTTGACCCTCTTCGCTGGCCTGCTGGCCGTGCAGCTGTCGGCGCGGCGCTTCCACCCGCTGCTGTTCTGGTCGGTCGTGTTGGCTACCAGCACCGCCGGCACCACCATGTCCGACCTGATCGACCGCACGCTGGGGCTGGGCTACGCCACTGGTGCCAGCCTGCTGGCCGGCTGTCTGGCGCTCGTACTGCTGGCGTGGCGGCTATCGGAAAAGTCGATCTCGGTCAGCCACATCGAGTCACGCCGCGCCGAAGGCTTCTACTGGACCGCCGTGCTGTTTTCCAACACGCTCGGCACCGCGTTGGGCGATTTCCTCGCTGATGATTCCGGGCTGGGCTTCACCGGCGGCGCGCTGCTGATCGGCAGCCTCATCGCGCTTACCGCGCTGGCCACCCGCATCAAAGGCGTCAACCGGGTGGTGCTGTTCTGGATCGCATTCGTGCTGACGCGTCCGTTCGGAGCGACCTTCGGCGACCTGCTCACCAAGCCGATGGAAAAGGGCGGCCTGGGCTTCGGTACGGTCGGTTCGTCGCTGGTGCTGTTCACCATCCTGGTAACGCTGGTGGCGGTGCCGATGCTGCAGCGACGCGCGCAACCGGCAAACTAACGGGCGGTCCAGCCCCCATCCACCGGTAGCGCCGTGCCGGTGATCTGGGCCGCGGCATCCGAGGCCAGGAACACCACCATCTCCCCCAGCTGCTCAGGCGTCACGAACTGCAATGAGGGCTGCTTCTCGGCCAGCAGCGCGCGAGCCGCGGACTCCTGATCCGTTCCCTCGCGCTCCGCCAATGCCGTGATCTGCTGCTCGACCAGCGCCGTTCGCACCCACCCCGGGCAGATGGCATTGGCGGTGATGCCCGTGCCCGCGTTCTCCAACGCCGTTACCTTGGTGAACCCAACCACGCCATGCTTGGCCGCCACATAGGCCGACTTGTTCACCGAGCCCACCAGCCCGTGCACCGACGCGATGTTGATGATGCGACCGGATCCCTGCTGCTTCATGTAGGGCAAGGCCGCCGCCGTTGAGTGGAACACCGCCGAGAGATTCAGCGCGAGGATCGCATCCCACTTCGCTACGGGAAACTCCTCGATCGACGCGGTGTGCTGGATGCCCGCGTTGTTCACCAGGATGTCGATGCGCCCCATCTTCGCGACGGCACGGTCGACCATCTCCCGCACTGCCTCGCCACGCGAAAGGTCGGCGCCATCATGCGCCACCCGTACGCCGAATTCGGCTTCCAGGCCGGAGCGGATGCGTTCGATCTCCTGCGCATCGCCAAATCCATTCAGCACGATGTCGGCGCCTTGCCGCGCCAGCGCAGTGGCAATGCCAAGACCGATACCGCTGGTGGAGCCGGTAACTACCGCGACTTTTCCATTGAACATGGGCGAGCTTCCATCGGGCGTAGGCAGTAAGTGTAGCCGGTGTGGCGGTCTTAGCCCTGCCACAAGCCTATGGAAATTCCGCGTGGAATCACCCCATATCGGAAACGGTGAGCCGATAGCGCAGGGCGCGATTGCCTCGCTTGAATTCCGAAACGAGGTGGAAAATCTGCTCAATCTGACCACAGTGATCTTCCTGTCCAGGCTCGCTCCGCCATTCCATCCTCCTTCGCAAGCCG
This sequence comes from Stenotrophomonas sp. 82F1, assembly GCF_056861525.1. Taxonomy (NCBI): domain Bacteria; kingdom Pseudomonadati; phylum Pseudomonadota; class Gammaproteobacteria; order Lysobacterales; family Lysobacteraceae; genus Stenotrophomonas; species Stenotrophomonas sp. 82F1. The sequence goes on from NZ_JBSPUD010000018.1 coordinate 40,341, forward strand.
GGATGCTTGGCCAGCATGGACTCTATGTCAGGTGGGCCTACAAGATCGAGATATTCAGCCTCGGTGATCTCTCGCGACCAATCAGCGAGCGCATGCGGATGCGACACGAGGGGAAGGTTGAAGCGATCTATCAAGGAATAGCCACTGGGGCGGATCCCAAGCTCGCCCAAGTTGACGTGAAACTCCCGACCTGTGGACCCTGGACGCCCCTCGTACACTATCGGTTCTGCGAAGGTTACAGTGACGCGGCTCCAATCACTCATGAATTGCTCCTCCACTCAGGCGATCAAGCAGCAGTAGACCCACACACATATAGCCAAGCACTTCGACACCCCTGCCAAATGATCTGGACACCGATGACAGGATTGGAATGCTGGTTGGCTGAGCCCAAGGTAGGACAGGCCAAACTGCGGATGAGAAAGACCCAGTTTCACCCGCCACTGGCAGCGCGAATCTGGATATCGTGTTGTACCCGCTGATCTTCCATCTGCTGCTCAAGTTGATTGGCCAGAGCCCGTTGATGGGCCTCTTGGCTCACCACGTCGAACTGCTGCATCGACTCTTCCACCGAGGTCTGTGCAGCCAGTTCCGTCGGCATCGCAGCCCGCAGGTGAGCCGGGTTGCCTGGTTCGCCCTGCGCCACGAACAGGGTATGCCCGGCCGGCTTGTCTGCAGTGGCGTTGCTCAACAGCACGTGGTCGACCCGCTCCAGATCGTTGTCCTTGGCCAGCACCAGCAGGCTGGCTGCCATCCGCTCGCTGGTCGCGTCGAATCTGCGTCCGTGCTTGGCATCCAAGGCTTGCACCCCCTCGCAGATCTGCTGGTAGAGCGCGTGGTCGGTGTGGCCCGGGCGGGTGGGATCGGGCTTCTCATCGCGAGCGACCTGCACCGGATCGGCATCGCTCGCCACTGCATAGGCCGGATGCGTGGTCGGAGCGGTCGTGGGCTCAGCCCATGCAGTCACCGGCGCAACCGGGACCTGCATGAGGGATTGCTCGTTTTCAGGCAACGTCTCTGCATGGTCGGCAGTGGGCCGTTCGATGGACGCGTGCTGCGTGGCGGGTGACGGCAATGATTCGGTGGTTGGCTGCACCTCATGGCATCTTTCAACTTGCTGCGAAGTACTTTCCTGCGGAGGCGTTGCCGAGGGCTGCGCTTCCGGCGGCATGGCATGGGCAAAGGGTTCATGCGCTGCCGGGCCAGTCTGCTGCGCTGACTCGGTGATGCGGGGCAATGCGTTCACCTGCCGCAGCACCGGATCGGGCGTAGGAATTCGGGTCGGTTCGGGCGTGGCCGCGTTGTGCATGGCAGTGCCGTGCGTGACCGCTGGCATACCCGTTGCAGCGAGCGACGGCGGGTGCCGCACTTCTGCTGCATACGTGTCGCGCCGATGCTCAGCCTCGAACTGGCCGGATGACGATGCGGTGTCCGGCTCCGCAGGTTGCTTGGTTACAGCAGCTTCGGGTTTGGGCTCCGGTGGTGGCCGCATTACCAGCGGCGGTGCAGCCGCAACCGGTTCAGCAGGGGCCAGCGGCCGATGCAGCGCATCTTCGCGCTGAGCCGCCTCCACCGCTTCAAGCGCATCGGAAGGTGCCGTTGCACTGCCGCTTACGTGCTGCGCTGCCGCCAGCGCCGCCTGTCCCGCATCCACGGTGGCTGCGCCCTGGCGATTGGCCTCCTGCAGCGCTTGCTGGTAAGCCTCCTGCTCGCGCGGTGACAACGCAGCGATGCGCAGCTCCGGGGTTTCCGGCACAGGTGCCTGCTGCTCGCCTGCACGTGCACGTACTTCCCCCCATGCCGCCTGCAGCTCCTCGGTGGTGGTCACCGCCACCGGTCGGGCCACGCCGTCCTGCCCCACCTGGTAGTGCGTGATCGGCCGGGATTCGCCGGCATGGCCGTCAACGGCAGGACCCAGCTCCTGCATCGTAGCGCCGGTAATGCCGTGCTGCTCACGCGTGCGCGCCGTGGCCAACGCGATCGCCTCCTGCCACACTGGCGTTGGCGCAACGCCCGCCGAGGCATAGGCATGGCGCTGCTCGTATTGGTTCAGTTCGGCGTTGGTCGGCGGAGGCCGGGCTTCCAGTGCAGCCACCGTGCGCTCGAACCGTTCCAGCGAGGGTTGCTGGATCGTGCGTGTCAGCTCCAGTTCCAACGCAAGGTTCCCTTGGGCCACCTTGCCATCATGGTTCCACTGCCCGGTGGTGTCGCGCTGGTACATCGTATTGTCCGAACCCAGGATGGCATCGGGCCGGGCGCGCGCAGTCTCCACAGCATCGGGTACCAACGGCACGAAATCGCTGGCACGGGTGGCGGCGCGGGTTTCCAGATAGCTGGCCGCGATCGCGGCCTTGCCATGGGCAATGTTGTCTTCGATACGCTGCACCGCCTGCTGGTTCAGTTCTGCAGCGCGCTCCGGCGTGGCGATCTGGGATTCGTACACGCCACGGTCGTTGGCGCCTACCACGGCCGTCTTCACCTGACGGGTCCACTGCTCGGTCTGCGGATCACGCTGCCAGTTCTGATTGTCCAGACCTTTCACATCCTGCGGCCCTGCCGGGATGCTGAAGGGATTCTGCGGCTCATGTGCTTTGCCCAGTGCCAGCTCTACGGCACGCACACTGGCTTTGGCACCCAACTCACGCGCCTTCTCATAGCTGGCGCCGACACTATGCTCGGCGGCGTCGGGCAAACCATCGGCCGCACGCGCCATCTTCGCTTCGCGCTGCCAGTTGCGGCCGTTGAACTCCCACTGCACATGCGCACTGTCTTCCTGGCGGTAGACGGCGCGGTTGTCGAGCAGATCAGCGCCTTTGTCGAAGGCCTTGCTCATGAACAGCGCATCGGCAGCGACCACCGCCGCCGGCACGAAGCTCGACGTACCAATGACCGAGGCCGTTGCCACGCCGCCCATCCAACCGCCACCACTGCGTGCGAGTGCATGGTTGAACTCAGACTGCGCGGCTGTGCCATTGCCTTGCTGCAGCAGCTCGGACACGCGACACGTCGTCATAACGGCATCGGCGCCAGAGGCCAACAGACCACCGGCACGGATCAGCGGGCTGGCCGAGGCTTCGCCGAGAAGCAGGTCCATCGAGGCGAAGCCCTGCTGTGCACGCGGTACACGAATGCGATAGGCCGCTTCCTCACCCAGGGTGCGCTCTACTACCAGGATGCCGCCGGGAGACATGCTCACACGGCCATCGTAGTGGGCATTGGCAATGGCCAGCGACAACCCGCTGCGCTGCAGTTCTATGTTGCCACCGCGAATGATCGGCCGGGTATCGACCTGGAACTGATGCAGCGAAGTGACGATCCGCGGCTCGGTATGCACGATGGCGCCCCAGCCGTGGTCCACGCCGTTGAAGCCCTTCAAGGACTCGATCTGCTGAGCGTGGGTCTGGTAGTAAGCGGGGATGTTGTCGAAGAAGTAACGGACCCTTTGAGTGGTCTCCGCAGGGGTTTGACCAAGGGGAGTGTTGGTGTTCAAGTCGCCGTTGATCAGGCCGACTTTGACCGTGTCGCGAAGCTGCTCCACGCGCCTGATGATCCGATCTATCGCTGACGGATCCCCTTCCAAAGCGGCCTGCCCGTCGCGAGTTTGCTGCAACTCATCTAAGCTGTTTAGCATTCCCTGCTGATAGGCGCGAAGCGGACCGCCACTATGGGGGGTGACCCCTAAAGCATGAGCAAACCGAGGGTCGGCGGGTAGGAAGAGGCGGTTCTCTGCGGCGTGGATATCGAATGTTCCCGCCTTCTGCAGCTTGGCAAGCAGTGGACTGTTATTGAGCGTCTGCTGCTCGATGGCATGGTGATCCTGGAGGTGCGTACGGTAGTTGGGCATGGTCAGGTTCCTTCCCTGTCGCCGATGTCACCGGCTCAGCAGTTCACAACGTCTTCAAACCAGAGTCCGTTCGACTTTCTGGGCGTGACGATTCCGGCAGCCTCCACCGCATCCTTAAATATGCGATCACAGAAGACCCCTCCATGGAAGGGCAATCTAAAAACATGCGCTGAACCCAGGACCTTGCGATTAAAGGCCAACCGCACGTCACCTGTGAGGCGGTAGTACTTGCCAGCCTCAAAGTCGTCACTGATCACGATGTTGAGTTGGGAGGCATCCTCATCCAGGGCATCCAACGTCCGCACCACATCGCAAAGAAAATAAGTAGGCCCCTTGGAACCATCGGCCAAGCGATAGTCGGTATCGGCGAAGGCGAACGCGTCGGGGTCAACCGCTTCCATCACTTGACGCAGGCGGTCGGAGACCAGCCAATACCCACTCATCCCGCCTTCCAGATCCTCGGGGAGTACACCTTCACGAGGGTGATAGACCAAGCGCGGGGTTTCGCGCAGCGGTGGGAAACCACCGGCCTTGGGCAACAAAATGAGCCTGGGCGGGATAAGTAGCGCGTCCTCGTTCTCAAAGACCACTCCATGCCCCTTGCCGCCTCGGCAAACATCCGGCTGCAACTGGAAGAACTCGCCCTTACGCGGTTGATTGATGGATGTTGATTCCATGCTATGCGTCCTGCCTTGCCGTTGCGTTATCAAAAGTGTCCTAGGTAGCCTAACCCTTCACCCACTGACGACCAAGATTGCATCTACCTACGGTAGGTGGGCATGGCCAGGTTCCTTCCCTGTCGCCGATGTCACCGGCTCAGCAGTTCACAACGTCTTCGAACCAGAGGCCGTTGGACTTCCTGGGCGTGACGATTCCGGCGGCCTCCACGGCATCTTTGAATGTGCGATCGCAGAAGACCCCTCCATGGAACGCCAATCTGAACACGTGGGCCGAATCCAGAACCTCACGCTTGAAGGCCAGCCGGACATCACCCGTGAGCCCGTAATACTTACCGGCTTCAAACTCATCACTAATCTCGATGTCGAGTGTAGATGCCTCCTCATCCAAGGCATCCAACGTACGCACCACATCGCAGAGGTAGTAGGTCGGCCCCTTTGAACCGTCGACCAAGCGATAGTCGACATCGGCGAAGGCGAATGCATCAGGGTCGACCGCTTCCATCACTTGACGCAGGCGCTCGGAGACCAGCCAATAGCCACTCATCCCGCCTTCCAGATCCTCGGGGAGTACACCTTCGCGAGGGTGATAGACCAAGCGCGGGGTTTCGCGCAACACTGGGAAGCCACCTGTCTTAGGCAACAAAATGAGTCTGGGAGGGGTAAGTAGGGCGTCCTCGTTCTCAAAGACCACCCCGTGGCCCTTTCCGCCTCGTCGGACATCTGGCTGCAGCTGGAAGAACTCGCCCTTACGAGGTGGATTGGTGATTGTCGATTCCATTCTTTGCGTCCTGCCCTTTGGCTGCGTCTTCGGAAGTGTCTTGGGTAGCCTACCCCTCCACCCACTGGCGGGCCAAGTTGCATCTCGGTAGGCAAGGTGAAGCAATGCGTGGGGCCCATGGGCTTTGGCCAGGAACCAAAGCAACCGTGGGCCAGACACTGGAAATGCCAGCGTGACGGAGATCCTATTCAACGCGCGCCGATCACGACATCAGCCCCTGACTAGATCAGCGCGATACGAGCGCCGTCTCACCTCCAATCCCGGCTCGCTCTGTTGTTCCGTCTGGCGGACGTGTCCAATTCAGTTGGCGTCATTGCCCAGAATGTTTGGCAATAGGTGTCCATTGGTTGGCGATTCGTAACGAAGGAAATGACGCCCGCCCCGGCGTTGAGGCAGGCGGTTTGGACCTCCCCTTCACTGGAGACGTCGCGATTGTCGTCATGCATATCGTGATCACACCGACGTATCCTGCCCCCGGCATGGCGGTGGTCACTTCCGGCTTTGCGAGATTGGATACCTCCAGCTCGTGCAGCCGTTAGCACCGCCCCAAGACACTCACAAACGCAAGGATGATTGACACCTGCCCGGTAGAGACCCCGCTTTCTACGACCTGCGCCGTCTGTACTCCGACGAGGACCTTGAAAGGCTCATCTGGCAGTACAAAAGGCTTTGTACTGCGAAAGAGGAAAACGCCAAAGCTTATGGTGAGAGCGGGATCCGGTCCATTGCGGACTATGAGAATTCAAGAGAAGCAGAAAGGGAGAAGAGAGATTTTGAGCAGGAACATCCGCAGCTCGTAGTGATCATCGACGGTAGAGATGGGCCTGTGAAAGATCCACGGTAAGACCCCGCCCTACTTCAACCGCTCCACCAACCGCTGCCCCACCTCCAGCGCCGAAGCCGGGTTCTGCCCGGTAATCAGCTCACGATCCACCACCACATGCCCGGTCCACGGCGTGGCGTTGCCACTGAACCGCGCACCCGCCCGCACCAACGCGGTTTGCGGGTAGAACTTCATCTCACCGCCGCCCAGCAGCGGCTTGGCCTGCTCTTCTTCCTGGTTGCTGATCACCGTCATCTGGTAGCCGCTGTAGATCCACTTCGGCGTGGCCGGCATCACACCCGCATCCAGCGTCGCCACGAAACCCGCAGCATCCGGCAACGTGGACAGCAGCGCGATCGGCCCGTGGCAGACCAGCGCGGTGGTCTTGTTGCGCTGGTGGAAGTCGGCCAGCAACCGGCCCAGCGCCGGGCTCTTCAGCAGGTCCTGCATCGGCGCGTGGCCACCGGGAATGTAGACCGCATCGAAGCGCGCGTAACCCCGCTGCTCGACGCGCGCCAGGCTGACCACCGGCGAGGCGGTCGGCGAGGTCAACGCCAGCTTCTCCAGCAGCTCCTTGTGCAGCGTCAGCTGCGCGGCATCGTTGCCGAAGTACGCCGGCGTCACCGAGGACGCATCCACCGTCGGCGCCCGCCCCTGCGGCGTGGCGAAGGTCACCTCGTGGCCCGCGTCCAGCAGCAGCTTGACCGGCTGCATCAACTCGTTGAGATAGAAGCCGGTGGACAGCACCTTGCCGTCCTTCAGGTCCAGGTGGTTTTCGTCGGACAGCACCACCAGCACGTTGGCGGCCTGCGCGCCGCTGGCGGCCAGGGTCAGGGCCAGCGCTGCGGCCAGCCGGGTCATCAGGTTCATGGGGAGCTCCTATCGGGGAATGGCCGCCACTTTATTCATCGCCCCAGCGGCGATAAATTGGCCCCATCGCAAAACATCTGTTCCCGGGAGAGCCAAATGAGCCGCAAGTTCGACTACCTGGGCGATGTGGAGGTGTTCCTGGCGGTGGTCGAGCACGGCTCGTTCACGGCCGGCGCGGTGGCGCTGTCCACCACGCCCTCGGTGCTGAGCCGCGCGGTCACCCGCCTGGAAGCGCGGCTGGGCCGGCAGCTGCTGCAGCGGACCACCCGCCGCGTGGGCCTGACCGACGCCGGGCGGCTCTATCGGGAACAGGTCCGCACCGCCTTCGGCCTGCTGGACGACGCCGAGCGCGCCGTCCAGGGCCAGGACGGCGCGCTGGCCGGCCGCGTGCGTCTGAGCGTGCCCACCACCTATGGCCACTATCGGCTGCCGCCCGTGCTGGCGCGCTTTGCGCAGCAGTACCCGCAGGTGCAGGTGGAACTGAACATCACCAACCGCAACGTAGACCTGGTGGCCGAAGGCTTCGACTTGGCCATCCGCCTGGGCCAGCTGCCGGACAGCGGGCTGGTGGCGCGTAAGCTGGAAGACGCCCCACTGCTGCTGGTGGCCGCGCCGGACTACCTGCAGCGCCGCGGCACGCCGCAGACGCTGGAGGATCTGCAGCAGCACCTGTGCCTGCCCTTCGTGATGCCGCGCACCGGGCGGTTGGCGCCTTGGATCTTCCGCGACGGTGGGCGCGACGTGGACTGGCTGCCGAGTTCGTCCATCGAGACCTCCGACGATGTGCTGGGCGTGGTGTCGCTGGCCGAACAGGGCATCGGCATCTGCCAGAGCTATGAGTTCATCGTGCGCGAGCGGTTGCGGCGTGGGCAGCTGGTGGAGGTGCTGCCGCAGCTGCGCGGGAGATCGCGGCCGTTCTCGGTGATCTATGCGCCGCATCGGCGGCAGTCGGCGGCGGCGCGGGCGATGATTGAGTTGCTGGTGGGGAATGCGGCTAAGGATGGCGTTGGTTGAAGCTGTGAGCTTGTTAACGGTGTCGGGTTTGAACCGATTTTTGTGGTGTGCGGCTAATCGCGTGCCGTTGTCTGCCGAGGCTGACTAAGAACTGTTGTAAAGAAGGCCGTCGCGCTATGCGCTTGCGGCATGGGCGATTACGCCACTTTGATTCGTACTCCGCAGGGCATCTGCGCGAATGCGTCTCGTGGCGTCGCGTGCTGCACGACTGGCGCGTGCAACAATAGTTCTTCGCTCTCGAATCCCGCGATTTCCTCGCGAATTTCAATTTGCATTCGAAGCGACCGCGTAGACACCATGGCGCGCCACCGACAACGGGTGGCACCGGGTCTGCAAACCCGTGACGTTCGATGTGCCTGTTGTTTACGCTTGCCCGTCGGCGCCGTCCTTAACCGGCGCCGGCGGGCAATCCGTCGGCCTTTATGGCGGGCGGTGCGTGGGGGTCTTCGGGCCCACCGGTCATGGCACTACTTCGTCCCGGTTTGCAGCCACGCATCGTCCGCCACCCGCTTACGCGGTGGCGCTGTTAAGCACAGCCAAGGAAACCGACGCCATGAACGAATCCGACACCTTCTCTTCGTACACCGCCGTTGAGCCCATCAACGACGACACCCCGCTGCCCGACCTGAACTCCCTGCTCGGCATCCTCAAGCGCATACGCGGCTGCGAGGGCTCAGATGGACTACCCTGGCCGGAGAACGATGTGTCACCTGGGCGACGCATGAGCCTGGCGAGGACCGAGCGCGCGTTGGTGGGGCTGCTGACAGTGCTGGAGGTGCTGCATTCGGCAGATCGCTGTCGGGTGGCAGCGGAGCCAGAGCGGCATCTGGATGAGGGGGTGGTTGATGGGCTGTTCCTGGCTTGCCGAGGGTTAGCTGAGTGGGCTTGTCGGGAGGTGAGGCCGGAGTGATCGCGGCCATCCCCAGCCGCCCAGAAATGCACCGCAACCTCTGACTGACTAGTAATCAATCACCTCGGGAAAATACGTTGTTTAACATATTTCCAAACCAAGCCCGAGCGAATGAAGTGACATAGGTGCGTTCGAAGTGAGACCCCCAAAAACACCGATACCGACGATATGCAATCTGACTGTTCTCACGGGATCAGGCCTCCTATACTCTGGATGGCGGACTAGCACGCTCCAAGGAAGGCGTTGTTATGCGACTGAAGACCATATCGATCCGGAATTTTCGGGTGCTTCACCGATTGACGATAAATCTGGCTGACGAAGACACAACGACCATTCTCGTTGGGCCTAACAACAGCGGCAAGACGTCCGTCATGGATGCGCTTCGGCTCTTCACGAAACCTCGGACACCAGAAGGTGTGGCAACACCCAAGATGTCGGGCATCTCCTTACACGACCTCTCGCAGATTCGTCAAAGAGACTTCAAACGGATCGAATCTGCACTGCTGGCCACGGTCGAGTCAGAGCGAAAGTACGCGATTGCCCGACGTCTCGCACCTCGGATGCGAATGGATCTTACCTTCTCATACGACGTGGCCTTCTGAACCAACACCGCCTGATTGCAGAATTATCTTATCGCTGACGAATTCAGTCTAGCTCGATTTTTTAATAAGAAGGCATAACGGGGGCATAACACCCCCTGACCACAGCAGCCAGCAAATCATGAAAAGCTACTACGGATCGATCGTCGAAAGGACAACAATCTCATTGCGCACTGGCGCTGACATCGATATTCCCTCCCATTTTACCGACCTAAGCTCCTCCGTCATCCAGTCATGCACACTATTGCAACATCTTCTTCAAAAGATAATTTACGTGACACATGGGTCCGAGCTTCTTGCGGCAAAGCGTACGCTTAAGGAATTCCCTAGCCCAAAGGCTAGAATAGACTTCTTGTGCTCGTTCCCCTATAGCGAGCATGATCCAATTGTACTATCGGCATTCAATTATGCGAGATCATTATTTCGCGGATTATACGAACTCAGAAACGTGCTTTCGCACGAAATATGGGCATCCAGCGAAGATTATGGCGACGGCATCATCTTTTCCAGCCTGGACGAACAGGCGAGACTATTAATGGCCACTGGGCGGATTTGGCACGTGGCAGATGCAACAGCCCAAGAAGTTCATGACGCCGCAATCCGATTTATTCGGAGCGTAAAGCTGATCACCAGCGCCAACCTTCGTACCGCAATGGATGATGCCAGATTGTGCACATGGATTCTTATGCACATTGAAGGAATTCTCGAGGAGCCGGATCCTGCGAGAAGGGAAGACGCGCGCCAGCTCTTCATCCACTACAAGGGCACTTCACACCTCTTCGAAGGCGCGCAGGTCACCAATGGAATCCTGAATTACAATTCCACAAAGAGAAAAACCATCCATCGTTGAGCTGGAGCTTACAAACGGATCGAGAGAGCCCCAGCGGCCCAGCGACGTCCCACAAACAACAAGGGCGCCTTTCGGCGCCCTCGTTCTTTCAACTCATCCCCACTCGATCATCAACAGGTCGTCCAAACCCGCATGATTAAAGGACTTGGCTGTGATGGACATGGGTCTTTACCGTCGCCTTTACCGTCAGAAGCGCAGATCTTTTGCTGGCGCGGGAGATGGAGCGATTTGCGGGGCGGCGACTCTGGCAACAGCATCATCGATCACGTAGCAAGAATACAGGAGACGGCGAGCCTTGTCCCCTCCCCTGATTTTTTACAGGTCAGCCTACGCTCGCCTTAACAACCTCTCGATAGCGGCGGCCACTGCTCCCAAGGCATTGATGACGCCGTCCAACACGAAATCGAGCGCTCGTCCGTAGCCTGCGTTGACGTTAGCTGTGTCGAAGCCTAGCCGCTGCAAGGTCGTCAAGCATTGCTCCACTGCCTCGTGCGCATCGGCGATTCTGAGATCGTTGTTCAAGAACAAGGGGGCCATGGCTTCATTGCGGTCGTTCCAACCCTCTGGCTCTTTGCCTGAGGCAAAGGCATCGCCTGCCTCCTCGTGAGCGTTCAGCCTTTCGATGATGTTTAGAAGAGCCTGCAGCAACCGAAGGCTTCCCAGCTCCTTGACAGCCCCCTTCGGACACCCAGCTCGCTCCAACAATGACTTGAGGTGGCCGTTTGGAACGCGCTGCCACACCTCGTGCAAGCCTTTGCAGCGAGCGAGGAACATCTGCTGCGTCATGCTCAGCGGAGCAACCTGGGCCAACCGACCGAGCGCCGGATAGGCCAGCCAACCATTAGCTGCCACCTCTGCACGATCAAAGCCGGTCAGCTCTACTGCTGACTTATTCAATCCCACGGTTACACCGAGTGCGGAAAGGCCATCGCCCAATCGTAGAAGCACATCGAGCAGCCGCTGCACCTTGGCGACCACATGCTCTTCTTCCAGATCCACGTGCGCCAAGTCGGCCGGATCGATCGCAAATGATCGAGCAAGCACGATTTCGCGATCTGGCTTTGGCTTATACAACTCCCGCATCGGCACCTGAATGAGATTTCTTCCGACTCGCCGGCATTCAGTAAAACTCCACTGCCCCCGGTACGATGGGCTACAGAACCATCTACCCCAGACATAAGCTGGCGTCGAGTCGTAGAAAACACTCTGTTCGTACTTCTCGAGAAACCGATCGTCAAGATAGACCGGATCGTGTCCCACCAAGGCGTTCGCGCGCGCGTGAGTCATGGGCTCAGCATCGCCAGGCCACTGAATGCCTTCAGCGGTCTGCTCTGGACAGAGATCTGGCATCACCGCCTCGACCGAAGCCCATAGCTGAAGCAGAAGCCTGCCCCTGTGCTCGCGGATGTCCAATTCATGCCAAGCGACCCCTTCGGCAGGCTTGCGAACTACATGAGACTCTCCTCCCATGATTGCGCGGACTTCGGGGACGTCTGGTAGCAAGGCTGAGTAGTAGAAGACCCGCACGCCCCGGGCGCCACGCAGCCAAAGGTAGCGACGAAGGTACTCATTCGACATGCGCCAACTGACTGATCTCTTCAAGCTCCAGTGATAGTCACTGGACACCTCTCCCTCTGCCACACCAATCTCTGGGAGGCCCAGGTCGTCGTAGACCAGACGTTGCTGATCATTCCCGACACAACGGGGTGTCAGTCCAAGCGTCATCCAGACTTTCTCAGCTAGATTGAAGGTGTAGAAAGAGCCGTTACCCCACGCCGCAACAATGTAGTCATACCCCGATACTGACGGAGAGAAATTGGCGGAGCAACCACGCTTATCACCTGCAGGAACGGAATATTCGACCACACCATTGCCGGCTTCAGATGGAACTTCTATGGGCCCCTCATCCACCCCGGGAACCACGGCCATTAGCAGATGTAGGTGTTCGGCTTGCTCCCCATGTGGATCGGATTCGTGCATGGAGGCCACCTCCACGACTTGGTCTGGCGACAAGCCGACAGGCTCAAGCAGGCCGCGCAGCCTTGGGGGCAGTACGTTAGCCGGGATGGGAAATGCTGCTAGATAGTCAAACGGCATGATTCTTCTTGGGAGGTCTCAATAGTGGTCAAGAAATACAGGCTTTGCTGTCGTGGCACCTCGCCCGCCGGCAACATGACATCACGTCACCGAAGCCCCATCGTTAGGCAATGGCACAACGGGTCATTCATTCATGTCACTCAATTCAATCGGCTCAAGAATCTTTGCAGCCGGTAAAGATTGACGGGGAAAGTCGTGCCGCAGTTGGCGCGCAAGCTCGCCAACTGCATCACCGCGATCCAACGCATGATGGACCAGCAAAGAAGCAACCTGCCGCGCCTGCGCCTTTGCGCCAGGCTCACGACTGTTCTCCCGACCGCGAAGCGCGTCACGCCAGCCCAGCTTTGCCCTTTTTACATCGATTTGATCTAGCACCCGAGTTAGGCCACTAGCCTCAACCTGCGCGAGAAGGCGTAGAAACAATAGTCCTTCATTGTAGAAAGTGGGGCTGGGCTGCGACAACGCCTCCGCCAACCCACCGTAGTGCGGTTCGAGTAAAGCGGAAACTAGTGCTGGCTCCGACTGAACCATCCTCGCCAGGACTAATGCTCCCAGTTGCCAATCGACGTGGCCCCAATGGCAGAGCGCAATGCGCTTGCCCGCCGCTATATGACGTAGCGCGCTAGCAGGAGCGATCGCTGCGAGATGTGTCGACATGCTGACGATACGCGGTTCATTGCATTTAACCATCGCTTGGATTGCGAGTCTCGCCGCAGGTACGGCGTACGCGACCCCGAGCAGCATTCTTGCATCGCCAATATTTTCCGCCCAATCTGGGCCTATCGCTTGGTCGATCTCGCCCCAATCGAGCGCTAATACCGTCGCCTCGAACTGCTTTGGCGACGCCCTATGCATGAAGCTAAGAAGCCCTGCGGCTGCTTGGAAGTTTCGTTGCGTGCTACGCGACAAACTCATTGCGAGATCATTCGGCGACCAGCACCTGCAGATCTTTCGCCCTACCTGCCGCATTCGCCGAGAAGGTGCCAACTTGCCTACATAGATGTGAAGCGGATCGTAAAGCCGCAACGCGTTCCACACGATATCGCGCAGTTCGTCGAACGCGTCTTGTGGAGCGGCACGTAGTCGATCGGCGATGGCCGGGATCAGTGCTTCAATCAGCGTGAACCCGAATTCTGGTTCGAAGTAGCAGAAATGCTCGCAAAAATCGGCGACGACCGACAGGTAGGCGTCCTGCGGCCATGTTGACACGATACGATGGCACGCGTCGTGGTCGACGTGTTCAAGATAGCAGGCCTTCCACACATCATCCCTGCCAGCACCCATCATCGAAAGCAAATTGGCGATCTCACCAGCATGCAACGGGGCTGCGACACTGATCGCCGTCGCCAATGTGCGTGGATCAGCTAGCGCGACGATGCTTTCGCCAAGTGCCCTATTGGTATTGAGCACATGATTAATCACGCGGCCAATCGCATAGCATGCGCCTTCGGGCGCCGCCTGTATCCACTCTGCAAGGGTTTCCTTGTGATCGGCAATCACATTCATCTCTTCGGGCAGATAGCCATGCAAGTTGCTGAGTAACCAACAGGCATGCCGAATGCCAAGTGGTTCCGTCGCTACCCAGCAGCGTTCTAGAACGGGAGTAAGCCATGCCGGCTGCACAAGACGACGCCACATACCGTATTCGCCAGCGGACGAAAGTTCGCCAAGCAGCACACCTAGGCCGCCGAGCGGCATCTCAACGTCGGCGAGCACTGTTCTGAGCATAGTGGCAATCGTCTGGCGCTCTTTGGCTGTCTGACCGTCCAGAATACGTGCAAGGAGGACGCTAGCGAGACGCTGATGTGGACAGCGAAGATCATCGACACTTAGTAAAAATCGTTGCGCTACAAGCCAAGCAATCGCGGCATTGCCATCAGAGTTCGGCAACGCGTCCCCGACCAATTGCAGCAACGCTTCGCGCGAACAATGCGCATCACGTGCTGCCAACTGGCGAATTGCCGCAGCGGCGAGCACCAAGTCCGCTCCTGCTGCACGCGCGGAACTTGCCAATGCACTCGCTCGCCGCCATCCTCCTCCGAGGATGAAACAAAATTGCCACGGATAGAGCGCTTGCTCCGCAGCCTGCTCGAGGCGCAGATCGAGCTGCTCATCTCCTGGACGATCGCCGATCCGATCATCGGCGCGACGAACAGCGGCAAGCGTCGCTTCGGGGGAAGCCCGCAAACCCTCCGCAATAACCCGGACCGCGCGCTTAGCATCAAGCTGGATGGCACCCGGAAAGCCGCCCTTGTCTTCAGAGATCGTGTACGCGCTCAACACCCATCGCGATGCAGTGGCCCGCTCTTCCAACTCACTAAGCAATGCGGGGCGGGTCAGGTGTGCGTCATCAACGATGTAGAGGGTCGGTTTTGGGCTCTCGTCAAAAGGAGGCACCTTTCCAATCGGGTCAGCTAAACGTAGAACCCGCCATCCGCGGCCATGCATTTGGCGTGCCACTTGAAGGATTGAGATTGATTTCCCAGCTCCCGGCACACCCGCTAGTCGAGCAGATCCGGCGCGCTCCAAGTCGGCAGTCAGCAGAGCTACCTCCGGAAGTGTGGGACAAGCCGCGACATCTGCGGGCCCGAGTGAACGCCCCATCAGTGCAGGCCCAAGATCACGTGCCATTTCGAACTGAACCTCGGACCACACAGACGCCTCAATATTGACTGCTGCTGATCGTGGCGCGAACGCAATGAGGCTCCGACGGATCTGATCGAGTTCGTCGGCTCCTGGTAGCGCACGCAGCGCTGCCATGATTTTTGGGAGATCGCCTGCATGCTCGGGATAGATTTCTTCGACCACTGCCTGATGACTGGACAGCAGCGCTTGAATCGTGTCCCATCCAATGGCAACTACAGGAAATTTCCCTTCCTTAACGCGCTGCTCGGACACGAGTCGGGCATGTTCTTGAAGTCGTGCGTCGTTGGGCGCTGTGGTAGCAAACGTCCAATGTCCAAGCGTTGGTTTGAACTTCTCCGCCTTGGCGAGTTCTGCATTGAACTCCACGATAGTCGCTTTGGCTCCGTAGCCTTCGTTCTTCCCTTTGCACTGCACGCCAAAATTCTTTCCGGGTGTAGCCTGCGGCGTTCCATAGACATCAACACCGTGCTGTTGTTGGCCAGACCGACCGTTCTTTTGGGCGAGGGGCGTCCTCCACACTGCGGCAAACAGTGCGCGAGTCAAATCTTCGAATTTCTCCCACGACTTTGGCGGGGGAATCTGTTTGTCAATAAAGTCCATTGCATAGGTCGCTTTGTTGGTGCTTTGAAGGAAATCGCTGCGTCACTGCAGTCGACTCTTCGACTGCCTGTGCCTGGTACCCGGCACCGCACCTTTCCCACTTGCCTAGGTTGATATCAGCCCTCAAGCAGTTGCTTTCTTCGCTGCCAGTCTTGCCACAAGCAGACGATATGCAGGCTTCTCATCAACCTTAAACAGATTTGGTTCGTTCTTGAGGAGATCAGCGAGCACCGGGGTCACAGCATCGAACAGAGCTGTCAGTAGCGCTTCACCGACTGCGCGCGGCTCCGCAAGATCCTCTAGCAGCCCTGACATCTCGCCATGCGCGAGCTTGTTGCGCCCTTCGCGATAAACAGTATTGACTGCAGCATCAACAGTGAGCTTCCCATCAGGCGCAGAGTCATCGATCGGTTTGAGGGCTGCCTCGGCGAAGGCGGTCATGTCCTTGGCGCTTCCCCCGGCGCCGGAAAGGCCATCGGCGGCGCAGCCATAGTCCACAACGGCCATGAAGTCGGAAGCCTCGCGACGAGCTTCACCGACCCAATACAGCGCATTGGCCCAGCGTTCGACGAGATGCAGCGCATGTCCGGTTCGTCGTCCAACGACGTAGTGCTGCAAGATGCATCCGGCGGCATCCAGGAAGGATTGTTCGCCCGCCATCTTGGCAGCCAGCGCGCGGGGGCGTCCGCCAAGGCCAGGCATCTGTACGCTCGACCCACGCAATATCCGTCCGTCCAGCGTGGTCGCGAACCGGTCCTCTGCAAAAAGATGCTGCCGGCCAGCTTTCGTAAATCGTCGCGCATCCCCGACCTGGAACCTCAGTCCGATTGCGTCAATCGCAAGTCCCACCACCACCGACGCTTTGAAATGCGACCGCGCATGCTCATGCCCTTCCATCCGGATGGAAGCTATCCAGCTGTAATGGCGCAGCGTACGCAAAACGTCCAACGCATGCGACGCGCGGCGACCACGCTCGGCGGCAGTTGATCGAGCGGTCAACTCCTCTATGTCCAGTTCACCAGCCTCGACCTGGCGGATGAGCTCGCGGACCTCCGAGTCCTTGACAAAGGAATCGAGCCATTCCACTCTCGGCAGGAATCGCACCGGCCCCACGGAGAATGCCGGCACGGCCTGATCCGAGTGAAACAGATGGCAAGGGATATGCCGGTCGACGTCGGGACTCGCGCTGGCGGCCAACTGCTGCAGGCGCGCTTGGTAGTCGTCGGCGAGCACCGCATAAAAATCGTCACCGAGCAGCACGTCGTGTTCATTCTGGCCATCCGGTACTATTGGAAGGCGCGATTGGCAGTCGCGAAGCGTGTCCCCGATGGCCTGGAACGAAAGCTTCATGAAGGCCTCCCGATCAATCGTCTGGCGCAAGGCTTCGCGTGATTTCCAGCTTTGCTGTGACAGCAAGTGAGCTGCGTCCACGCCTGCTTGCGTGACCCGATACTGCCCGCCTTGCGACACCGGAATGGCAAGCGGAACCAAGGGGTTCCCGCTGAGGGCATGCCATTGTGCAAAGGTCATCGCCTTCGCCGTGATCACGTCCTCGACGATGGTCTCCATGAGCTTTCCCACGGGCGTCTCTTTTGCACCGCCCGAGCTTGCAAACTTGTTCTCTCTTGCCACTTTCCCCTCCTACTTAGCCCAATATGGGGCTGGCGCTACACACAACCAGCTTCATTGATCCGCGGGTCATGGCCACATACAAGTGCTGTGCGCTCATGCCCTCCGTATTCAGCACCACCGCCACTTCTGCCTCCAGCCCTTTGAGCAGCAGCGTGCTGCCGACCGCACGCTTGGGCAACGGGCGGCCCAACAATCGGTTCTCTTCGCGCACGCGCCTGGCAGCCTCAGCAAGCGGGACGTTTCCTGCCGAGGCCCCACGCAGCGCCTTGAGTACGCCGTAAAGAATGGCGGGCCGATGTACGCGCACGTTCGGCATTTCGCGCAACTCCGACAACAGTGTTGCGGCTGCGGCGATGGACGGGCCGCGCTGGAACGCCAAGGCACTGCTCTCCGCTGCGGACGGCGGATTCCTTGCGGTTCCTCGGGCCAACGACTCCAGACGCCGTGTCAGCTCTGCGACACCCACGTTGGTCATGACGCTTTGCGCCAGCGCCAGCAGTTGCCCCAAGGCCCCCGCAGACGCAACATCGAAACTATTGCCGAAGGCGATGAGGTCTTGTAAATCAACCGCCTCAACGGTCGAGGCCCCTGGCGTCTGGCTTGCGAAGTTCTGCTGGCTCGAACGGTTACGGCTGTCGGCGATGATCAGCACACGACCGTCGGCGGTAGGCGGCATTGTCCGCGCCGCAGCCAGTCGCTGCGGGTGGTCGTTGGGAGGGACGGTCTGAACCCACGTCACATGTGCTAGTGGCCCGGTACGCAAATCAACCGACTGACCAGCCACCAACAGGCGGCGAGCCTCCAGGAGCCACTGTCCGAGTGCTTCCGCACCAGCATTGCGCCACCGCCACGGCGTGGCCAGTTCCGCCACGACCGGGAAATGCGCGCACACTTGGTGCTCCCAGTTGGCCAAGGCGTTGCCACCAAAGCCGAAGATGCCTTGCATCGGATCGCCAAGCACGCAGGTCGGCAGGATCAACGAGAGAAAGTAGACGAGATAGTGCTGAGGCACCGAACAGTCCTGGTACTCGTCAACAATGAGATGCGCATAGGACGCTTTCAGTACCTCGCTGACGTGCCCCGCCTGCAGCAGCTTCCAGGCGAATTCGCGGATCGCCGGGTAATCCCGCGCCGGCGTGGCGAGCCGCAGGATGTCCGGGTCATGACCGCTGCGCCCCGGAAAGCTCGCAATCAACCTTATGGCCCAGCCGTCTATGGTGCTCAATCGATAGGCACTGTGCGGCACACCGGCACGGTCCAACCGGCCACGAAGTGCCGCCACGCCAGCATTGGTGTGCGTGAGCACGAGGATGGGTTTGCGACCTCCGTGAGCGGCCAGGGCGTGGGCGATCAACTGCGTCTTGCCGCATCCGGCCGGTGCCGTAACCGTGCCGCGGGCGATCCCGCGCAGGTCGATTTCAGCGGGGCCCATGGGCAGCCCACGCAGATACTTGGTCCACAAGTGCCCTGAAGCCCGGATCGCATAGCGGCAAGTCCGGCGCCACGATAGTCCTTGCAACATCCTCCATCCACGAGATGGACTTGAACCAACCGGCCTTGCGGATGCGCGCCGCCTGCCCGAGCAGGGCTCGGCTTGGCACTGATAGCGCTTGCGTGTTCTGGATTTCGTCCCAGACGGCCTGAACGGTCAGCGTGTTGTTAGAGACGGTGCGCAGGTGTTCGTGGATCAGGTCGCCATGCAGTTCGTATGCGTAGTTGATTAGCTTTTGACAAGCCGCTGGCGTAAGGCTGCCAAACAGTTCGTCCTCCAATGCGCGGCCTGCGCGATAGGCGACGACCGCGCCACCGGCCTGTAGGAATGCATGTTCGATGGCAGGCGTAGGCTTCTTGTCGTCATCCCGTACGACCATCACCCTGTAGCCTAACGACTGGAAGGCCGCCGCGCGAGCATATGGCCGGTCGGGCTCGCCACCGCCACAGTCGACCATCGCAATGCCCTGTGCTGACAGGGACACGCCGCCATGTTCGATTCGGTGCAAATCCAGACCACGCAGGAGTCCGATCTCGCTGGCCCCTTCGCACACGACCACGGAACCAGCCAGGAAGGCCTCGGGATAGAGGCGAATGGTGCTCTGTGTGTCGTTATCGGGGCCCACCATGCGGGCCTCATGACCGTGGAGACTGCGGCGCAGCACGAAGAGCTGGCTGCCCGACAACTCCCTGAGCGCTACTGGCGAATGCGTGGTGAGAAACGCCTGCAGCGGGGCCGCTTCCTTCGCTCCGAGCGAGCCGAGAAACCGAGCAATGCGGTGCGGCTCAAGGCCGTACTCCAGTTCGTCCGAAAGGACGATCGAGGCTTGGCTGGCCGCCTTACGCTGCAGACCTGCGACCAACAGGCGCGTGGACCCAACGCCAAGACTGCGAAGTGGGATGCCGCCCTCGTTGTGCAGGGAGATGGTCCCGCCTCCGAACGACACGGAATGCGAGTCGAGCAGTGCTCTCGCCTTCGCGCCGATGTGGACGCCGAGTTCCTGGGCGGTCGCAGCGACGATCCCCAGCGCTTCTCCCAATTGCTGCTCGGCCTGGTCGCCAAAGGTGCCGCGCGCATCCCGTGCAGCCTTCACGAGTGCCGCCGAAGCATCCGCGCGTTCCTCCGAGATGCGGTTCAGCACCGAGCCCCGCTGCCAGGCCAAGTTGTAGTCAGCGAGCGCACCGATCCGCGTCGGCGCCAAGGCCAGACGGTCCTTCCATGCGAGTGTCTTCACCAGACCTTGCTGGGAGGCGCGGTCGGAGATAAGAGTCCAGGATGGTTCCAAGTCGCTGGCGACGGTCAGATTCAGGCAGAGAACCACTTCTGCACCGGCAGACGGCTCGTCTTCGACGATGCCCGTGGCGGCGTGATAACCGCGCAGAAACGCACCGAAGCTTTCCAGCGTACTCATGCTGTCATCCAGCGCGCCCAGTGTCAGCGTGATGCTGATTGGAGCCGTGATGTCCAGGCCGAAAAAGTCAGCGTCGGAAATCTGCACATTGCGCCTGGCGCCCAAGCACAGATCGATCGCATCCAGCACCGTGGATTTTCCGCTGTCACCCGTGCCGATCAGACAATTGATGCCAGGCGACGGACACCACACCAATTGCTTGATGCCACGGAAGTTGGCGATCTCGATTTTTCTTATTCTTGCCATTGGGTGCCCCTGTGATGGTGTGCGGCCTGTTCCGCTTTAGAAATCCCTGATGCAAAAGCACATTGCGAAGTGCTCGATTCTTTGCGCTACCTGCATTCCCTCGCAGGACATCGCCTGAGTTCCAGTGGCTCGCGGTCGGATCGAGAACCACCGATGCAACTGGCGCGTCTCAGGCCTTCGGAGCGTCTTTCGCTTCGTAGATCCGTCGGGCTAGAAGGCTGGCGAAGATCAGATACTGTGCGGCCTTCTCCGGGTCGAGATCATGATTTAGCGAATGAGCCTTGGGATTGCGAATGCCAAGATAGGCACCGACCAAAATTTGCATGAACCCCTTCTGGTCATTTCTGCCCGACTCCGTGTCGAGTTCGCTGAGGATCAAGTGCGGCTTTTCCAAGCTCAACGCTTGTGTCGCCAGAGCCGCGCCGTCGAGGTCCAGGCCAGTGCGCTCTCGCATCAGATCAAAGATCGCAACGACGGAGTTCAAGACGGCATCGCGGTAGTGTCCGTCCACATAGTGCTGGAAGGCATGCGCGAAGATAACCGGATGCAGCAGTTCCTCGAAGCCTATGCTCGGTTTGGTACCCGTCGCTTCACGCACATGCGCTTCCGCCCTCACCTCTACCTGGGGAAGATCGCGCGCAAGGATGTCGTCGTAGTCATTGGCGTCGCCAAATCCGATATGCCTGCCAAGATTTCCCATGTCTTGCTCAGGAAACCCTGCACCGGTCCACAGCTTGCGCAGTAGTTGATAGTCAGCTTTCAAATAGCCATTGATCAACTTGGCCCCTGCTTTATCGTCGCTCGCAAGGAGGCCTTGTGCATCGATCGCTTTCTGACGCATTGCCCGAAACAGGGCATTTACCTCCAAGTACCATTCAAGCATTGCGTCTCTCCTCGGTTGATCTTTTCCATTTAACAAGCCCCCCCCCCAAACCCCGCATGAGCGACCGCCGTCATCGCGCAACGTACGGGCTTTCGCACTTTTACTTTTTCCTCAGCATCAGCTGAATCATGGCGAACAGTCGGTGGAACAGATAGTCGACCTGGTCCACATCGATCACCGGCACCTGGCTGATCTCCGAATGCCGAATGAGGTGACTGTTTCCAATGGAGTTCAGTTCTGTCGCTTCCGTCTCCAATCTCTCCCGCAGCGACGGCACGGAGGTCACTGCGTCGAGGATGATCTTGACCGAACGCTTCTTGTCGCTCGGGTCAGCCAGTGACTTGAGTCGCTCCCATGCGTCCCACAACCGCTCCAGCGCTTCGCGACGCACTAAGGGATTGCGGTCCGAAAACTTGGCCCGGCACTCGTCGAGCATGTTGTCGAGCGTGCGATCTCCGGTATTGAAAAGCGTTCGTTTCAGTTCTTCGCCAAGCACCGGCGGGAGCACTCGTTCAATTCGACCATTGGGCAGCATCTCGAATGCAACCCCGTTGCGCGCGAAGATGCGATTGACGGTCACGCGGAAGTCCTCCTGCCCCGCTTCCTGGTCGAAGGTCAGGTGGTGATGACTGAAGAAGTCGTGATACTTCCCCGAGATCGGCTTTGCCACTGACGCGTGAACGAATTCGATGAAGTCCAAGACGAGCAAGGTGTCCGGCGCGAACGGCTGGCGCTTGGCAAAGTAGCCCTCCCCATCAAGAGAGACTGTCTCCAACGGCCAAGCCAGACCCGGCATTTCTGCGCTTACGGAAGCCGCCAAGGCGTCCACATCGCCGCCGCAAGTGGCTTGTCCATCCGGGCAGCGTTCGGGAAAACGCAGGCCGAATGCACCGCTATTGATCAACGCCTGTACCGTTGCCACGAGGCCCGCCCAGACAGTGGGAGAAATCACCTGCTCGGTGCGTGCGCGCGGACCGTTCTGACGATCGCTGAAGTAGTCGCTTATCACGTTGACTCCGTTCGCGGCCACGCCACGATGGTGGCGACGTTTCTATCCAAAAATTTCAGTCCCCGGCGCAGGACCATGGTGTTCAAGCTTGTGGCCTCAGCAGCGACACGCTGGTTGGACCAATGCATGCTTCTAGCTGCTCGCTGCTCAAGTCGTTCACGGCTTCCGGCGTCAAGCATCCGGCGTTGAAGAGTCCGAGGTATTGCCCTCTAGTCAGAGCGAGCCGCACGTCTGTGAGCTGCAGCGCACCGGCCGGAAGGCCGAATTCGAGTCGTTGCAGAACTTCGTCGAGTCCCGCCAGGAACGTGGGCTGGTCCGGGAAGAGCGCCGACAGGATTTGGTGCGTCGAGCGCAGGTGAAAGCGGGTTGCGTCGGCGATCCCGATGATGTTCCCGTATCCGACAGCGCCTCCGAAGGGCGTGGTCGAGAACCGCTTCTCCAACACGTCGACTGGCGTACCCTCGATCCAGTCGTACAAGAGCGCCGCGCGCTTGCATCGGCACCAGAACTCAATCTCGTCCCGGCAATATCGTTGCAGTGCCTGCGTCATCGAATGCCCATAACGCTGCGCCACATCATTGGCGCGCACGCTCTCCGACCGCCCCCGCTTCATGACCGGTGTGTAGATCGCATCCATTTCGTCGAGGACCTGCACCATCGCCAGCACCTGGGTGGGCGACGTCTGTGCGGCGTTCAGTTGTTTCATCAACTCAACCAGTCGCAGGCTCGACTCAAACGACAAGGACGAAGCCCCGCAGGCCCGTCCGAGCAAGGTCAGGTGGATCAACTCGCCCTCGCGCTCGGCCAGCCCCGCCTGCAGCAGGCGCTCGACCAACGCGGTGACTTCATGCTCCACGATCGCGATCCATTGCGGGTTTGCGCGTGATGCAGAGTAGCCGCCGAACGTGTTGACCAGGAGGCCAGGAATTTCGGTGGCGCGCACGCCCCGAACCTGGCTAAGCAAGCGCAATGTCCAGGTTGGCAGGTCGCGCTGCTGGAAGGATGACTTCACGTCTTCCGGCACGCCGAGCACGTACTTCTGGAACAGTTGCGCGCGCTCCATCGGCGTGTCGGCGAGGATGATGGCCTTGCCGGTCTCGTTGTATCCGAGCCGTCCCGCCCGTCCTGCCATGTTCTTGTACTCGGCGACGGTGAATGGGCGGCCGTCGTCACCGATAAACTCGTTCTCGGCCAGGATTACCGTCGATGCCGGGGTGTTGATACCGGCAGCCAGTGTCGTGGTGGCCACCAGCGCATGGATACCGCCGCCAGCGTTGCGATAACCTTTCTCCACGGCTTCGCGCTCCGCGCGCAAGAGATTGGTGTTGTGGAACGCAGTGCCCCCAGCAAGGCATTCCCGCAGATCCTGCGAGGCGCCGGTCAGATCCTGATTCGGCAGCACGTCCAGGACGGTCGTCGCAGGACCCAGGCCTAATTCCTTGGACAAGTATTTGGCGCAGCCCTGTGCCGGACCACGCATGTTGCGGAAGACCAGCAACTTCTCGCCCTGTCCAACCAGTTGCTGAACCAGCGGCACGATCACGTCTTGCGAGCTGGGCTTGTCGCGACGCTGCACGATGCGATGCGCAGGCAACAGGGCTTCGGTCTTGGTAGTGCCGTCCGCATCGACGAACTGGAACATCCCGCGCCTATCGAGCACGCCCTCGACCAGGGGCACAGGCCGCTCGCGGGACATCAGCAAGGGCAGGTCGAGCCAGCGATCGAAGCTGTTGAGGTTGCCAATGACCGCCGACAAGATCACCAGTTGCGGTTCGATGCCGCGCTGACGCGCCCGCAGCAGAAGCGCGAAAATCAACTCGACCGTAATGCCTCGATTCGGGTCCGTGATGAACTGGCCCTCGTCAAGCACGATGAGGCCGAGCTGGTTGAGCAGGCGCGGCGAGCCGAGCGCCAGATTGAGAAAGGTTTCGTAGGTGAAGAAACCCAGGTCATAGCGACCGCCCAACACGGGGCCAATGCCATCCGTTGCATCACCGCTGCACCGAACGACGCGCAGGCCCGCGGGTCCATATCGCTCGCTGAACTCCTCGAACTTCTCGTTGACCAGCGCCCGATACGGCAGCAGAAACGCCGCTTTCTTGCCGGCGGTGACTGCCTGAATCGCAGCCAGTTCGCCGATCATGGTCTTACCCGAGCTGGTCGGCGCGACCACCAGCAGCGATCTGCCGGCCAGTACGCCGTGTTCGTTGACGGCCTTGAGTTGAAGCGCGTTGAGGCCTCGCGGGAAGTCCGTTGTCCACTGATCGACGATCTCCGGCGGAAAGCCGTGCGCGGAAAATTCCGCAAATGATCCCGACATTTTCTGGACCGCTCTGGCCGGGAACGCAGCGGCGTAGTTGTCACCACGCTTAAGGGCTGGAAACACAAGGCCACCCTGGACGTTGCCCAGGAATACAGGCGTCTGTGTCACGCTGATGCGCTCGGCCTCGACACGCGCCAGCCGGATAATCTCGCCGGCTATTTCCGGGAAGCTGACCGAGTCGCCGACCGCACCCGTCAACGCCTCTATCACGGCATGCGTAAGCAATCCGTGTCCGGTGCCCGGCTGCTCCCAGGCAGATTCGTTGGTTGCACAGGCGGCAAGCAGAATGCGCCCTTCGCCGTAAATCCCAGTCAACGCAAATGCGCTTCGCGGGCGCGCTGCAGCCTCCAGTACGCGTGCAGGCGCCTGCCCGCTGAAGCAGCAGTCAAGCACGCACAGCACCGCACGCGCCTTCGTCGCTTTGAAGGCATCGGCCAAGTCGGCCATCGACAAGCCTGTGCTGGAAAGATCAGTTGGGTTGGTATCGAACAGGACCAGGTTCCCATCGGGAGAACCGTGCCCAGCGAATGTGATGACGACCACGTCGTCCCGGCCCGCGGCCGACAGTGCCCCAAGGATCGCCTGCGATACCTCGGCATGTGTGGCTGCCTCATCGACAAGCAGTCGACCAGCCAAACCCTCAATGATGTCGGTGAACAGTGCCCACAACGCAGTCGCGTCGCGGCGGGCTCCGCTCAGCTCTGGGATCTTCGCATCGAGATGTTTGTTGATACCGACGAAAATCGCTTTGATCGCCACGCAATCTCCTAGCTTCCAGCTTGGTAGACGCCTTCCGGCAGGAATGCATCGTTCGAGGAATTCTTGGTCATCCGTTTCTTTCGAAAGATCAGAGAATGGAGCGGTAAGTCGCCAATACCTTATAGGTTTGAACCAGATTTGGCGCAGCAAGATGTCGAGACACCGGCCCACGTCGATCGGCGGATTCCTCATTTGGGCCCGCTGGCGCTATGCGGCCGACATGGCCATACAGCGCCCAGGTCCAATATTACCCAAAGCGTTACCTGAAGCTACAATCCCAGACCATAATGTACAGGACCCGCCAAGTTTTCCGGAAACAGTCTCGGAACGTAGGTCTGCTCGTTGATCCAGGCATCCACCATGTCCGCCCACTCTTGCAACATGTGTCGCCGTTGCTCAGCGTACTCGGCCTTGTTGTAGATCGAGCGCGAGGACCGTCCGTCTTCATGCGCAAGGCACTTCTCGATCCAATCCCGGTTGAAACCCAATTCGTGCAGCAGCGTTGATCCCGTACGGCGCAAATCGTGAACGGTAAACGGCTCCAGTGGTAAGCCCGCGACTTTGGCCCTCTCGACCACAAGCTGCGTGACACGGTTCAGGGTCGCCTTGGACATGCAACTGTCAGCGTTGTAGCGCGACGGCAGGACAAACTTGGAACCGGCCGCACAGGTATGCAACGCCACGAAAATGTCGAGCGCCTGGCGTGAGAGATAAACCACGTGCGGCCTCCTCCCCTTCATTCGCTGCTTTGGAATCGTCCAGGTTGCCTTCTCGAAATCGACCTCGTCCCAAGTCGCCTCGATCAGCTCACTCTTTCGCACCAACGTCAGCAAGATCATGCGCAACGCTAGCCGGATCGTCGGATAGGTAGCCACGAACTCCAATTGCTTGGACATCAGGTGGATTTCCTGCGGAGACAAGGCACGATCCTTCGGCACGAAAGTGGCAATGGAAGCCGCATCTACTCTATCAGCAGGGTTTGCCACCTTCTCCCCATGCAGATTCGCGTAACCATATATCTGCTTCACAAGGTCCCGAATTTGAACGGCGGTGGCTGGTGCGCCTCGCGCTCTCACGCGCAAACACAGAGCGCGTAAATCCTCCCCATGGATTTCACCAAGAAGGCGTTTGTTGAACGTCGGCAAGATGTCGCGATCCAGTACGCTCTTTCGCATTGAACGGGTCGACTCGGCCATGGTGGCCCCATAAAGCCACCGGGAGGCATGATCGCTGAAGGTACAGGTCTCCGATCCACGCCCCTTCTCTCGCTGCTCCTGTAGCGCTGGCGAAGTACCCGTGCCCAGCAGCCGCCTGGCACGGCGTAGCTTTTCTCGGGCTTCGGCTAGTGAAACTCCTCCGAAGCCATAACGGCCTATGGTCAACGTCTCTCGTCGGCCATTGATCCGGTAGTCATATCGAAAGGTAATGGTGCCTTTCGGCGAAACGATGACGTACATGCCATCGCGATCGGCGACCTTGTAAAGGATCTCGCGGGGTTTCAAGTTCCGCAGGGCGAAGTCTGTCAGCACGGGAATAGTCTCCTGATTGAAACGGCCAATTGCCGTCACCTATCACGAGACCTACATACCCTTGCGAGCCCGCATAAATCCTGATGTCTAAGAGGGAGAACTACCGTCGCTGACGGTAGTTCTTTCGTGGCTACGCCAATCCCAGTCCAAAGAGCTTGCGCACCCCGTCAAATTTACCGTCAGCTTCGCTACCTGGAAGCTCTTAAAGGTAAATTACTCACACGAAGTAGTCTTTAAAATCAACAGCCTAGAAGAATCACATTCTTGTTGATGATCTTTTTGGAGACTTCCTAAACTGTTGATTTATAGGGGAAAACTCCTTCCCCTCACTCCCACTCAATAGTCGCCGGCGGCTTCCCCGAGATGTCATAGACCACCCGCGACACCCCCCGCAACTCATTGATGATCCGGTTGCTCACCGTCCCCAGGAACTCATACGGCAGATGCGCCCAATGCGCCGTCATGAAATCAATCGTCTCCACGGCCCTTAGCGCAATCACCCACTCATAAGCGCGCGCGTCACCCACCACACCCACCGACTTCACCGGCAGGAACACGGCAAACGCCTGGCTGGTCTTGTCGTACAGGTCCGCCTTGCGCAGCTCATCGATGAAGATGGCATCGGCCTTGGCCAGCAGCTCGGCGTATTCGCGCTTCACTTCGCCCAGGATACGCACGCCCAGGCCCGGGCCCGGGAACGGATGGCGGTAGACCATGCTGCGCGGCAGGCCAAGCTCAACACCCAGACGGCGCACTTCGTCCTTGAACAGCTCGCGCAGCGGCTCCACCAGGCCCAGCTTCATGTGCTCAGGCAGGCCGCCCACGTTGTGGTGGCTCTTGATCACATGCGCCTTGCCGGTCTTGCTGCCGGCCGACTCGATCACGTCCGGGTAGATGGTGCCCTGCGCCAGCCACTTTGCATTCTTCAGCTTGTTCGACTCTTCGTCGAAGATCTCAACAAACAGGTTGCCGATGATCTTGCGCTTGGCCTCCGGGTCGCTCACGCCTTCCAGCGCGCTGAAGTAGCGGTCGGCGGCATTCACGCGCACGACCTTCACGCCCATGTGCTCGGCGAACATCGCCATCACCTGGTCGCCTTCCTGCCAGCGCAGCAGGCCGGTGTCCACGAACACGCAGGTCAGCTTCTCGCCGATGGCCTTGTGCAGCAGCGCGGCCACCACAGACGAATCAACGCCGCCGGACAAACCCAGGATCACTTCGTCATCGCCCACCTGTTCGCGCACGCGGGCGATCTGGTCGTCGATGATGTTGGCGGCGGTCCACAGGGTCTGGCAGCCGCATACATCCACCACGAAGCGGCGCAGCAGCGCCTGGCCCTGCAGGGTGTGGGTCACTTCCGGGTGGAACTGCACGCCGTACCAGCGCTTTTCTTCGTTGGCCATGGCGGCCACCGGAATGCGGTCGGTGGTGGCGGTGATGGTGAAGCCCGGCGGTGCAACGGAGACGTGGTCGCCGTGGCTCATCCAGACATTCAACTTCGGCTCGCCGCCGTGGTCGCTCAGGCCCTTGAACAGCGCATCCGGGTTGATCACGTTCACTTCGGCGTGGCCGAACTCGCGCTGGTCAGCCGCTTCGGTGGCACCGCCCAGTTGTGCGGCCAGGGTCTGCATGCCGTAGCAGATGCCGAAGATCGGCAGGCCGCTGTCGAACACTTCCTGCGGCGCGGCGGGCGCGCCCGGCAGTGTGGTCGATTCCGGGCCACCGGACAGGATGATGCCCTTGGCGCCGAAGCCAGCGATCTCGGCCGGGTTGTGGTCCCAGGCCCAGATTTCGCAATAGACGCCCAGCTCGCGGATGCGGCGGGCGATCAGCTGCGTGTACTGCGCGCCGAAATCGAGGATGAGGATCTTGTCGTTATGGATGTTGGTCATGGCGCCCCGGCAATGCAGTAGGGAAAACGAAAACGTCAGATTTTTCAGCGGCAGATGGAGAAAGAGGAAC
Source organism: Stenotrophomonas sp. 82F1 (assembly GCF_056861525.1). Taxonomy (NCBI): domain Bacteria; kingdom Pseudomonadati; phylum Pseudomonadota; class Gammaproteobacteria; order Lysobacterales; family Lysobacteraceae; genus Stenotrophomonas; species Stenotrophomonas sp. 82F1. The sequence continues at coordinate 69,295 of NZ_JBSPUD010000018.1, forward strand.
GGGAATCAGCTTCCTCGTTCCTCTTTGCTCGTCCCGCATCAGGAGCGGTAGTTCGGCGGCTCTTTGGTGATCGTCACGTCGTGGACGTGGCTCTCGCGCTGGCCGGCGCCGCTGATCTTCACGAACTTGGGCTTGCTGCGCATGTCCTCGACGGTGGCGCAGCCCACGTAGCCCATGGTGGCGCGCAGGCCGCCCATCAGCTGGTGGATGATGCCGCCCACCGGGCCGCGGTACGGCACGCGGCCTTCGATGCCTTCGGGCACCAGCTTGTCGGCGGTGGCGGCGTCCTGGAAGTAGCGGTCCTTGGACCCCTTCTCCATCGCGGCCAGCGAACCCATGCCGCGGTAGCTCTTGTACGAGCGGCCCTGGAACAGCTCGGTTTCGCCCGGCGATTCCTCGGTACCGGCCAGCAGGCCACCAATCATGATGGTGGAGGCACCGGCGGCCAGCGCCTTGCCGATGTCGCCCGAGTAGCGGATGCCACCGTCGGCGATCAGCGGGATGCGGTCCTGCAGCGCTTCGGCCACCAGGTCGATCGCGGTGATCTGCGGCACGCCGACGCCTGCCACCACGCGGGTGGTGCAGATCGAGCCCGGGCCGATGCCCACCTTCACTGCGTCCGCGCCGCTGTCCAGCAGCGCCAGCGCGGCTTCACCGGTGCAGATGTTGCCGCCGATGACCTGCACGTTCGGGAAGTTCTTCTTGACCCAGCTGACGCGGTCCAGCACGCCCTGCGAATGGCCGTGCGCGGTATCGACCACGATCACGTCCACGCCGGCAGCGACCAGCGCTTCCACGCGGCGATCGGTATCGCCGCCCACACCGACGGCCGCGCCGACCAGCAGGCGGGTGGCAATGTCCTTGGCAGCGTTCGGGAAGTCGGTGTTCTTCTGGATGTCCTTGACGGTGATCAGGCCGCGCAGGGCGAAATCATCGTTGACCACCAGCACCTTTTCGATGCGGTTGCGGTGCAGCAGCTGCAGCACTTCATCAGACGCGGCGCCTTCCTTGACCGTGATCAGGCGATCCTTCTTGGTCATGATGTGGCGGACCGGATCGTCCAGCTCGGTCTCGAAGCGCATGTCGCGATGGGTCACGATGCCGGCCAGCAGGCCGTCGCTGCCCACCACCGGCACGCCGGAGATGTTGTGCGCCTGGGTCAGGGCCAGCACGTCGCGGATGGTGGTTTCCGGGCCAACGGTGATCGGGTCGCGGATGACGCCGGCCTCGAACTTCTTGACCTTGGCCACTTCGGCGGCCTGCTGCTCCACGCTCAGGTTCTTGTGGATGATGCCCATGCCGCCCAGCTGTGCCATGGCAATGGCCAGGCGTGCTTCGGTGACGGTGTCCATGGCTGCGGACAGGATCGGAAGCTTGAGCTTCAGGTCGCGCGTCAACCGCGTTTCGAGGTTGACGTCCTTGGGCAGGATGGTCGAATGAGCGGGGACGAGCGAGACGTCGTCGTAGGTGAGAGCTTCAGCCTGGATGCGCAGCATCGGCATACCCGAGATGTGGGGAAGCGCGACATTTTACCCTGTTTTGGCGGCCTGTGGCAGGGGGTAGATGCGACGCAGTGTCGCGCGGGCGGCAATTGGTTCAGACGCCGGCGCACCGCCGTTGGTAGGTGCCAACCTTGGTTGGCACACAACCGGGAGGCCTTTGCCCCACCTGGGGTCCTGGCGCCTGAATGTTCGTGCCAACCAAGGTTGGCACCTACCAAGAGCGGGTCATGCGGGCCGGCGGGAATTACGGGGCGTCGACGCGACCCCGGTAGCGGGGGGGGGGCGCCCCCCCCCGCCGCAGACGCGGAGCAAGACCGCGCGGCGTGCCCGGCCGCGACACCAC